>NZ_JAFBFD010000022.1 GCF_016909125.1 Enterococcus lemanii | reverse complement strand
GTGGCCGCTAGATTTGTTCATCACGCAAGAAATATTCAAATTAAACTTGCGACCTCGCATGTTTTTCAGAACAGTTTTTGGAAAATAATGAGGAACATTCAGCAGATGCGGTTGTATTCCTACTAGCAAAATGACCTTCTCCCTATGAAAAAAAATCGTTTTTAGCACCAAGGGGGGAGTCTGTCTATTTTTGGCCATTCTACGCAGAAATTTTTCTTTACTACTCAATTTTCTTGTATCTTTTCTCTATTTTCTTTTAAAAGTTTTATTTTTTTATGTTCAAGGGTCAAAACGAGTCATTTTGACCCTTGGATTGTTCTTTTTCTAAAAGTATGAATAATTCAGGATTTTTAGTAGTGTTTAAATTAACATGGCTCTAAAACATTAACTGTTTCCAAAATGGAAAGAGTTCGTTTTTAGCGCATTAAAATGAACATGACTCTAAAACGGTAGTAAGATCAAACTTCCTTCTTTCATGTTTTGGAAGCATTCAAATCAACATGACTCTAAAACGCTAAAGCTAACTCAAATTCGGTAAACGAGGTTTTGGAAGCATTCAAATCAACATGACTCTAAAACGGCGCAGAAGATTGACGGCATCGCGGTCCAGTTTTGGAAGCATTCAAATCAACATGACTCTAAAACCCGTTTTGATGAAAAGACATATAGTATTCGGTTTTGGAAGCATTCAAATCAACATGACTCTAAAACTGCTAGTATGATTATAACCACTCAACTATAGTTTTGGAAGCATTCAAATCAACATGACTCTAAAACCTCGTAGATTTTTTTGAGATTTCGTAATCGCATCATTCGCCCATAGCAAAGCTTCAGATTTTCTGCTTCCTTTTCATAAAATAATATAATTGTTATTTAATTTTCAAAGAACATCAATTTATATTATTACTCCTCTGGAACAAACAAAAAATAATCTTTATCTAGCGCATATTGTCTAAAATCATAAACGCTTTTCGGTTCAATAAATAACACATCGACGTTTAATAAAGAAATAAAATCCAACAACTCGCTTACTTCTGCTTTTGAAAAATAGGAGCATACGTTAATAAAAACTAATAATGTTTTTTTGTATAAATATTTATATACCTGGACAATCTCAAGGCTTTTTTCAAATAAAGTTTTATAACTTGTTTGCACTTTAACCTCGTACATTTTAAAAAAGTTATACATCGTTAAATCTGAACAACTTAAGTTTAACTCATGATTAAGTAATTCCATAGATAGAATTTCATTTAATTGTAACGAAATTTGCTCAATTTCTGATTTTAGTTGTGGATTATCATTAATTTGCTTTTCTAAATCACTATAAATTGATTTTAACATACTAGAAGAATTAAAAGTATAATTCATGATATCTGTTATGACCATCAACTGACTTTCTTTAATTTTTATAAATTTATTATTATAAAACTTTATCTCTCCATCTTCTTCATATTCAAATATACTTTGCGCTACTTTTGAAAATATATTCGGATCTTCTAATACTAGAATTGTTCCTTTATTCAAAGAAACAGATTGATCTAGTAATTCAAAATTAAGATTCATCATCCATCTCCTCTCCTAAAAAAATAATTCTTTTATCTGAATTAGCAATACAATCATCTCTTACACCATTTAAATAAATCATTCGAGCAAATTGTTTCTCAGTTACTGTTAATAATGTAATATTGCCCTTTTTAGGATTATTTCCATTTAGACGGTCTATCATCGCTTTATTCGCACTATCATTCAGTAATAGCTTACTGTAAACCGAGAATTGATGCATAATAAAGCCTTCGCTTAGTAAAAAACGTCGAAATTTTCGATATGCTTTTCTTTCGTCAGCAGTTTCAGTCGGCATATCAAACATTAATAACATTCTCATGTATCGATAACTCATAGCCTAAAAATAGGTATTCTTTCTTTTTCATTATTTAAAGCTTTTATTACTTTTTTGGTATAGTCGCTGACAATATTTGTTAAATACATTTCTTTTTTTCCATAAATATATCGATTATCGAATAATGAAAACAATGCACGCTTCATTATTGTAAAGGATTTATTCTTATTATCATAAATAATTTGATCTACTAATGGTCGAAATGGTTCCATAATATCACTAGCAAAATTAAACTCATTGAATTGATTGGCATGTTTCAATCCAAGTTGTGTCACACAACCTGTTCGAACGATTTCTCTAGCAAACATGCTTAGAATCAACGTGTAACCATAATTTAATCCTGCATTAATATCATTTTGATGTTCTCTAGAAAAATCGTTACCAAACAACGTATTAAAATATATTCTAGCAGCATGCCCTTCTCGATTCGTCGGGTCATAAAGTTCTAATTCTTCATGTAAAACAACTAAAGAATAAGCTTTTTCATCGAATACTCTTTGGTTTAAATGTAATCTTTGATTGGTTATTTTTTGAGAAATGATTTCTGTCCAAACAAACATTTTTCGATCTTGGGGCCAAGAAATCTGTCGTGATAGTTGTAAACTACTATCATGTTTGGCATAAAAAGGCAATAACTTTCCGATGGGCAAACGTTTATCGTCACAAAATAAAATTAAAATGTTTTCATCAATTAATCGTTTAATTAGCATCGTTGTAATTGTGATGTCCGTTGTCTCTAACAATAATACATCGATTTCAGACAAATGAATTTGTACCGTTTCAGCAGCATTTTTAAAAATTAAATGATTGTTTAAATAAGATAATTTAGAGTGTGTGTTTACAACTACTGTTCGCCATCCCATAATTATTCTCCTAACTTTATTCTCGTTTCATAAAGCCCGGTAATTGACTGATAGATAACATCTGCTTGCCAGAGTTCACTTATATTGTTATAACGACTTCTTGAAATATTCTCTCCGAAAAACTTGAAATCAGCTGGTGCGCCTCTAAAGGTAAACGTCAACAAATTGATCATCGACTCAGCAATTATTTTAGGGTCGCTATTTTTATTTTTCTCATAAAGTACTTTTATTTTTTGTAAATTTTTATCTGCTAGTATATACTCTTGTGAAAAATCCACAATATAGGTTAACACATCTGCAAATTGTGTCACGTGTTCGTTTACATAATCGTAACTTGTTTTACTGGCTATCTCATCATAATGCTTTGCGTGATAAAGAAGGGTTGTTAAATGAGCAGGCAATACGAATTGATTGGCTTTTTGTGCTTCCGACCCACCCGATAAAAACCTTCTTCGCCCATTGTCAAATGAGTACAATGAAAATTTTGGTAAAATTGCCTTTACTTTTGGATTTCGGTATCCCTTACTCATTAAGTAATCTGTAGAATTTTTTTCAAAAGCCACTTGATCCATTATCGGAATTCCAATAATTATTTTAGTTGGTTTATTATTTTTCCCTTTTTCATAAGTAAATGCAACGTTATAAGCAAATGTCGGTGTGTTGAAACCTCCATATTTTAGTGGATCTAAATTATTTTTCCGACGAATCAATTTCTTGGATTCACCTTTCGGCAAAATTGTTTCATTTGAAAAACTTCCCTTTTGGACTTCTACTTTTTTGACAATATTCATTTGATTGTAACTTAAAACTTGTTTAATTTTAGCTAAATCTTTTTCTTTATTCCACAGAATTTCACCATTTTGATTAACAATTGGGGTATTACTTGTAAAAAATCGCATAATGTTAGAATAAAATTCTTTTTTTGCTGTTGCCTTATTTTCTCGGTGAGAATTAAAATGTTGGTATTCACCATAAACTAGTTCGGGTTTTAATTTAGGATAAACTGCTAGTAATGTTTTAGCAACAACTGCGTTTAAATACGCGTCATGCGCATGATGATAGTCATTTACTTCTCGAACTTTATGAATAGAAAAGTCTTTTCTAAAACGACTAACTAATGAAGATTTTAAGGTAACAATCCCGACTGAGCGAGCAACTTCATTCTCTTGGTTCACTTTTTTATTAAAGCGGGCATCTAATATTTGTGCGACGTGTTTCGTAATTTGTCTTGTTTCAACTAACTGACGTTTAATAAAGTTTGCTTTATCGTCTTCAGTTAATCCTCCTCTCAAACTTTTTGTTAAATTATCATACTTCCGCTGACTAATTAATTTAGATTCTTTTAGTTTTTTCCAGTAAGGCTCCATCTTTTTAACAACATCAATACTTGGTACATCATCTAATTTCCCTCTATTTAAAGTCGAGCTCACTAAAACCATATTATCCAAAGAGTTATCTGTAATAAAACTTTGTGGAATAATGTGGTCTATATCGTACGATGAGAGAAAATGAATATCTAAATCATCACCGGTATACATATCTTTACCATTTTGTAAATAATATAAATATAAACGATCCGTTTGTAAGTCTTTAGCGTCAACTGGATATTGTTTTAAAAGACTACTTCCTAATTCTTTAATTGCTTCTTCTAAATTTTTCAAACGAGTTTTTGCGTTTGCTTTTCCTTGTTGGGTTGTTTGATTTTCTCGAGCCATCTCTATCACGATATTTTCAGGAAGGTACCCCATAATTGCAATGATTTCATCTACTATTTTAATGCTTTGTAAAATTCCCTTTTTTATTGCTGGACTTCCAGGTAATTCTCTTACAATTTCTACTAAATCGGTCTCTATCTCAATTTTTTGTGCTCCTTGTATAATTTCCTTAAATGATAAATCATCATCGTTAATCAATTGCATAAAATTACGATTTCTATTGTTACTTACATCATCATCATTTATTAAATAATCTAAAATTGTTTTGTTGGTACGTTTATCTCGGATACCATAAATTAATTTAGCTGAAAGTCGTCCCCATCCCGTATATTTTTTTCTTGATAATTCTTTAATAATATTTGGAGAAAGTCGTTCTTTATATTTTTCTAATTGCTTTGAAATCATTTTACGGTCTTCAAATATTGTTATTATTTTTATTATTTCTTCTAGTAATTCTACATTTGAATTATCTTCGAGGATTGCTTCCATTCCATTAACTTTCTTCAAATCATGATAAGTTCCATAATTCGCATTAAACGATTCTTCAATACCATTGATTGTTGGATTTTGAAGATGATACTCATTTTTTAAAAAGTTTTGTAGTTTAACTTTCGTTATTTTTCTTTCAACTTTAAATAATTTATTGAAAATGGCTTCTTTTTCAAAACTAGAAAAGTTATTTACTTTCCCTTGATCATCAATATAAGTAACTTTTGTTAATTCATTAAAAATCATATATTTTTGATAAATCAAGCTATTTTTTGGTAACACCTTTTCCTTTGGTAAATAAGTATCGCGATTCGTCATTCTTTCAATAAATGCAGTTGCCGAAGCTTCATAATCTACTACTTTTTTTATATTCAAAGGGGTAATTTCATCCTCTGTTTTTCGAACAAGCCAAGAAAAATCGCTTTGGTTGTTTTTATCCAACGGCCCAATATAATACGGAATACGAAATTTAAATAACTCTATAATTTCTTGTTTATTTTTAGCCAACAATGGATAGTGCTGGGCTTGATTCGTCAAAATTGCCTCTAGCTCCGATTGATGTATTTGTCTAGGTATCACGCCGTTATCAAAAGTACGTTGCTTTCTTAAAAAATCTTCTTGCTCTATTTTTTGAATAAAATATTCAGACTGAGGTTGATTAATCAAAAGTTTTTTTAAATAGTCATAAAAATCACTTTGTTTAGTTTTACCATCAATATAACCAGCATAACCATTCTTTTCTTTATCTGAAAAGATATTGTAATACTCATCAGGTAAATAAATTTTTATCCATTTTTTTAATTTTTGCAAATCTACTTGGTGGTTCTCATACCGATCAATCATCGATGCAGATAATTTTGCATTTGTTCCTTTATCTTCAACCGTTAAAATTCCACCTAATACAATTGCATCATATAAGTTTTTTGCGTCAGAAAAGATTTCCAAGTATTCTTCGCCAATTATTTCTAACAACTCAGCAATATCTTCCTCATAAGATTCTTTTGGAATTTCTAGATCAAATTTATCAGTTAAATCAAAAATCTTCTTAAAATTGACTTTTAAACCGAAGATTAACTTTAAATATTGTCCAAAAACACCGTTATTTTTTTCACCTGGAAACAAGGCTAAGACTGCCTCTACTTTTCTTGTGCGTGATATTTTTTCTTTTGTAATATTTTCAATAGAAATATTATCATTTAGCGCACCAATTAAACTACCATCACCTTGGAAACAAAATACTTTATTATATGTTTGGATGAAGGTGGAGAATAATTCGTCAATCGAATGCGATGAATCTGCTAAGTTACCCTCAATTAAAAAATGACCTCTAAATTTAAGTATGTGCGCACAAGCTAAATAAACCAAACGCAAGTCTGCCTTTTCATCGATATCAACTAACTTCTTCCTTAAGTGATAAATTGTAGGATAATTATGATTATAAATTACTTCTTCCTCTACCGTTCCAAAAATAGGATACTTAGAGTTTCGTTTTTCATCCTCTACTAAAAAACTATCTTCTAACCGATGGAAAAAGTTTGAATCTGTTTCATTCATTTCTTCAGAAAAAAGGGATTGCAATTTTTCTAATCGGTTGTGACGCCTTTCGTATCTTCTTCGCGTCGTTCTTTTTAGCCTCCGCGCTTCAGCTGTTGTACCTTCTTCAAATAACCTTACTCCCCAAAAGTTTTTCTTCATTGTCTTTTTAGGCGTATTACCAAAAACTTTCATTTTCTTTGATACAAGATTATAGTCATCATAGACTACTGCATACCCTACCGAGTTTGTCCCAATATCAAGTCCTATCGTGTAATTTTTCTTCATTGCAATCCTCCTATTTTCATTTAATATATATAACGCTTGCATTTTTAATGGTATCTGTTAAAATGAATTTGTTGGTAGCATTCAAATCAACATGGCAAGTTAAAATAAGGTTAATCCGTAATCAACTTTTTAAGTGGCACTGTCTCGGTGCTTTTTTTTCGTTCTTTTTTACACTCTTTTGTTGAAGCGCTTACTTATTGATAAAATTATAACATATATTCTTTTTAATTGAATCTTTTTCACATTTATTCATACAAAAAGCCCTTGTTACTACAAATTTTTGTAATAACAAGGGCTTTTAACTGTCTTATTTAACAGCGTCTTTCAATGCTTTACCTGGTTTGAATGCAGGTACTTTGCTTGCAGGAATTTGAATCTCTTCACCAGTTTGAGGGTTACGTCCTTTACGTTCTGCGCGAGTACGTACTTCGAAGTTACCAAAACCGATCAATTGAACTTTTTCACCGTTAGCTAAAGCTTCTTGAATTGTTGAAAATACAGCATCAACTGCTGCAGTTGCATCTTTTTTAGTTAAGCTAGTCGCTGCTGCAACTTTCTCGATTAATTCTGCTTTGTTTGCCATGGATGGTTTCACCTCCTGAATTATGTTTTGATGTCTCACATCATTACAAAAATTGAGTGGTCCAATTTTTGTAATAAATATTGACTGAACCCAGCAATATTCTGATATAACGTTATCACATGAACCTTATAATATCAAGGGTTTTCGCTATTTTTGCACTTTTTTTTTCGATTTAATTATTTCCTTTGTCAAAGCGTAAAAAGTATGGTAAAATCTATTATTTTCTTCTACGTGGAATAATTCGAATTGGTGTTCCTTCAAATGTAAAAGCGTTACGAATTTGATTTTCTAAGAAGCGCGAATAAGAAAAGTGCATTAACTCTTCTTCATTCACAAAAATGACAAAGGTTGGCGGTTTTACAGCTACTTGAGTGGCATAAAAAATCTTCAAACGACGGCCTTTATCTGTTGGAGTAGGGTTAATTGCCACTGCATCCATAATCACATCATTTAAGAGGGCTGAAGGAATACGCATATTTTGATTCATGCTAACTTCTTCAATTATTTCAGGTAACTTATTTAAGCGTTGTTTAGTGAGCGCTGAAACAAAGATAATTGGAGCATAATCTAAATACTGGAACTCATCTCGGATTTCTTCTTCAAATTCCTTCATCGTATTCGTATCTTTTTTAACCATATCCCACTTGTTTACGACAATAACCATCCCACGACCTGCTTCATGGGCATAGCCTGCAATTCTTTTATCTTGTTCACGAATCCCTTCTTCGCCGTTAATTACAAATAAAACGACATCTGAACGTTCAATTGCACGCATCGCACGCATCACGCTGTATTTTTCGGTACTCTCATAGACTTTCCCGCGTTTACGCATTCCAGCAGTGTCAATCATGGTAAATTTCTGACCACTTTCGCTAACAAACTGAGTGTCAATCGCATCACGTGTCGTACCTTCAATATCAGATACAATGACTCTTTCTTCACCTAAAATCGCATTAATTAAAGAAGATTTTCCGACGTTTGGACGACCAATTAAACTAAATTTAATAACGCCTTCTTCTTCTGGTTCGATTTCGGTACTAAAATGCTTCACTGCTTCATCTAAAACATCCCCTAGACCTAACCCGTGACTTCCAGAGACTGGATACGGTTCGCCTAAACCAAGTGAATAAAACTCATAAATTTCTGCCCGCATTTCTGGGTTATCAACTTTGTTTACTGCTAGGATGACCGGTTTTTTACTTCTGTGTAAAATACGGGCAACTAATTCATCAGCGTCGGTAATTCCTTCTTGGCCACTGCCGACAAAAATGATCACGTCTGCTTCTTCAATCGCAATTTCTGCTTGGTGCTTAATTTGCTCCATGAATGGCTCATCGCCTAAATCAATTCCACCTGTGTCAATAATACTAAATTCCTTGCCTAACCACTCACCAGTGGCATAAATACGGTCTCGGGTTACGCCAGGTGTATCTTCGACGATCGAAATTCGTTCACCAGCAATTCGATTGAATAAGGTCGATTTCCCTACGTTTGGACGTCCGACGATTGCAATTGTTGGATTTGCCATAATTTTCCTCCATTGTACTTTTGTACTTTTATTTTCGATTTACTGTTTGATTATTAGTCTTCACTAGTTTTACAAACTTTCAACTTACCTAGTTTAACGAATCAAAAGCTATCTTGCAAGTTTTTCGCCAAAAAGCTTCTGAAAAAAATAAATATAATGTGCAATTAATCACAATATATCTTGAATAATATCTTTTTCTACCGATATATAAACTATAACTATTATTTATAATTTCACACCAAAAGGAGTCGACAAATTATAAATCGAGTTATTTAAATCTAAAATGAGGTGTAAAAATGGGAAAAATCTTTGTGTTCAAAAGTGTAAAAGCCAAAATGTTGATGGGTTTTTCAATTGTCTTATCTTTAATTTTCTTTATCTCAGCTTACATATTTTTTATATTGTCAGCAAGCAATGGTACCGTCAATAATGTTTTAAATAAGGAGCTCCCCTTATTAATTGCAGATGAGCAGTTGGTTATTAATCTTCATAGTCGGGTGAGTTCTGCACGTGCCTATGTGTTATCAAACAACCCCAAAGACAAAGAACAATTTATGCTCGATTCAGAAGCTGCAGAAGTGATTCAAAATCAAATTTCAGCTTTAAATACTTCTGAAGAATTCACAAAATTAAAAGAAGATACAATTGATTGGCGAAACGCCGTTATCAATCAAGTTTTTTCAGAAATGAATAACAATAACGTCACCTTAGCAAGCGAGAATTTACTAAAATTAGAAACACAAGTCCAAGATTTAATTACGCGCTACAATGACACCGCGGTTAACCGTGAAAACCATATTATCGACTTAGAAAAAAATATTTTACGCGATGGAAAAACAACTTTAATTGTCATGAGCACGACTAGTATCATCGTTATTATTTTGGGAATTGGCGTAGCTCTTCTAACTGCTCGCTCAATTGTAACGCCTTTGCAAGTCGTTACCAAACGAATGGGATTCATCGCACAAGGGAAACTAAATCTTCCTGAATTAGAAAATCCTTATAGAGATGAAATTGGTCAGTTGATCGACTCGACCAATCAAATGACTGCTTCGACGCGCCATTTATTAAACGAAATCAATCAAGTCTCTCATACCGTTACCCATCAAAGTGATGATCTGACTCACTCTTCTATAGAAGTAACACAAGCTAGTGAACAAGTAGCTACTATAACAGAAGAATTAGCCTCAGGCGCTGAACTACTGGCGCGCAATGCATCAAATTTAACGAATACGATGCTTTCGTTTACAGAAAAAATTAACGAAGCCAATACAGAAGGTCAATACATCCAAAATTCATTCCATGAAATTCTTACTTTAACGCAACAAGGGATTGACTTGATGAACGCTTCGACAAAACAAATGAGTTTTATTGACGAAGTCGTACACGCATCAGTAGATAGAGTAAGCAAACTAAATAAAGACACGGAAGAAATCTCACAACTTGTTTCCGTTATTCAAGAAGTCGCTACCCAAACAAACTTACTAGCGTTAAATGCAGCGATTGAAGCAGCTCGAGCAGGAGAACATGGGAAAGGTTTTGCTGTGGTCGCAGAAGAAGTGCGCAGTTTAGCAGAACAATCGTCTAAACATGTCGTTAATATTACTGAAATTGTTGGACGAATTCAAAACGAGACGAGCAATGTTTCTGATTCCTTAAAAGAAAGTTATACTGAAGTTGAAAACGGTTCAAATCAAATCCAGTCAACCAATCAAACTTTTTCATATATTACGCAAGCTGTGACAGAAATGGTTGAAAGAATTAATCACGTTTCAGACAACCTTACAAATATTTCAAACGATACTTCTATTATTAATGAATCGGTTGAAGAAATTGCGGCGACTGCACAAGAGTCAGCAGCAAGTGTTGAGGAAACTTCTGCTTCAACAGAACAAACAAACGCTGCTATGCAAGAAGTTGCGGCAAGCTCTGAAGAACTTGCGAAATTGGCAGAACAGCTAAACGCTCTCGTTAATCAATTTGAAATTGCATAGAAAAAGACGACTGAGAAATCAGTCGTCCTTTTTTTATTCTTGTTCTTTTAATAAATCGCCTAAAATATCGCCCATTGTAAAACCTGTTGATTCTTCAGGCATTACAAAAGTTTCTTCGACTTCTTTAACCACTTCTGCTTCAGGTTTTTCTTCTAAAGCTTTAATACTTAAAGCAATACGGTGTTCTGTAGGATTCACCTCTAGAACCTTCACTTTAACTTGATCGCCTTCTTGCAGCACTTCATGTGGTGTCGCGATATGTTTGTGAGAAATTTGTGAAATATGAACTAACCCTTCAACACCTGGGAATACTTCGACAAATGCGCCAAAACTCGTTAGGCGTTTGACCGTGCCATCTAAAACTGAATCAACAGCTGCTTTTTCTTCAATATTTGTCCACGGTCCAGGCAATGTATCTTTAATAGATAAAGAAACACGCTCTGTCGTCGGATCAACAGATAAAATCGCAACTTGAACTTTATCACCAACTTTTAAGACATCGCTTGGTTTTGCAATATGCGCATGTGAAATTTCTGATACGTGCACAAGGCCGTCCACGCCGCCTAAATCAACGAATGCGCCAAAGTCAGTTAAACGAGCAACGGTTCCCTCTACTTGATCGCCTTCTTTAAGCGTAGCAAGTAAAGCATCACGTTTTTCAAGTTTTTCAGCTTCAACCACTGCTTTATGAGATAAAATTAAACGATTTTCTGAAGGTTCGATTTCAACAATTTTGAAGGTCATTGTTTTGCCTTTATAACTTTCGAAATCTTCTACGAAATGGTCTTCAACCATTGATGCTGGGACAAAGCCACGAACGCCACAGTCAACAACTAAACCACCTTTTACAACATTCGTTACAGGTGCTTCAATAATTTTACCTGCATGGAAGTCTTTTTCGATGTCTTCCCAAACTTTTTTCGCATCTAAGCGACGTTTTGAAAGTAGGTAGCTTCCATTTTCTTTGTCTTTACCGATGGTGGTAATTACTACTAAATCAAGGATATCACCAATTTTTACCAATTCGCTAATTTCTTCTACTGGTAAAGTTGATAATTCTTTTGCTGGAACAACACCTTCTACACCAGCTCCTTCAATTCCCACGATGACTTGCTTGTCTTCAATTGCTAAAACTTCTCCTTTAACAATATCGCCAACATTCACCTCTTTGAAATTGCTTAAAGCAGCTTCCATTGTTTCGTTCCCTAATTCTACGTGCTCTTTGTCAAATTCTGTCATGACGAGTGTCCTCCTCTACCCAACATTCATTTATTAACAACTACTATTACTAGTTTATGCTATTCTAATGAAAAAATAAAGCGATTTCTCATATTTTCATTAAAAAAGCCTGTTTTCCTATAAAATACTAGGAGAAACAAGGCTTTTTTTATTTGACTATGCAAGATTCTTTATTTTTTCGGATACAATTTGTTTGATACATTGAACGACTTCGGTAATTGATAAACCGGTCGTATCCACTTTGATTGCATCTTGCGCTTGTTTCAAAGGCGAAACAACGCGTGTTGAATCTAAATAATCGCGTTGTTCGATTTCTTTTTTTAATGTTTCAAAATCTGTTCTTATTCCTTTTGAAAGGTTTTCTTTGTAGCGGCGTTCTGCTCTTTCATCAACACTAGCTACTAAAAAGATCTTTACTTCAGCAGTTGGTAAAACGGCTGTACCAATGTCGCGGCCATCCATCACAACGCCACCATTTTCAGCAATTTTTTGTTGCATCTCAACTAGTTTATGTCGAACTTTTGCCCAAGCAGAAACTTCTGAAACGCCATTTGTAACGTCTGGTTGGCGAATGGCTTGTGTCACTTCTTCTTCGCCTGCAAATACCTTCTGACCAGATGCTGTTTGCTCAAAGGTAATTGGATAGGTATTAATTAAATCAACTAAACCTGCTTCATCTGAAAAAGCAATCTTTTTTTGAATAGCTAAATAAGTAATGGTCCGGTACATTGAACCGGTATCGGTATAAATATAGCCATAGTCATTCGCTAAGATCTTAGCGACAGTGCTTTTGCCTGATGAAGCCGGGCCATCGATTGCGATGTTTACTTTTTGCATGGTGGTTCCCCTTATCTAACTTAATCTCTTTACGTGAAAAAAAACCGCCGAAACGGTTTTTTAGCGAATTCTTACACTTTGACCCGGGTCAAAATGGAAATTGTTCTCGTTCATACCATTTAAACGATATAATTCTTCTACTGAGATCCCCGCACGACTAGCGATTGCATTGGGACCTTCACCAGCAAGAACTTCAATATATTCAGCAGTGTCGTTATTTTCTGTTGGGCTTTGATTGTTTTGGTTTGCGTCAACATTTTGCGGCTCTGTTGATTCCTCAAATTCCGGCTCACTTACTGATGCTGAACTTTCTTCAGCTGTTGAATGACTCTCTGAAGACTCTGTTGAACTTGATTCAATGGTACTGCTAATTGTTGTTGTTGGAGTTGTTTCTTTTGGTGTCACTGGTTTGTTTTTTTGGAATAGAACCCAGGCACCGGCACTAATCGGGATCGCAGCAATTAAGAAAATTAAAATTAACACCGTTGTTAAAAACTTTGTGTTGCTTTTCTTTTTATTTCTTTTCCCTGAGCGAGTGTATTCTTCACCCTCATCATAAATTGGCTGTTCCCATGGTTCATTTACTTCATTTTGGTCTTGATAATCTTTATTTCTTCTGCTCAAAATTCAAACCTCCTAGTATTCCTTCAGTAGCATTATACCACAGGAAACTTGCTTATGTCTTAATATTTTACTAAGGTTTTTCAGTCTGAAAACATTTTTTTCAAAATCTTTTGCCAATTTTCTAGATTTTTTTCATTCTTCTTTTCTTTAATTGGCATATCTGGTAAATTCGCCTGATGATAATCACAACAGTTGGCTTCTTCTTCGACGATTTCCCCTAAGCAATTCATTAAATATTGGCGGCGGCAAGTTGAACAGGTGACGTAATCGTGCATCTGTTTTAATTTAGAAGCTTTTAATGATTCGTTTTCCTTTAGTGTTTTTAAAAAGACTTCTGAGCCTTCTAGTAACGCTTGTTGGTGCCATTTTTTTGACAAATCATCGCCCAATTCGATTTGATCGTCTGCCAGTTTCATTTCAAGCATTTGGCGATTTTCTCGATTCATTTGTTGAAAATAATAATGAACTTTTTCATCACCTGCTTGATAAAGTAAAATCGCATAGCTTTGTAATTGGTCTCGTCCTGCTCGCCCGATTTCTTGTAAATAATTTTCAATCGTATCAGATAAGTCATAATGAATCACGTAGCGAACGTCTTTTTTATCAATGCCCATTCCAAAAGCATTGGTCGCAATTAAAAATTGGAGCTTGCCACTTTGAAATTGGTATTGTAACATGGAGCGTTGCTGATAGTTCAGTCCACCATGATAGTAAGCGACCGTATATTGCTCTTTTAAGAGTTGATAGAGTTCTTCGACTTGTTTTCGAGTCGCACAATAAATAATTGTCGCACCTGTAATTTTAGGTAATAATGCTTGAAGCGTTACTTTTTTATTCGTCGTTTCTTTCACAAAAAGGGCGATATTTTTTCGATTCGCAGATTCACGAAAGATTGCATGTGTCGGGTGTAAAAGTTGTTGCTTTATATCTTTTTCGACTTCCTCTGTAGCGGTTGCGGTTAGAGCTAAAGTTAATGGGTTACCCAAAATCTGCTTTGCTTGCTGAATATTTCGATATTCTGGTCGAAAATCAATTCCCCATTGTGAAATACAGTGGGCTTCATCTACGACTAGTAGTGCAAGCTTGGTTTGTTTTAAAGCAGCTAAAACAGCGGGTTGTTGCAACATTTCTGGACTTATAAATAAAAACTTATAATAAGCCAGGTAATCAAGGACATATTGTTTTTCAAAACTATTTAAAGTGGAATTTAAAGCCGTCACCTTTTTCTCGCCATTTTTTTGTAAAGAACGAACTTGGTCTTCCATTAAAGAAATTAAAGGAGAAATCACAACAACTAAACCTGGCGTTAAATAACCCATTAGCTGATAGCATAAACTTTTCCCTGTGCCCGTTGGTAAAATTCCAAATGTGTCATGTCCTTGAAGGAGCGATTCAATAATTTCTTTTTGATTCGGGCGGAAAGTCTCATAGCCAAAATATTTTTTTAATGCTTTTTCTAACATACTTTCCCTCGTTTCATTTGAATTTGATACAATCGTAATTCAAAAAATGAAATATTTTCTGATAAGGCGAGTTCTTTATACGCATATTCCCAAGAATTTTCCGGTAAATTAGCTAGCAATTGATAGGCAGTAGGCGTTAAGAATTGCGAGTAAGGAAACGTTTCATCCATGAGTGCCCACTCTAACAAGTGGTCGTTTAATGTGCTTTGCTTTATTTGACGTTGTTGACCGATTTGCTCAAGGGTTAACCCTTTTTTGTATAGGCGTTTTGTTTGTAACGCACTTTGGTTTTTATTCTCTTGTAAAATTGGGGCAATAAATTGAGCCATTAAGAAAGTTGGCTGGTTTTCTAGTACTTTAAAAAATGGATGAAGCCTCGCTGAAATTGCTAAGCGCGTCCAAGGCTGCCCCTGTTGTTCTTCAGGGAGCAATTGAAAAAAGACTGCGCCACTCGTTTGATAACCATTAAAGCTCCGTGCGATAAAATTGGCCGTATCATTGGGTAATTCGCTTAAAAGCATTTGAAGTTCTTCATAGATTGTCTGACGCAAATTACTATGGTGTTGTTTTACAAAAAAACGCGTACGATTTAAGTAATAGGGCGAATTTTCTAAAGGGAGGTACGCTTTACTCTTGCCATAGTAGGACGCTACTTGAACTAAAAATTGGATTAAACGCCAAGTCTGCGCTTCTTTTTTTCCATAATTAAAATAATCGATTTGATCAAAAAAAAGAATTTCTGATTGGTCTACTTCTAATTGGGCACGGTAACGCAATTCACCACTTTGTATTTTTTCAAGTTTCCCTTGAATCATTAGTTGCTCTAAAATTCGCCTATAATCCTCTTCTTTCAATTCAGGAAAGCTACCAAAAACAGGCAGTAGATCATTAAAAAAGGCATAACTTAAAATCGAAGTGCTTCGGCGACCAACGAGGATATGATACGTGGTCGTTGGCTTTAACTTGTGCTTTCGTTGAAATAAAGCTAAAATAATTGTATCCATCAAATCCTCCTATGAGAAAGTAGTGATTTTTTTGACTCAACTTTGTAAAATTGTTCCCGAACGTTGTATTGCATGTGGACTTTGCAATGTCTATGCTCCCCAAATTTTTGATTACGATGAAGAAGGAATTGTTTTATTTACCCAAAATAAAAAGGCTCATCAACAGTTTATTCAAAATGAGCAAAAAGAACAAGTCTTGCTTGCCTATAAAAAGTGTCCAACGCGGGCTATTTTATTAGAAGACCTTTCTTCTTAAGATACGAAAATACTTGATTTTTTGATCAATAGATTTTAATTTATTAAACAAAAAATAGCCTCTTTCATTTGAAGGAGGCTATTTTTTACTGTCTGATTAAAATGTTTGGTGATGACTAATTTGTTTTTTTCTAGCTAACCATGGAAGTAGTTTTGCGTGTAAAACAAGGAAAACAGCACTGACCAAGGTCCCTTTTAATAAGTTAAATGGTAAAATCCCAATAACAACATAATTTGCTAGTGACATACCTAAAAATTGGTCTGCTGTCACGCCAAAAAAGGTTAGATATAGCGGTGTAATCACAAAGTAGTTGGCAATCGCCATTACAATACTCATCGCTAAAACACCGTTAATTATTCCAAAAATTTTATTTGTTTTTCCGTGGTCTTTACGGAAAAAATAATAAATTGGTAAGGTAAAAGTAGTAGTTGCTATAAAACTTGCAACGTCCCCAACTAAGTTTTGTGGGGAAAGTCCCGTTAAAGTAGTGTGCAAAAGCGAACGTAAAAAGGCTGTTGCAACGCCGGCGAAAGGACCAAATAAAAACATGCTCAGTAAAACAGGGATATCGCTGAAATCAACCTTTAAAAAAGGAAAGAGTGGTAAAATTGGAAAGGAAACAAATTGCATAACCAGCCCCATTGCAGCAAACATCGAGATTGAAACCATTTTTTGTACTTTGTTGTTCATTGTAAAATCCTCCTAGTGTTTAGGAATCATCTTCATGAGGATTTGTTTTGCTTAACATTCGTCTTAGCCTCGTTTTGAATAAAAAACATTCAAAAAAAGTACCCTATTTCTCCACAGGGAAAAATAGGGTACTTGGTTAACAAAAATTAAGCAACTCAAATACGCCCTATCTTCTTCCATCCAGACTATACTGTCGGTATCGGAATTGCACCGATTCAACTTTTATTCCAAGGAACAAAAGGTCGTGGACTATTACCACCGGTCGGGAATTACACCCTGCCCTGAAGACGAACCTTATATTTTTTTTACAACCTTATTATAACTGCTTTTGTGAAAAAAGCAACTAATTTGTTTTATTTATTTTTTCTTAACTTTTTTTGCTAGTTCTAAAAGTTGACTAACTTCTTTTTTATTCAGCTCTCGATATTCGCCTGGTCGAAGTCCTGCTAAAGTTAAATGACCATATTTTTCACGTTTTAATTTCTGAACAGGAAGGCCGACTGCTTGTAACATATTTTTAACTTGGTGGTTTTTCCCTTCATGAATCGTTAACTCGACAATGCTTGTTTGTGATTTAGCGTCATTAGATAAGATATTGAATTTAGCGGGTGCCATTTTCACTCCTTCATGACGAATTCCTCGGGTAAGTGGTAACAGCTGCTTATTTTCAGCTTTTCCTTTGACTTTAGCTACATAAACTTTATCGACTTCATATTTGGGATGCGTCAATTTTTGCGAAAAATTGCCATCATTTGTTAACAGTAATAATCCCGAAGTATCATAATCCAGACGTCCAACTGGGTAAATTCGTTTCGTCACATTTGGGAAATAATCGATGACAACTTTGCGGTTCTTATCATCAGATACTGCTGAAATAACCCCGCGTGGTTTGTAAAATAAATAATAAACAGGTTCTTCTTGGTAAATCGGTACATTATCGACTTCAATTTGATCTTTTTCACTGACTTGTGTACCTAATTGTTGAATGACTTGCCCATTGACTTTTACTCGACCAGCTAAAATATATTCTTCGGCTTTGCGTCTAGAGGCGATACCTGCGTGCGCAATCACTTTTTGTAATCTTTCCATTTATGAGATTCCTCAATTCTTTCTTGTATTATCATTCTTCGATTTGATTCAAACGATCAAAGAATAAATCAGTTGGTAAATCATCGGTTAAATCGGCTTCCATTTGTTGAATATCGGGTAATTCTTCCAACGATTTTAAACCAAAATAATCCATAAAATAAGGCGTTGTACGGTATAAAATCGGGCGTCCCGGTCCTTCTACGCGACCGCCTTCTTCAATTAACTGCAATGCACTAAGTCGTTGCAGTGCACCTGACGCCTTAACGCCGCGAATTTCTTCAATTTCAATCCGTGTGATTGGTTGTTTGTATGCAACAATTGCTAATGTCTCAATGGCTGCTTGAGAGAGCCGATTAGACATCGGCGACTGAGCATAACGTTTTAACAAAGGCGCACAATCCTTTTTGGTTGTCAAAATAAACTGATTGCCGACTTCAAGAATTTGTAAAGCACGTGTCTCGTCTTCGTGGTAACTTTGATTTAGTTCTTGAATTAAGGGATAAACTTGAGCCGTTGGTAACTCGAGTAAGTAACCTAGTTCTTCAAGCATCACTCCTTCACTTCCGACTACAAATAAAACGGCCTCTAATTCACTAATTTTTTTCATCTAAACACCTACTTTATAAAGCATCATTTCATGTTGGTTATCGATTTGTTCAACTCTTATTTCTTGTTTTTTCATTAATTCAAGTAAAGCTAAAAAAGTGAGAACTATTTCTGTTTTTGTATAATGAATAAGTAACTTTGATAACGGTAAGCCTTGGTCTTTGCTGATGTGGGCCAGTGTTTTTTTTACCCATTGCATTTTTTCTTCAATGGTAGTCTCTTCTGCTGTAATGGTTGTTTGGCT
The DNA here is from genome assembly GCF_016909125.1 of Enterococcus lemanii. GTDB lineage: Bacteria > Bacillota > Bacilli > Lactobacillales > Enterococcaceae > Enterococcus_I > Enterococcus_I lemanii. The sequence goes on along the minus strand of NZ_JAFBFD010000022.1, from coordinate 29,549 downwards.
TGGTTGCGCAAATTTTCTTTTTTCTAATAGCGAATGAAAAGCTAAAAATAAATCAATCGTTGTTAGTTGATTTTCTTTTAAGGTGGGGATTTCTTCACTTTTATACGCCTCTACATTCATAGGCTCTTTTGAATAATAATTTTGACGTTCTTCGGCTTTTTCAACTAAACAATCCGCCGCATACTTGTATTTTCGATACTCCAATAGTTGTGTAACTAGCGCTTCTCGAGGATCTTCTTCGTATGCCTCTTCTAGATCATCGTATTCAAAATCATTCGTCGGTAGGAGCATTTGACTTTTAATTGCCATTAGCGTTGCTGCCATCACTAAATATTCCCCCGCCAAGCTAAGCTCAAACTCTTTCATCGCACGAATATAGTGCATGTATTGATCCGTCACTTGTGCAATCGGTATATCATAGATGTCTAATTCTAGTTTTTGAATTAAGTGTAGCAGTAAGTCTAGTGGCCCCTCAAAAACAGCTAATTTGATTTGGATTTCTTGCATAAATTCTCCTTTAATTCTAAGCTCTTGGAAAATATTGTTTGTATACATCCGTCATACGCTTTTTGGTAATATGTGTATAAATTTGAGTTGTAGAAATATCAGCATGGCCTAATAACTCTTGGACCGTTCTTAAGTCCGCACCATTTTCTAGTAAATGGGTCGCAAAGCTGTGACGCAACGTATGAGGGGTAACATTTTTATTGATCCCCGCTAGCTGTACTAATGCTTTTAGATTTTTCCAAATGCCTTGGCGAGTCAAGCCTTTCCCTCGTTGATTCACAAACAAATGGGTTTCCCCAGGCTGTTTTGCGACTAGTAACGGTCTGGCTTCTTCTAAATAGCATTCTAACCATTGAATCGCTAAATCACCTAAAGGCACAATTCTTTCTTTATCGCCTTTTCCAATTGTTTGTAACAATCCCATACTTAAATGCAAATCTTTTAATTCTAAGCTAATTAACTCACTTACCCTCAATCCCGTTGCATATAAAACTTCTAAAATTGCTCGATCACGAATTCCGAGTATTTCTTGTGTATTTGGTGTTTCGATCAAGCGTTCCACTTCTTTTAAACTTAACGTATCTGGTAGCCGCTGTGATTTTTTAGGCATTTCGATATGTTGCATCGGATTATGATCTGTAAAACGTTCTTGTCGCAAAAATTGATGAAATTGGCGTAAACTTGTAATCATTCGTGTAATCGTTGCTGAAGATTTCTTTTCATCTTTTAATTCTTGTAAAAAATCAAGAACTGTTAAGCGTTCCACGGCTTGCCAAGTGGTCACCTTTTGTTTTGTTAAAAAAACCAAATACCGTTCTAAATCTCTTTGATAATTGCTTCGCGTGTTTTCTGCTAATCCACGCTCAATTGTTACATAGTGTAAGTAGTCGGTAATTTCTTCTTTCATCTAATCCCCCACTTCTAGCACCTTATCATACCAAATTTTACAGCGTTCGAACAGTTCCGAACACTAAAAAAACCAAATTGACTTTACTTAGCCAATTCGGTTTTTCCATTTTTTTGACATTCTTGGCAAATTCCATGGAAAGTCAAGCGATGATCCTTCACCAAAAAATGGTACTTCGATTCAACAATCCTTCAACTTCACCTAGCAGATCTTCTTCAATTTCTTCAATACAGCCACAATCTAAGCACAATAAATGATGATGAAAATGTGTTGCCCCTTCTTTGCGTAAGTCATATCGGGCAACGCCGTCATCAAAGCTAATTTTGTCAACAATTTTAATATCGGTCAAAATCTCAAGTGTTCGATAAACCGTTGCTAACCCAATATCTGCATTTTTTTGTTTTACAAAAAAATAAATTTCTTCTGCGGATAAATGATCTTTTTCATTTTCTAATAAGACCAAAAGTGTGACTTCCCTTTGCGGGGTTAGTTTAAATCCAGATTCATGGAGTTGTTTTTTCGTTTTTTTCAACGCTTCTTGAATGTTCATTTTCCCCCACCTTTTTATAATAATTCTAAACTAGCTTTTTTCTACTTAAGAACTATTATAAAGTAGATAGGCTAATTTAACAAGTTAGTCGTTTGTCTTTTTTATCAAACGAGTGATGCCATCTTTTTGCTCAATCAAACGTTGCTTCATCAAATTCCCAAGAGCTCGTTTAAATTGACCTTTGCTAATGCCAAACATTTGTTCAATTTCAGCTGGTGTTGATTTATCTGTGTAGGCCATTTCATTTTGGGGTGCTCGGTTTAAAAAGGCTAAAATCATCGCGGCATCGTCTCCAATTGCTTCATGCGCACGAGGTTTTAAAGAAACATTTAAAACACCATCTGGGCGAACACCTATTACGCGACCGGTTACTTTCTCTCCTAAACGCGGCTCTTGATAACGTTCTGATGGATGCACAAAAGCAATATAATGGTCCTCTGTTAATAAATAACTACCTGCTAATTTCAAACGAAAGGCTGTTCCAGAAATATCTTTGTTTAACAATGCTTCATTCCCAGGTTTGCTCAAGGCTTTAAAGTATTTCTCGTCGGCAATGGTTCCCCATAGTCGGTCTTTTTCATCGACTTTTAAAGCAATCATTAGTTGATCGCCTTTTTTTGGCCATAATTCACGCATAATAGGTAATTCATCAAGGGAAACAGCAACATCTTTATCTGGTAACCCTATATTAACAAAGACACCTAAATCTCTTCTTGTATCCGTCACTTCTCCAAATGCATAGTGGTCTTTGCGACTTTGCGGGAAATTGGTGGTCATACGAAATTCTTGTTTTTGATTTTGATAACCAAAACCTTCAACCATCTCTCCTACTGCGTGGGTCCCTTCTGTTTTATCTAACTTAAAAGTAATGCCATTTTTTTGCACAAAATAGGCTTGGTCATTTTCATCAATGATCATTCCTTTAAAAATAGATGCAATTAATTCATTCATTTACATTCCTCTTTCTTTTCTCGTTTTACCAAATAAGGCGGATAATGGCAATCGCAATAATCCCCGTTGTGACAATTTTCATTAAATCTTTTGTATAATAGCCAACGAACGCCGTTGGAACACAAGCCAATGTTTCTTGTATTTTTAATTTTGGTAGTGCTTGATTTTCTGTATAAAGCAAGCTTTGCATAAGTAACGCCGCTAAGATGCATAGTGGCAAATAGTCCAAAAATTGACGAAACTTTGGCGAAAAATTGACTTTACGTAAAAAAGCAAATGGTAAAATTCTAGGAAACCAAGTCACTAAACCACTTGCTACAATTAATAATAAATAACTTTTATCAGACATTACTCAGCCCTCCTACGATAGACCCAAGCAAAGTAGCACCAATCACAGCAACTTCAGGTGTCGTCCACCACGTTAGAAGATAAACACTCACTAAAACGGTGGTTAAAACTAAGAGTGTTTTTTTTGTTTGGCGTTTCATTTCGACTTCGGCTTGAAATAAGAAAAGGCCTAAAAACATTGCAACTAAAGCAAAATCTAAACCAAATGTCTCAGGATTCGTTACAAACCGACCAAAAACGCCTCCTAAAACGGTGGCTACAATCCATACTAGATAAGCCAGTAAATTTAACCCATTCATCCAAGCCAAGCTAATTGGACGATTTTGTCGTAAGTAAGTTGTGAGTACACCGTAAGATTCATCGGTTAGCAAGGTACCAACACCAATATTACCTAACAATGAATACTTTTGAAAATAGGGTGAGACGGATAAACTCATGAGTAAATGTCGTAAATTAACAAAAAAAACAGTAGCAACAATGGATGAAAAAGGGGCTTGAATTGCTAACATCCCACAGATGATAAATTGCGCGCTTCCTGCATAAACAATCAAAGACATCAAAAAGATTTGCCAAACAGATAGCCCAATCCCTTTTCCTACTACTCCCATCGCAAAGCCTATCCCTAAATAACCAAAGATCGTTGGTACACACGCGCGTACGCCATCCATAAAGGTTGGCTGTTTTTCAATCTTTTCCAATAAAAAACCCCCTTATTTTCTGATAGTTTATTGAAACTATCATACCGAAAATAAGGGCGACACTCAAGTTTTATTCTTAACCATTACCATTTCCTTTATAAAAGCCGGTCTTGGCGTTGACTGTCACTAAATAATAGGGCATTTCACTTTGTGGTATCCCTTTTAATAAACTCGATTGATTACTTGTTGCGTATAAATGATAGTAACCTTCACCATTTTCAATTCGAACAGGCTCTAAAATAAAACCACCTGCAACAACATATCCTTTATTTATGACCGAAGTAATAAACGCATCATACACACCTGGTGCCCATTGCCAAGCTGGATTATTGCCATCCGCTAAGTCACTTGGACGAGTAGAAATAATTGGTTGATGGTTACGATTGGTCGGTGTATTCGGGCTTAGTATTTCTTGCCCTTCATTTTGGGTAAGAGCTAGACTTGCTTGTTGTTGTGCGGCAGCTGCTTCTTCCTCTGCTTTCTTTTGTGCAGCGAGTTGTTTTTCTTTTTCGGCTGCCTCATAAGCAGTAAGCGCCTCTTCTACTGGCTGTAACTCTACCAACAAGGCTTCTTTCATCGGGCTTTCAAATAGTTGCTCGACTTCTTTTTGCGCGCTTACCAGTGTTTCTTTGTTGAACTGATCGGTTAACTGACCTTCTTTGACTGTTTCGCTTATTCTTTCGACGGCATCCCGCGCACTTTGTACTTGTTGATACTCAATTTTTGCTCGTTGCAATGCTTCATTGACTAATTCTGCAAAGGGCGTTGTTTCGTTTAATAAACTTGTAACAACTGGGGTTTCATCTTTTATGTGAACATCCTTCATTAACTCGTCACCCACAACGATTGGTTGCGTAAAGTATTGGTTTACCGTTTCAATCAGGGTCGCTTTTTGATAGGTAGTTGCACTCAGATTTTCTAAAGCGGGATAAGCTTCTTCTGTTTGATATTTTTTTAATGCTTGCCTGATTTCTTTGACTTCACTTGATGTGACACCAGGTTTTAAAAACTCTTGTTTATTATCTAAAAAGAGTTGGTTCAGTTGCGTTTCTAGCTCGCCAAGTTCTTCTTTTGTTTGTAAAGCAATCGCTTGTGCTGCTTGGGCTTTGGCTTGATAATCCGAGTATAGCCACCAACTACCGGCTGCCAAAAGGACACCTGCGATACCAATAATGTAAAAAGGCTTTTTACTTTTAGAAGGCGGCAATTTTTTTATTGCTGCTGGTTCGGTAAATTTTGTTTGCATTTGTGTTTCTTCTGTTACTTGTTCGGATTGTTCGATTTTTTGCTCATGTTGCTTAATCAAGGCCACTGCTTTTTCCGCTTCACTTAACTCAGAGGCAGTGTCATTTATTCTTTCCTTTGGTAGTGCTTCTTCAAGTGATACTTGGCGTTGGTTTAAAGCAAGAGCTTCATCTACCACTTCTTCAACAGTCTCTTTCGCAACGGCTGTACTTGAAAGATTCGCTTGACTGGCGACTTCGGCAGACTCACTAACAACGAATTCTTCAGGCGTAATTTGTGCTTCATCGGCAACTAAATGATCACTTGTTTGTTCATCAGCTACTTCATTTACCTGCGCTACAACATCTTCTTCTACTAAGTTTTCGATTTCTAACGCTTCAAAAGAACGGACATTTGGCTCATCTGCTTCAGGCATGGTCTCTTTTTGTTGCTGACTTTCAATTGCTGCAATTAACTCCTCTTCGTCAGCCCCTTCTTTGTGACGACGAATATACGCAGATAAAATCGGATTCTCTTCAAATGGTTCTTCGATTGCTTCTTTCATAATTGGTTCAATCGGCTTGCCTTTTTCTTTGATGAAAATAGAGGATTCAATCTCTTTTGTTGGCATGTCATCTTCCATCGTCTCATGAAAATGTTCGATAACGGAACCTAAAGGAACTTCTTCAAAATTTGACCAATTGATATCATCGTTCGTCATTTCTACGTGATTATTCTCTTCTTGACTATCAGTTTCTTGTTTTAAATTTTCTTTGTTTAATTCTGACCCACAATTCGGACAAACAAGTTGATCTTGGATGGGCTCAAAATCACAATAAGGACATTTTTTTATCACTAATTTGACTCCTTTATGTTTCTAAAGTTCAATCTACCACAATTTAAAAGGTTTACCAAGCAAAATTCGATTACGTTTTTATTAAAATTATTTATTTTTATACAACGACGAACCAAATCGCTGTTTATTTCACAAAAAATGCTCTCATTTGGTTTAATTTAGAAGTGCTTATTTCTAATGCTAACAAGAAATTTATTATCCTTTGCCGTTGACTTCGTTAAAAGCATCGAACGCTTTCATTCTCGGGCTCAAAAAAGAAAACGACTCAAAAAAGTCGCTTTCCTCATTTTATTCTAAAAAGTCTTTTAATTGTTTTGAGCGAGATGGGTGGCGCAATTTACGTAACGCTTTGGCTTCGATTTGACGAATCCGTTCACGCGTCACACCAAAAACTTTCCCTACTTCTTCTAATGTTCTTGTTCTACCGTCGTCAATCCCAAAACGTAAACGTAAAACATTTTCTTCACGATCGGTTAAAGTATCTAAGACATCTTCTAATTGTTCTTTTAACAACTCATAAGCAGCATGTTCTGCAGGGCTTGTCGCGTCCTGGTCTTCGATGAAATCTCCTAAATGAGAATCATCTTCTTCACCAATTGGCGTTTCCAAAGAGACCGGCTCTTGTGCAATTTTTAAAATCTCACGAACTTTTTCAGTTGGTAAGTCCATCTCTGCTCCAATTTCTTCAGGCGTTGGTTCGCGTCCTAAGTCTTGTAGCAATTGACGTTGAATCCGAATTAATTTATTAATTGTTTCTACCATATGCACTGGGATACGAATCGTTCTAGCCTGGTCAGCAATCGCACGCGTAATCGCTTGACGAATCCACCATGTCGCATACGTTGAAAACTTGAACCCTTTACGGTAATCAAATTTTTCAACAGCTTTCATTAATCCCATATTTCCTTCTTGAATTAAATCTAAAAATTGCATGCCACGACCAACATATCTTTTAGCAATACTTACTACTAAACGCAAGTTCGCTTCAGCTAAGCGCTGTTTAGCTTCTTGATCGCCTTCTTCAATCTTTAAAGCTAGCGCCACTTCTTCTTCCGCATTCAATAAAGCCACACGTCCGATTTCTTTTAAGTACATGCGAACAGGATCATTGATTTTCACGCCGGTTGGTGCAGATAAATCTTCATGGGCTGCACTTTCTTTTGCCTCTTTTTCGTCTTTTTTCAAGCTAAAGACAGAAGGCTCCCCTTTTTCATCGACGACACTGATACCAGCGTCTTCAATTTTTTGAATTAGTTTTTCCATCGCTTCTGCATCTAAAGCATAAGGCGTTGCTAATTGGTTCGATAATTCATCATAAATAATTTGACCTTTGATTTTGTTTTCTCTAATAAACTCCGCCACTGCTTTATCATAAGGTAATTTTGTTTCTTCTGACATGAGAGAGATCCCCCTTTTTTAAAATAAATTTCGACTACTGCACTTTTTTTAAATATTTCGTTAAATTCAGAATCTCTACAGCTAGCTCTAATTCGCGTTGTTGATTCCCCATTTGACTGGCCATTTGTTGTTCCAATTTTTTTTGTTGAATTTCTTCTTGAACGCTGGCGTTTTGAATGACTTTTAACAAATCACGAAGCTCTTGATCGCTACTTTCTTCAGGAACTTTTAAATTCTCAATTTGAGCAACTAAATAACGTAAATTTTCATCTTGAAGAAAATCAAAAAACTTTGCAATTTCAAAAGAAGACTCAATGGCTATATACGTATCAAAGAGCACGTATAACTCTTGGTATTGTTCTTTAGGAAAACTAATATCAAGGTTTTTAAAACGTTGATTAAAGCCTTCTTCATGAAACAAACGATATAACAAAACCTCTTGCGCTTTCTCTACTTGGGTTTTTCGCCGATTTTGCATCGGCATAATCGGTTGTGCAATCACAACTTCTGGTCCTGGTTCTTGTTGTTTTTCTCGTCGTTGTACACGGTGTTGCTGCTTCAATTGCCGAAATTGTTGTTGAAGCACCTCACGACTCACTTGAAATTCCGTTGAAAGTTGCGTTAAATAACGATCTTGTTCAATCAATGAATCGACTTCGACTAATTCTAATAATAGAATCTCTAAATATTCCAGCTGTTCTTTTTCATTGGATAAATTTCGATTCATTCGATGATACGCTTGTTTAAACGAAAAAATTGTTTCCCGGCCGTGATTCGCTAAATTTACAAAAGCTTCTTGTCCATATTTACGAATGTAGTCATCTGGATCCAGACGTTCAGGAAAACTCAGGACACTTAATTCTAAACGACTCGTCTCTTTTAATAATTCAATCCCACGATTGGTTGCTTCAATCCCAGCGGAGTCACCATCATAACTAAAAACGAGCTGTTTCGTAATTTTTTCAATCATTTGAACTTGCTGTTGTGTTAAGCTGGTCCCCATCGAAGCGATCCCATTTTTCACCCCTGCTTGCCAGGCGGCCAAAACATCCATGAAGCCCTCAAATAAATAAACTTCACTTTCTTTTCGAATAATGCTACGGGCCTTATCAAAGTTAAACAAAACTTCTCGTTTGTTAAAAATCGCTGTTTCAGGTGAGTTTAGATATTTTGCCTGATTCTCACTTGAAGTATCTGGTAAATCTAACCATCGACCCGAAAACCCAATCGTTTTTCCTTGTGCATTACGAATTGGAAAAACCACACGTTGATAAAAGCGATCCAGTAACTGACCATCTTCTCTTTCGACAAACAAGCCAGACGAAGCAAAATGTTCTTTAGGTAGTTTTTCATTTAAAAAAACCTTCTCTAAAAATTCGCGTTGAATCGGTGCAAAACCAATTTGAAATTCAACGATGGTTTCTTCTGTTAAGCCCCGTTCAAGTAGATAATCCAACGCAACTTGCCCAGCAGTGGTGTGCATCAATAAGTGGTGATAAATCTCAGCTGCTTTTTCGTGAAGAACGATTAGTTGGTTGGTCGCTGTGGTTGACGTTTTTTCTTCAATGTGATTAAAAAACTTTTCTTCAACAGGAATTCCCTCTAGTTCAGCAACTCGTAAAACAGCTGCATGAAAAGGCAATCCTTCGATTTCTTCAATAAAACGAAAAACATTCCCACCACGTCCACAGCCAAAGCAATGATAGAATTGCTTGTCTTCAGCAACGGAAAAGGAAGGCGACTTCTCATTATGAAAGGGGCACAACCCCACATAATTTTTACCACCCGATTTTTTTAGTTGAACATATTGCCCAATAATTTCAACAATATTCGTCCGACTCCGAATCTCATCAATCACTTGGGTAGGAATTCTAGCCAAGTACGTTCACCTCCTGCAGATTATCTTAAGAAGGCTGTCTATATCGGAAAAAAAACGCACTAATCGAAATCAGCGCGATTTGAAAGTAGACAGTTTTTCACATGTTTCATTGTAGCACAATTTAAGAAATTTTCAAGTCTTTTGCATTATAGTTTTCACAAACAAAAGCGCTCGTCTTTATTGCAGAAAAAACTGAAAAAACTTCACTTTTAATTGATTCCAAGCAACAATATCTGCATAAAATAAATTCCCACCATTATGATATAAATAACCACCATTATAAATCAATGACGGAATCTTTATATAACGATACTGCGCTTGTGTCGTGTTCCCTAAAAAAGGAGCAAGCACATCTCGTGAATATTCCTCTGCTAAAGGAATGTCATTTTTCCCGCCACGATTGGCTATATAATAAATATAATCTAACCCAAAATTATAGGCTTGAATGGCAGTAGCTAAATCCACCTTTTCTTCCTCCGCCAGTGCCAACGATTCTGCTAAATAAGCAACCCCTTGATTAATACTTTCTTGTGTGCCCTGAATAAAACCAACTTCACCAAAAGCACTCTCTGAACTTTGCATCGGATCTGAGCCTTGTCCTTTTGTTTCTGTATAAATAATAGCCAAAACTAAATCATGGTAGGCCGTCAGCCCATATGTTTGAGTTGCCTGGCGTACTTCTTGTTCTAGTTGAGTAACTTGTCGATAAATTCGATAATTTTTATAAAAAAGATAACTTCCTAGTATTAGGAATAGTAATAAGAAAAATTGCAAACTTTTTTTTAAGAAACGTCTTTTTTTTCGTCTTTTTCGCATCGCCTTCCCCCTCATATCATCGATTAAAAACTAAAAGCCATTTGCTTAAATTTGGTGTTGGTCATTAAAGTTACTTTACTACATCATGATTTGCTTTGTATCAAAAACAAGCAAATCATGAGAAAAGCTTAAAGTTTGTTCACAATATCTTCTACATTTTTGATTGTTACAGAAAGCGTACCATCGGGATTGTTGATAAATTCAATGAGGTCAGGATTACGATACACCTCTAAAGGAACAATCAATTCAATTCCGTTAGAGAGTTTTAACTTCTGTTTACCAAATTTCTTCTCAGAAATTTCTTTGACCTCTTTTACTAACGGTGCTTGTGTGTGCACACCTTTTTCGGCAACTTCTTCTTGAAATGCTAATTTAGCTGAAATATTTTCTTTAAAAACTTTTTCGGCAATTTCGGTTGTATCTAAGTATCCTGAATCTTCAATCGTTTCAAAAACCGCCTCTTGGACGTTAGCTAACACATCGAATGTTGGTGTTTCAAATTTTTCACTCATTTTTTTAGCCACTTTTTTTATCACTCGAATATTTTCATCTAAAGAAGGTAACGGCACCGACTCAATGACTTCCGTGGAAAAATAAAAACGTTTTTCTCCAGAAAAGACTTGTTTCATCTCGACTAATTCATAGGTCAAATTCGTTAAGTTTATGGTAATCCCTTCATCGGCTTTTTGTGTTTTGCCACCTAAAATTGCTCGGTTTAAAATTAATTTGTTCAATAAGCCTTGATCTACCATTTCAGTAAAATGCGTATACTCTTCTTTGTACTTCACTCGAAACCAAGCAAGTTGTTCTTTAGCATCTTCCTCGTATAAAACAACAAAAACGTCACTATTTGGCGCTTCTTCACTTTCTTTGTAAACTTGATACCAATGACCAACAAGTAATTCACTAAAAGCAATAAAGTCTTTCGCCACTTTTGGCAGCATTTCAGCAACTGGGGAGGCTGGAGCTAAGGTACCTGTTTTCGTTTGCGCACTTGATATTTTTTGAATTTTTTTGGTTAAATATTCACGAATATAGTCATTCGTTAAATCCAGTTCGACTTGAGAGTAAACCGGATCACCGACCTCTCGATCAATTAGATGCATGACTGCTTTTTTTAAATAAATGTCCATTTTATTTCTCCTTTTTTATGCTTTACCTGTTTCTATCAAACCATTGACGGCATGTTCTATTATACTCAAATTCGTGTGTTTTGAAATATTGAATCCTAAAATCACTTTGCCAAAGTCGCCGCAAATCAAATGACATCAAGGTCATAAGATGTTATCATTAATAATAGAAACACCAAAAAAAGAGGAGGAGGTTTTGATGGAAGGTTTATTATTAGCAGCGGGATTTATTGGCTTAGTCATCGCTTTGCTTAGCCCGTGGACAAAAACGGGGATTTTACTTGCCTTAACAAGTTTTTATTTTTATTTAGACGTATTAGCAATCGAAGAATGGATTCCTTTTGCTTTATTTACTTTGGGAATCTTGCTTATTATCTTTGAATTTCTCATTCCTGATTTTGGTTTTGTCGGTATTTTAGGTGGAATTTTACTTTTTTTAGGCTTATACTATACGACTGGCAATTTCTTTTGGGCGATTCGCGATATGAGTATGGCGATTATTAGTTCTGCTGCAGTTGTGATTTTTTTAATTCGCAGCCAATACGCAACGAGTCGACTCTCTCGCTTTGTGCTACACACGAATCTAGACGTCGATAACACCATTGTTATGGAAGAAAATCCCCTTGAGTTAGTCCCTGGATTAAGCGGGGTTGCCCAAACCCCCTTACGACCTTCAGGAAAAGCAACTTTTGGCAAAAAAGACAGCCCACTTTATGATGTTTTAAGTGCAGATGGCTTTATTGCTTCTGGTTCTTTTATTGTCATTGAAAAAATCGAAGGTAGCAAAATTTGGGTAAGAAATTTAAAAATGGAAGGTGATTATTAATGGCTTATATCCCTGTCGCAAGTGTGATTAGCGTGGTGATTCTCGCATCAGTTGTACTATTTATTTTGGCATTGTTCTTACGTTTTGTGCCTGTTGGTTTGTGGATTACCGCTTATTTTTCTGGCGTAAAAGTCAGTATCGGAACTTTAATCGGGATGCGTCTTAGACGGGTGAATCCCTCGCATATTATTCAACCACTGATTAAAGCAACAAAGGCTGGTCTCATCCTTTCAACAAATGAACTAGAGGCCCACTATTTGGCAGGTGGGAATGTTAACCGTGTCATTGACGCACTAATTGCTTCTCAACGCGCGAATATTGATTTGGTCTTTGAAAAAGCAGCGGCCATTGATTTAGCTGGTCGTGATGTGTTTGAAGCCGTTCAAGTTTCTGTTAATCCAAAAGTGATTGAAACACCAAATATCGCTGCCGTAGCCAAAAACGGAATTGAAATTATCGTTAAAGCCAAAGTAACTGTTCGAGCAAATATCGAACGATTAGTCGGTGGTGCTGGTGAAGATACTATTATTGCCCGTGTGGGTGAAGGAATTGTAACCACGGTCGGCTCTTCTGAAAAACACGAAGAAGTTTTAGAAAATCCTGATTTAATTTCAACGACTGTTTTAAATAAAGGGTTAGATTCAGGAACGGCTTTTGAAATCCTATCGATTGATATTGCGGATGTGGATGTTGGTCGTAATATTGGTGCGCAACTTCAAACGGATCAAGCAGAAGCGGATAAGAAAATTGCTCAAGCGAAGGCGGAAGAACGTCGCTCAATGGCGATTGCCGAAGAACAAGAAATGCGTGCACAAGTCCAACGTATGCGCGCCAAAGTCGTTGAATCTGAAGCCGAAGTACCCTTAGCGATGGCTGAAGCTCTGCGAACAGGTAAACTTGGTGTCATGGACTATTACAAAATGCAAAACGTTGATGCAGATACAAAAATGCGTGCTTCGATTTCAAATCAAGCAAATCCTGCAAAAGAAAACGAGTGATTTAAATGGAAATTTTGACCGTTCTTTCACTTTTTTTTGAATTATTGGTTGATTTCTTACCATTTATTCTCATTATTATGATTACAACCAGTCTAAAAAAGATTGCACAAAATCAAAAAAAGAGCGCTGCTAAAGTGGTCGCACAAAAAAAACAAGAAACAGACGACCTTGTCAAAAGAGGCAAGAATTTGTCAGAAGTTTCCAAAGGGGAGCATCCTCAAACGAGCTTCGTTTCTAAAAAGAAACAGACGACCTTGACTCAAAGAAGAAATCAGTCAAGATCGCTAGAAAAACAACCGGTTGAACGCCCGTCAAGTGCTTCCACCCTCGTTCCACCAGTTGCTACACAAAAAATAACACCGCAGCCAATACCAGCGCCTCACGAAAAACCGGTATTAGCGGCCGACACATTAGTGCAAGCAATGATTTACAAAGAAATTTTAGATAAACCTTTAGCCTTGCGCGACTAATTGTTATAGTAAACAGGCGGATGAATTTTTTCATTCGTCTGTTTTTGAGTTATTCTCTGAATTTTATTATTTTCATGAATGGAGTGAGTAATCGATGGATCCTTTAACGAGACTTGATCATTTATCGCCAAAAATCCGAATCGCCCTTAGTTCTGATTTTATTTTTTTAGTTTTTCCTGATAAAGTGCAACATTTCCCGGCACGTAACTTTGGTCCAAAAGAAACAAAGCAAGCCTTACATGAACGCCTTGGTCAGAATTATAAATTGACGACTTGGCAAGGTTGTGTCGTTGCCTACTCAGCTGTGCCAGAAATCATTGCAATTTTACCTCGTTTTAATAAAATTGCAGAACTTCAAGACCTTTGAATTCTTAGTCTTTTTTCATTTTATTTACCATCTTCTAACTTTTCAAGACTTTTTCATGAAAATGACTTTCATTCTTGTTGTTTTTTGCATATAATCAAAAAGGATTGAATGGGAAATTTTGCCTAAGTAATACTTGGCACTTGCCCCTCTCGTTAAACAAAATCTATGCTATTTAGGTATTTTTTTTTTTGCAAATAGTACGGATGAATTCAAAAAGAAAGGAGCGAAGAAACGTAAATCCAGCAATTTACGATTCTTCACAATTTGAACAATGAAAAAGAAAAAACTGGCTAAGTTAAAACAACAATTTAGACCTTCTTTTAAAAATGCACAACAAATGCTTTTAACAGAAATGGAAAAACAAGCGCTCATTTTATTTGAGATGCCTATTAAAGCCTATATTAAACCGACTAACCAACAAGAGGTTGCTTTAGAATATTTAGGACAAACAACACGTGATTCCATCGTCACGATGCCTATAGACGAAAACTTCATAAATCTTATCAAGCAAATTCAAGCACTTGAAAAAGGGGTTTTAGAACGCTCTAGTAAAAATCTTATCACCGATGTCGCGAGTTATTGGTTAAGTGAGCCGCAAACAACGGTGAAAGAAAATAGTAAAACCGAAGATAAAAAACAAGTCGAACCGTTACTTGAGACCGTAACAACCGACATTGACGACACGGATAACTCCACCCCTGAAGCAGATGCCCTTGCCCTTTTTAAAGAACAAATGGCTGCCTTTCCTAAATTTTTTGTCGTTGAAGAAACAGGTACGATAAAATTAATAGAAAAAACGGCAAAAGAAGAGCGTCTTTTAGCAACCATTTCGAGTGTTACGCCCAATACATTTACGATTGAAACAGCGCTTGAAAGAAAGTATAAATTAAAATTAGAAGTCATTCCATTAATTGAAGCTTTTGCCAAAACAATCGCTTAATTTATTAAAATTTTGAACCCCTCTAGGAAGATCATCACTCCTAGAGGGGTTCTCGTTGTGTTTTTCGTAACTTTATAAGCTACTGACGTATGGCTTGTAATATTTTACGTGCATTTTTTTCATTCATCACTTGGTCTTTTAATGCACTTGCGACTTGTTGAACTTCTAGTCCTTGAGCACCAACTGATAAAGCAAGTGAACGTGCTTGCAAGGCCATGTGCCCTTGTTGAATCCCTTCAGATACTAGTGCCCGTAATGCTGCCAAATTTTGAGCTAAGCCAACTGCTGCCGTAATTTGGGCAAGTTTGGTGGCACTATCAATTTGTAATAAATCGAGGGCTGCTTGAGCTTTCGGTAAAACACGAGTCGCTCCACCTACACTTCCTAAAGCAAGTGGAATTGTTAATTCTCCTTTTAAGCCTTCTGGAACAACCGTCCAAGTGCTTAATCCTTCATATTTACCGTGGCGTGCTGCATAAGCATGAATACTGGCAGAAACTGCTCGAGTATCATTTCCTGTCGCTAAAACAAGTGCTTCAATTCCATTCATGATTCCTTTGTTATTTGTTGTTGCTCGATAAGGATCAAGTTTAGCAAATAAAGAAGCGTGCGCTATTTTTTCAGCTATTTCTTTGCCTTTACTCGGATCTTTTTCTTTCGATAATTGTTCAAATGAGATCAAACAAGTGGTCGTCACGAGGGATTCTGTTGCATAATTACTTAGAATACTAAATAAGATTTCTTCTGAAAACCACTCGCGCAGTAAATTTGCGACACCTTCTAAAATCGTATTTAATATATTCGCACCCATTGCATCTTTTGTATCAACAATTAAATCAACTGAAACGTAAGACGGTGACTCTTTAAACAAACGCACTTCTAACGCCTTTACCCCACCACCACGCTGAATAATTGATGGATAAACTTCGGCAGCACGTTCAAAAATCGCTGCTTGTTTTAATTCAATTTGTTTTTTTAATGCTTGACTGTCTTGAACATTCATTAAGACAATTTGCCCACGTAAATACTTTTCTGGCATGGTACTTGTAAACCCACCATTTGCTAACGCCATTTTCGCTCCGTTACTACAAGCAGCTACTACGGAAGGTTCTTCTGTTGCTAAAGGAATCACATAATCTGTTTGATTTATTTTAAAATTTAAAGCGACACCTAGCGGCAACGAAAAATCACTGATTTGATTTTCAATTAAATGATTCGCTATTTCTTCAGATAATCCATTTTCAGCAAAAGTTTCTTTTGTTTCTTTCGTAATTTTTCCTTGTTGAAAGAGCCTTTCTCGGCGTTCCTTAGGTGCTAACTGGTAAAATTTCTTTTCCGATTCAAATGAATATTTCGGCCTTTCTAACAGGATCGCTAAACCTAATCCCCCTCCAACACAAAGAGAAGCGACTGCAAATCGTCCATTCACACGTTGCAATTGATTCAGTGCGGTCGTAACAATTCTTGCGCCACTTGCTCCTATCGGATGTCCTAAAGAAATACCGCCTCCTGCCATATTCACCTTACTTGAATCAAGGCCTAATTGTTGCTCAACGACTAAAGAAGTTGTCGCAAAAGCTTCATTAATTTCAAAAGCATCAATTTGCTCTTTAGTCAGTTGATTTCTCTCTAGTAATTTAGTAATGGCAGTGATTGGTGAAATTCCCATAATGCTTGGTTCAATCCCTATTTCAACAATATCTTTTATCGTTGCTAAATAAGGTAGATTATTATTTTCAGCAAATTCTTTTGAGGCCAATAAAACAACAGAAGCCCCATCATTAACCGTTGAAGCATTACCTGCTGTGACTTGCCCTTCTTCTTTAAAAACTGGGTTTAAAGTAGCCAACTTCTCTAAACTTGAATGTTTCCGAACGCCTTCATCTTGCATCACTAGGTTGCCTTCGTTATCTAAAACAGGGACAATCTCTGCATCAAACCAACCATTTTCTTGCGCTCGTGCTGCTTTTAAATGCGAATTCAACGCAAATTCATCGGCTGCTGTTCGTAAAACATTGTATTGTTCAGCAACATTCTCAGCCGTTAATCCCATATGTTTCCCACTAAAAGCATCGGTCAGGCCATCGTGAACCATAATTGGATTGGGTTGCGAATAACTACCAGTTTCTTTATTAAAATAACTATAATAAGGCGCTTGACTCATGCTTTCTGTCCCACCAGCGAGTACCACTTGTGCTTTCCCAAGTTGAATCGCTTGCTGAGCCAATGCCAACGCTTTTAACCCTGAACCACAAACTTCATTTACCGTCATTGCCGGAATTTCGACTGCTAGGCCACTTTTTAACGCAATTTGGCGCGCAGGATTTTGACCAACTCCAGCTTGTAAAACATTTCCAAAAATAACTTCATCTATTTTATCTTCAAATGACGAATGGCGTTCTAAAAGCGCCTTCGTTACGACAACGCCTAAATCTACTGCACTTAAGTGACTGAGTTTCCCTCGAAATTTCCCGATTGGCGTTCTTAAAGCATCAATAATTACAACGTCTTTCACGTAGTCACACCTCCTATTGAACTATATCATTCTTCTTATAAAAAAAAAATAGACTTTTGCTTGAAAAATCCCCTTCATTACAATTTTAAAACAAAGTTTAAAATCTAAACAATTATTCCCCACAAATAACAAAAATATGGTAAATTTAAGGATACAGAGTTTTAGAAGGAGAATGACACAATGAATGTTGGTATTGATAAAATAAATTTTTATGTTCCACCTTATTATGTAAATATGGTCGAACTTGCACAAGCGCGAGCGGTTGATCCTAACAAGTTTTTAATTGGGATTGGTCAAAGCGAAATGGCCGTCAGCCCAAAAACACAAGATATCGTAACTTTTGCCACAAATGCTGCAAAAGAGATGTTAACAAAAGAAGATTTAGCATCCATTGACATGATAATTGTTGGAACTGAATCAAGCATTGACGAATCCAAGGCTTCAGCCGTCGTTTTACATCGACTTTTAGGTATCCAACCTTTTGCCCGATCTTTTGAAATTAAAGAAGCTTGCTACGGAGCAACTGCAGGCGTACAAATGGCTAAAAACCACGTTGCTTTAAACCCAAATAGTAAAGTCCTTGTCATTGCTTCAGATGTTGCTAGATATGGACTAAAATCTGGAGGCGAACCGACTCAAGGCGCCGGAGCCGTCGCAATACTTATTAGTCAAAATCCTCGTTTGCTTGTTTTAGAAGAAGAAAATCTCTCTTTCACCCAAGATATTTACGACTTTTGGCGCCCCATTGGATATGATTATCCTTTAGTTGATGGACCTTTATCAAATGAAACATATGTACAAGCATTTCAAAAAGTTTGGCAAGAATATCAAAAACGTTATGAACGAACACTCAAAGATTTTTCAGCTTTTTCCTTCCATATACCCTATACTAAAATGGGGAAAAAAGCCTTGTTGTCAATTTTAGAAACAGAAACAAGCGAAGAACAAACGCGCTTACTCGAACAATATGAAGCCAGCATTTGTTACAGTCGTCGGGTTGGCAATCTTTATACCGGTTCACTTTATTTAGGATTCATTTCTTTACTTGAGAATTCAAAGACCTTAAAAGAAGGGGATCGAATTGGTTTCTTTAGTTATGGATCAGGTTCTGTCGCCGAATTATTTAGTGGAAAATTAGTTAAAAATTACCACGAACACTTAAATACACAAGACCATCAAAAGTTACTTAATCAAAGACAAGCACTTTCGATTCGTGAATATGAGCAAATGTTTGAAGATTCTTTGGATATTCACCAATCGGCTACTTTTGCAGACCCAACCCCCTACAGTATTATAAAAATCGAAAACACAATCCGAGAATACCGCGAAAGCTAAAGTAAAAACCGACGAGCTAGAAAAGCTCTGTCGGTTTTTGCTTTAGCTAAATTAGCTCCGTTCAATTAAGTGTGTTTTCTTTGGTTTTCCAATGACTAAAGGAACTTTTTCTCGTCTTGTTTCACTATATTCAAGTCCAAACCATTTTTCAGGCGTCGTCGTGTGTCGTTTAATAAATAATTTTGTACCGATTATTTGACGCTCCCAGTAAGTTAATTCAGTATTATTTGAAAGGACTTCTTCAATTAATACAAATTTAAAGTCGCCTACTTCACGACCAGGCGTAATGGAATACCGTTGTGGTTGTTTGGCTAAACGGCCATCTTTCATCAAGTCATGAATAATTTGACGAATATAAACATTTACTTCTTGATTTACACGAAAACCTAAAAAAAGTTTTACTTTTACAATAAAGTCCGTTCCCATTGTGTCTACACTAAATTCTTTTGTAAAAGGCTCGTCGGTCACGACTACGTTAATAAACCAATAAACCTTCGCTCGTTTTGGCTGTTTATCTAAAATTGAATATAAGAATTGCCGTCCAATCATATCGCCTTCTAATTTCGGCACTAAAAATACAACATTCGTTTGAAATAATGGAATTGAGTCATCTTGGTGTAATGCAGTTAACTGAGGTAACATGTCACGCAAACTAACTTCTTCTGCTTCACGCTCTTGAATCGCATTGCTCCGTTCCCAAATCACCATCACCAACAAGATAACCAGTGCCATAAAGACCGCTACAAAGCCACCATGAAAGAATTTTGCCGCACTTGAGAGGAAGAATATAAACTCAATAATCCCAAAGAATAACGTCACACAAAGTGAAAAAAATTTGTTATGTTTTGTTTGGATTAAATAAAAGTACAATAAAAAAGTCGTCATTAACATCGTCACAGTAATTGAAAGACCATAAGCCGCTTCCATTTTCGAAGAAGTTCTAAAAGTTAAAACAACTAAAGAGCAAGAAAACCATAATATAAGATTTACGGTCGGAATATACATCTGGCCAATTGAAACACCAGGATACAAGATATTCAATCTTGGCAAAAGTTTTAACTTCATCGCTTCAGAAACAAGTGTAAACGATCCAGATAGTAATGCTTGTGAGGCAATCACTGCTGCAATTGTCGCAAAAGCAACACCAACAACTAGCCAGCCATCGGGTAAAATTTTAAAAAACGGATTTAAATGCTCGCCTACATAACTATTAGGCATGTGAACAGCTCTTGTTAACCACGCTGCTTGACCTAAATAATTTAGTAGCAAACAAATTTTTACATAAGGCCAACTCACATGAATATTGGTTTTTCCAACATGCCCCATGTCTGAGTACAAAGCTTCTGCCCCAGTTGTTGCTAAGAAAATATTTCCCAAAATTAAAACACCTAAACGATTATTGGGATTTAATAATAATTTAAAGGCGTAGACTGGATTAAATGCACGAATCACACTTAAATCTTCCACAAAGTTTAATACGCCAACAACTCCCAAAAAAGTAAACCAAAAAAACATAATGGGACCAAATGCTTTGCCGACAAAATCTGTTCCAAACCTTTGCAAACCAAATAAAAACAATAGGATGAGCAAAGTAATCATTACGATAATATTTTGGTTCATTCCAAATGCTTCATAAAAGGCCGGAATCCCCCTTAGTCCTTCTATTGCTGTCGTAACCGTCACAGCTGGCGTCAATACCCCATCAGCTAATAAAGCAGCACCACCAATCATTGCTGGAATAATTAAAAATTTACCTTGCTTGCGGACTAGCGTATACAAAGAAAAAATCCCACCTTCTCCATGGTTATCCGCATTTAATGCAATTAGTACATACTTAATGGTTGTCAGTAACGTCAATGTCCAAAAAATTAGCGAAACAGTTCCTAATATAAAGCTCTCATCTAACGTTGAAAGCCCCCCATTCCCCTCAACAATCGCTTTCATTACATATAAAGGACTCGTGCCAATATCACCATATACGACTCCCATCGCTACTAACAAACCGGCTATAGAAAGCTTGCTTTTCTTATTCATTTTTTTGGCGCCCCCTAATTTTTTCATCCTAAAAAAACCCCTTTAGAACATGGTTTTTTTATTTATTTTTTGCCAATGGATGTATTATCGCCATTATCATATTTAAGGTCAACAAGAAAAATCAAATCGAAAATTAAAAATTCATTTAAAAAGTTGATAATTACAAATAAGAAATAAAAAAAGTGAATAAAACTTGTTCAATAACAAGTTTTATTCACTTATAGTATCTTTAAATTCTTAAGACGATTTTTCTCTTTACTTTGTTACTCGTAATGTAAAGCTTGCTGAAACACCTGAATTCGTTGTTACAGTAATTTTAGTCGTTCCATCTTTCACAGCTGTAATTAAGCCATTTTCATCAATTGTTGCAAACTCGTTACGACTTGATTCAAATACTAATCCTGTCAAATCAGCATTTACTGGTGTTGCCGTTGCTTCTAATTGGAGTGTTTTTCCTTTTTTCAAAGTTTTAATACCAGAAAAGTTTAAAGTAAGTTTCTCTACAGGTTTTGAATCAGCAGTTTTAATTGAAACAGACTTAGACAAGTAAGAGGTACGGCCGTTCACTTTTGAAGAAACAGCATATTGGTAATTTGTATTTGAAAGTGCTGTTTTATCCTCGTATACATAGCCTGTTGCCGTTTTGGTTAATTGATCGTTCGTTAAATCAGCGATAATTGTCTTTTCCTCTTTATCTTTTTCCCAACGCCAAATTTGATATCCTTCAATATCGTGGCCATTTACACCATCAGAAGCTTCTGTAAAGTTTACAGCAACTACAGAATTTACTTGTTCAAGAGAAACGTCTGCTGTAATCACACCTTCACTTAATAAATAGCTAGTATGTGGCGGTTGATTGTATGAAGTATTTTGCCATGCTAAACTTTCTCTATATTGTAAATCTTCTAATAAAGTTGGAATTACATAATCTGTTGGGATTGTGGTAGAATAAATTCTAACTTTACTATTATCATCAGCTACTCTTAAAACCATTTCTTCACGCCAATCCCCAAATAAGTCTCCAGAAATTCCTGGATTTCCTTTTGTACCATTAGAAGTATATGCTTCTGAACTATCAAATAAAGTATTTTGTTTTTTATTTTCATAATCCCATTTATAGATGCCTGTTGATACTGGAACATATCCTTCTTTTTCATTAAACACATGGTCTTGAATTTCTCTTAATAGATCCCCATCCCAGTACATTAAACCATTTGCAGCAGGATTTCTATCAGATAATTTTACTAAATTATCTAAAGTTGAAGTTGTTGCATACACTGCGCCCTTATTCGAATTCCAGCTTGGATTACCATCTTCTGGATTAAATTCGGCTGGAGCAATTGACCAAAATTCAGCACCAGGTGACGTCGGGTCAATATCAGATGCAGCACCACGTCCTGTATCGCGACCAGTATTATAAGCCATTAATTCTTCTCCAGTCGCTGCATCAGAAACGACCACATGGTATTTAGCACTTGCATTTTCTTTTACAGACATCAATTCTAACCCATCCCGTTCAGGTAACCAATCTCCTAAATGCATGGCATCTCCATGTCCTAATTTAGTATTATAAAGAACTGTACCGTCATGATCAAAAGTAATAGAGCCAAAAAGAATTTCGTCTTTACCGTCATTATCAACGTCCGCAATACTCAAATTATGGTTTCCTTGGCCCTCAAACTCTTTTCCTGCTACATCTGAATCGAATTTCCATTTGATTCTTAAACTATCACCAATACCATCATCATCTGTATCTGCTAAATAATAAGCTGTTAAAGCTGTCCTAGTATAATATCCTCTTGCCATTACAGCATATGGTGCTTCACCATCTAAATAAGCTGTACCAGCCAAGAATCGATCCACTCGATTTCCATAACTATCTCCCCAAGCGCTTACATTTCCTCTTGCTGGCTCATAGCTAGTTGTTCCAACGATAGTTCCGTCTTCACCATTAAACATTGTGAAGTATTCTGGGCCCTCTAATATGTAACCAGAGCTATTGCGATAATCATGTTTTTCGCTAATTTTATTTGTTGGTAAATTAGCTGCATTGGTTGCTCCTACATATCCAGTTTCCGTTAAACCTATATCTGTTCCATCGCTACTTTTATAAGTTGTTGTTCCATCTGCTGTCTTAACAGCAATTTCAGCTCGTCCATCACCATCATAATCCCAAACCTGAAATTGAGTATAATGAGCACCGGAACGAATATTGACACCTAAATCAATCCGCCATAATAATTTTACATCTCCTGTACCAAAATCGATGTCATAACCATCTAAAAATGTTGTTCCTGTATAGCCACTTTTAGAATTATCTTGCCCACCAGCATCCCATTTGACAACTAACTCCAGTTGCCCATCGCCATCGAGGTCACCCACAGACATATCGTTTGCAGTGTAACTAACTACATTTCCATTTGGCATTTGTTGATCTTCAGGTTTATACAATTGTAATTCTAAATATTGATTATTCCATGTTTTCGTTTCGATTATATTTAATCCTAATTCTAGATCATTTGCACCAACTACTTTATAAATATCTTCGCTAGTGCCGCCTTCATCAATCCAATTGGTATCGATAATTTTTGAAGCAATTAATTTTTCTCCACGATAAACATCGTATGTATTTCCTTTTGGATCTTTTGTAAAACTTCTCCATGAAAGATACACGCCGTTTGAATACTCGTTCCCTTTTTCATCAGTTGCTGAAACAACTGTTTCACCGCCTTTGTTACCAGATAAATTAATGGCCGTAACACCACGATCAGTTAGCGTTTCAGCTGCTGTGGCGACAGGTTTACCTTCTAATGGCTCCACTGCCAATTGCTCAGATATTTCGCTAACCCCTCCACTACTTTTCCCTTGTACTTGATAATAGTAAGTATGATTTGCTAATAGCGATTGGTCAGAATCTGTATAAGTTGGTTCAGATACTGTGGCAATATTTACAAACCCACTATCTGATTTGTTTGATCGATAGACAATATACTCATTTGCTCGTTCATCTTGATCCCAAATCAAAGTCTTTTCAAAATCTTTAGCCACTGTTGCTACTAGATTCGTTGGTTTTTTTGGTATCTCAGCTGAATTATCAAGTGCTTCAACAATTACATGATTGCTTTTAGCTGTTTCTGTCCCATCAGCCATGACAGCTGTCATATAGTATTGATAGATTTCTCCAATTGGTGCTATCATTGAGCGACAAGCTAATTCGTTAGACTCATATTCTTCAGCAGTAAAAGATTTAATTTCTTTAAAAATTTGATCTGTGTCAGATTTCCCATAAATGCGATAAGATACAGCACCTTCGACAGGGTTAAAGCCTATTAAAAAAGATAACTGATTCCCTTCTATATTTTTTTCAGATACCGAAAAACCACTTGGAGCTAATAGAATTGGTGTAATCTCAACACCATTAAAGTAAGGATTGGGTCCAACAATTCCAACATTTAATTGACCATCCTCTACATTAATATCAGTCGTTAATGATCCTAAAGATTGTCGGATTGAAATACTCCCAACTGATTTACCTTCCATTATAAATCCAGATTTAATTGTTGAAGTACCTGATAATAAATCACCAGCATAGACTGTCACTTCGTATGTTCCATTTGGTAAATCAACTAAAAATTCACCTTCTGAAAGTGTGAAATCTTCTGCCATTTCATTAGCTACTTCATTACCACTATTATTTCGATAACGCCCATTACTCATTTCTTTTTTAAATCCATAACCACGTTCCTTTGAATAAATTGTATCGTTATTGACCCCTGTCCACCCTTTTAAAGTTGGAGAATTTTTCCAATTAATATCAAATGAGTATTCAGATTCTTTCGTAGAAACTTTAATTTTATCAGAAACTTCGCTTAATCCCTTATCATTATAGGCTGCAACTGCATAAACATAAGATTTACCTTTTTCAACTTTTTTATCTGTAAAAGTAGACGTAATTGAAACGGCATAACGAGAAGCTTCCGTAAAATCTATTTCTTCAATTGATAAATCATCTTTTAATTCTTGGCGATAAATATAATATAATTCTGCACTGTTAACTGAATTCCATGACAAGGTTGCACTAGTTGCACCTGAGGAAACTAATTTTAAATTTTCAACTTTCTCAGGAACATCTGTACTTTCTAAAAAAACGACCCGTTCAATCAGGCTATTAACAGATGTTTGTATTTTTTCATTTAAAGCGGTAACATCAATGTCTGTAATTTCTTGAGCAACACATTGGGCGAATTTCAATGCTCCATAATATTGTAAATGAGTGCTATCTGTTGCTCCATTTATATACGCACCCTCGTATTCACCTGGATTCACGTGTAAAAAGAATGACTTAGCACCTTCTATTCCAAATTGATTTGATAGTTCGATGGATGCTTTACTTAAATCAACTAATGGTAAATTTTGAGCATCCGCCATACTCCTCATAACGTCACCATATGCTTTAAAATCTTCTTTAAATCCATTTTCATTATAGCTATATCTAGTAACCGGGGTTACCAGAACCGGGGTTGCTCCTCTTTGTAATGCACCATCTACGTACATCTGCATCCAATATTCGAAATCATCTATTGAAACAAATCTGTTTGGACGTGAGGCTGTTGCATCATTATGTCCAAATTGTACTAGCAAAAAGTCACCCGGTTTTATATCATCTAATAATTCATCTAATTTCCCTTCTTGAATGAACGATTTCGAACTACGTCCCCCTATTGCACGATTTTCAATAATTGCATTACTTGATTCATAAATTTCTGATTGTGAATAAGAAGCACCAACCGCTTCACGTTGCTCAATTTTATCTCCAAAGAAGTTCCATAATGTTTCACCCCAACCTGTTTGAGGAGCATAATAGGTGTCATAAGTTTGTACGGTTGAGTCTGATGCTAAGTATATCGTCGGCTTAATACCTGCTTCTTTTTTTTCAGAATTTTTAATTTCAATTGATTTAACAAAAACTGATTTTTCTTTAGCTTCTTCTTCACTTTTAGCTGATGACGGATTAAAAAATTTCAAATCTAAAAGACCATCAATTAAGCTTGTAGAGAAATTTGCCTCTACTTCTTGTCCTGAAGGAACAGCTAGTTCGTTTATCTTGGTTATTTCTTCTGATTCTATAATTGCTTGATAATCTTCTTTTGTTGGATTTATTAATTTTATCGTCACATCGTATTCATTTGGTTGTAATTGTACAGCCAAGCCAGTGGTATTTTCATAACGAAAAACCCCATATCCCGTTGATTCTGTTTCTGTCCAAACCTTATTAGTAAACTCAAGGCCATTTTCTATTTCTTTAACGTAAGTCGAACCTGGAACAGTTTCTAAAATACGATCATAATAAACATTATTTATCCATCCTTTCGCAGGTGATGGATAGTTATAATCCATTAATCCATAACCAGCTTTGTCACTATAAATATTTTTTATTGTGATATCTGAGCCAAATTGATAAGAATTAATTTCATTTTCAGCATTTACCTTAGTGGTACCTATAGAAAGTAATAATCCACCCATTAATAAATACTTATTTAACTTATTACCCACATGTTTCACTCCTCAAGTAATATATTTATTTTATTAAATAATTCGATGGTAAATAACTTAAAAGCCTATTGTTTTCTCCCCATTACATCAAACAAGTATTGTTTTGCTTGGCTTATCCCTCTATTTGAAATACTTTCGTTACTCATTTCAATCAAGTCATCCAAATTAACACCAAACTCCGATAGAGCTGCATCTTCTAATGCTTGAACGGCATTAGTTGCTATATTAAAGTTTACTTCTGATCCCATAAATGTATTATCGATAACCTCACCATTTAATAAACCTTCAATCTCTATTTGCATATTTGACTTAGGTTCCATTAATAAATATATATTATTTTTTGCATCCTTAAACCAAAGAACTCCTGAATCCCAATCTTCATAAATTCCATTTTCAGGAGTTACTTCAAAAATAACTGCCTCTTCAGGAATAGGAACAAAACTAGTTGAAAATTTATATTTTATTTGTGAATCATTCTCAATTTTCACTAGCGAATGTAAACTTCCTGTATTGGAAATAGTTCCTACTGTATCAACCGTTAATCCTGGTTCTAAAGCGACCCCGTCTTCTCCTAAATCGTCAAGAGCAAATTCCACACCTAGTTCCCCAAAAGAAAAATTTAAAGAATCTGAATCCGTTGCAGTAAACCAAGCATAAGTTGAACCAATAGATAACGTTGTTAATGCTGAAGCTGTAAACAATAGTTTGTGTATTTTTTTCATGTACAATTCACCCTTCTATATGTTTAAAATTTATTAACTGGCTAATAAGACTATAGACTAAGTTTAATGACAAGAGTGTCAATAAAAATGCTAATTTTCCTCTTATATGCTGCATTTTCTGAAGAATTATTCCTATTTTTGGGATAAAAAATAAGACTTTTCCTTGAATATCTCTAGTATTCACTAAATTATTATCGATTAATTGATTCGCGTCCCCTTTAGTTTGAAATAAGTATTCATTATTTTTTTTGATTTTTTTTGTTATCCTATGTGTAACAGTTTCATCAGATGCAAAAAAACTAATCACATCTCCTTCTTTTAATTTATCAGGTTTTACTTTTCTTGTAATCACTATTGAACCTGCAGGTATCTTATCTGCCATACTATTGGTTAAAACAACTTTTATTGAGTAATCAGAAAGAATACCTGTATATTGTCGGACATATGGTACTAAAAGTGTTACTGGCATAAAAAATATTATTAAACTTAAAATAGCTCTTTTGATATACTGAAAAAATTTACTATCTCTTTTATTATTTATATATATCCACCATCTTTCTCCTTTTCTGCCTGTCTTAGCTACTCACATTTTTCTTGAACACTTCGTAAAAACGCTTACATAATTACCTTTTAGCAACAAGATAAATCAAAACTCTATCCACTACCTCCTTCATTTAATTTATTAAACAAAAATTGGTCAAGTTGTTGCCGATATAACCAATCTTTCACATTATTAACCATATCAAAAAGAGAAGTATAAAAATAGAAGCTTTTTTTTACTTTCTTACCATTTTTTTACTTTTAAGTATAAATATTCATTCCCTTAGTCATAAAAATCTATTTCTTTTAAAATTTTGGCAAACAAACTATCTTAAATTAAAACGAATATCATATTGCTAACATCAACTAATTTATAAGCGGTCATTAATCACATCGATATAATTTCACACTAAACTCCCACTCTTATAATTAAGATGAAGTTTAGAGCAGCAACTAGGTGAATATAGTGCTTGGCAATCATAAAAAAATACCTATTATAGAAAAGTGTTTTTCTATAATAGGTATTTTAAATTTTTCTCTCTATTATTAAATAGGAATAACTTTATTCATAAAACTGGGGTAGCTGGATTCGAACCAACGCATGAGGGAGTCAAAGTCCCTTGCCTTACCGCTTGGCTATACCCCAAAAAAAAGGCGAATGATGGGGATCGAACCCACGAGTGCCGGAGCCACAATCCGGTGCGTTAACCACTTCGCCACAATCGCCATGTTTGCTATTATAATAATTATTTCGCACAAAAAAATAGGGACATTAGAAAATGTCTCTAATTATACCGGCGGCCGGGATCGAACCGGCACGCCCTCAACGGGCACTGGATTTTGAGTCCAGCGCGTCTGCCAATTCCGCCACGCCGGCATTAAATTTATTGTACTAAGGCGGTAACCGGATTTGAACCGGTGATGAAGGTTTTGCAGACCTCTGCCTTACCACTTGGCTATACCGCCATTATTATAATAAAACTGGGGTAGCTGGATTCGAACCAACGCATGAGGGAGTCAAAGTCCCTTGCCTTACCGCTTGGCTATACCCCAAAAAAAAAAAGGCGAATGATGGGAATCGAACCCACGAATGCCGGAGCCACAATCCGGTGCGTTAACCACTTCGCCACAATCGCCATGGCAGGGGTAGCAGGAATCGAACCCACACCAACGGTTTTGGAGACCGTTGTTCTACCTTTAAACTATACCCCTATTAAAAATTATAAAAATGGAGGAGAGTGGATTCGAACCACTGAACCCTAAGGAACGGATTTACAGTCCGTCGCGTTTAGCCACTTCGCTACTCCTCCATAATGGCGCGAGACGGAATCGAACCGCCGACACATGGAGCTTCAATCCATTGCTCTACCAACTGAGCTACCGAGCCAACTATGAGTTTTTATTTAATTTTAAATAAAACGGTCTGGACGGGACTCGAACCCGCGACCTCCTGCGTGACAGGCAGGCATTCTAACCAACTGAACTACCAAACCAATGGGGGTTAACGGGTTCGAACCGCTGACCCTCTGCTTGTAAGGCAGATGCTCTCCCAGCTGAGCTAAACCCCCAATATTTAAAGCTATGATCCGTACGGGATTCGAACCCGTGATACCGCCGTGAAAGGGCGGTGTCTTAACCACTTGACCAACGGACCTTTATTTAAGAACGGAGAGTAAGGGATTTGAACCCTTGAGACAGTGTTCACCATCTACATGATTTCCAATCATGCTCCTTCGGCCACTCGGACAACTCTCCAGGCGTGTAGAAGCTTTTTACTCTTCTTTTTCTCGAATTTAATGAGAACTCCGGCAGTAGGACTCGAACCTACGACATCATGATTAACAGTCATGCGCTACTACCAACTGAGCTATGCCGGAATAATATAATACAGCGTGGCGACGTCCTGCTCTCACAAAGGGAAACCCTTCACTACAATCGGCGCTAAGAAGCTTAACTTCTGTGTTCGGCATGGGTACAGGTGTATC
>NZ_JAFBFD010000021.1 GCF_016909125.1 Enterococcus lemanii | reverse complement strand
CAGTTTTGGGTCGGGTTTAGTTTCGTGCGGTCTAAATTTTGTGAAAACGATGAAAAGAGCGTTACTTATCACTTGACTTAATACCACAAGACTTTCACTTATATAAACGTATGATTTTAAATAAATGTCTCCATCTCAGGAAACAATTTGTTTAAATAGTCAAAAATCATGTATACTAGTGATTAGGAAATCATTTTAGGAGGTCAATTTATGCAGATTCAACAAATTCCAACTGGTCCAATCCAAGAAAATTGTTATTTAATTTGGCAACAACAAGATTTATTAATTATTGATCCAGGAGCAGATGCCCATCTATTAAAAGAGCAAATAAAAAAAAACGCTGCTCACCCTTTAGCGATTTTATTAACACATACGCATTATGATCACATCGGAGCCGTAGAAGAATTACGCGCTTTCTACAACATTCCAGTATACGTAAGCCCTTTAGAAAACAATTGGCTAGCGAACCCCCTCTTAAATTTATCCAGTCGCCATCCTGAGTTAGGTGGAATCGTTGTACAGCCAGCTGAACACGAATTGGAATTAAGAGGATACAAAATCGGTTCAATTGAATTTCAGGTTGTGGCAACACCAGGACATTCTCATGGGAGTCTAAGTTTTATTTTTGAAGATTTTGTTGTGAGTGGTGATGCATTATTTAAAGGAAGCATTGGACGAACAGACCTACATACAGGGAATCTAGAGCAATTAATCGAAAGTATTCAAACCCAATTATTTACGCTACCAGACCATTACGAAGTTTTCCCTGGGCACGGAGAACCAACAACAATTGCCTGGGAAAAACAAACAAATCCTTTTTTTAATCGATAAGACGATAGGAGAAAAAAACATGACAAAAACAGAAATCTATTTAGTTCGACATGGAAAAACAATGTTTAATACGATGCAACGGGTACAAGGTTGGTGCGATACGCCACTAACAACGTCTGGTGTTGAACGAATTGAAGATTTAGGGCGTGGGTTAAAAGACACGCGCTTTGCAGCAGCTTTTTCAAGTGATAGTGGCCGAGCAATTGAAACAACACGATTGATTTTAAGTGAAAACGTAGCCGGGCATAAGACACCCTACCATACCGATCAAAGAATTCGTGAATGGTGTTTTGGCTCGCTTGAAGGTGGGTATGACGCGGAGATGTGGGGGGTCATTCCAAGAGTATTGGATTTTAAAACGTATGATGAAATGATTACTGCTAAAACGACTTTTGAAGAAATTTGCGAAGCGATTTATGTAGCAGACACGGCCAACTGGGCTGAAACCTATGAAACACTTAGTACCCGGGTAATGACTGGCTTTGAAGATATTGCACACAAAGCAGAGAAAAACGGTGGTGGCAAAGTATTGGTCGTTTCACATGGTTTAACGATTGCTTTATTCCTTCATCTCATCAATCAAGAAAATAACGTGCGAATTGACATTGATAATGGCTCTGTCACAAGATTAGAATACGAAAATGGACAATTTACCATCCATGAAATTGGTAGCCGCGTCTATTACGAACGCGGAAAAGAATAACTCAAAACAAGTCATCTTATAAATTTAAGGTGGCTTGTTATTTTTTTGAAAAATGCTTGGTAATCTACAAAAGAAAAGGTATACTTAAAAGGCATGTAAAAAAAAGATTATTTATTTGGAAAGGATTTTTTTATGGAGTTCATTGATTTTTTTAAAGCCATATTATTAGGGATTGTTGAAGGGATTACGGAATGGTTGCCTATTAGTAGTACTGGACATTTAATTTTAGCAGACGAATTTATTCAGTTGAACGTGTCAGAAGACTTTATGACCATGTTTAATGTTGTCATTCAACTTGGTGCAATTATGGCGGTCGTTGTTTTATATTTCCACAAGTTAAACCCTTTTTCACCAAAGAAAACGGCTCTTGAGAACAAACAAACTTGGTCATTGTGGTTTAAAGTGATTGTGGCGATCTTACCTTCTGTTATAATCGGGCTTCCTTTTGATGATCGGTTAGATGCTCACTTTTATAATTTTATTACCGTTGCTATCATGCTAATGGTTTACGGAATTGCCTTTATCTTAGTTGAAAAACGGAATCAATCAAAAACACCAATTGTTACGAATTTAAACCAAATTACCTATCAATTTGCTCTATTTGTTGGAATGTTCCAAGTTTTAGCTTTAATTCCTGGAACCTCTCGTTCAGGTGCGACTATCTTAGGTGGAATTATTCTAGGTGCGTCTCGTTTTGTCTCAGCTGAATTCTCTTTCTTTTTAGGCATCCCAACCATGTTTGGTGCTAGCTTTTTGAAAGTAGTTAAATTTTTACTAGCCGGCAATACATTTGACGCAGCAGGTATTGGTATCTTACTAACCGGCACAATTGTATCTTTTGTTGTTTCAATTTTAGCAATTAAGTTCTTAATGAATTATATTAAGAAAAATGACTTTACCATTTTTGGTTGGTATCGAATCATCTTAGGTATTATTCTAATTGCTTACTGGGTTATTGCTTATTAATTAACAAAAAATAAAAGTAGATCAACCTTGCGGATTATTCGCTTACCGGTTGATCTACTTTTATTTTATTAAGTATTTTTGATAATTAAGCCGTCGATGATATCCACTGCACTCTCGGTATGATTGATGATGGTTTCAAACAAGTTATAGACATCACGCCATTTTACAATTTCTAAAACATCTTTTTCTTCACTAAATAATTGCTTTTTCAAACGACTGTATAACAAATCTGCCTCTGATTCAATCTGATTTACTTCAACAATTAATTTTTTTAAATTTTTAGAATTCTTAAATTTAGGAAACTCTGCCATTGCTAAGTGTACTCCTTTGGCCGCACGACTAACAAAAGCCGCAAAGACTTCAGTTTCCGCTCTTAACTCAGTGATGACTAAGTTTTCAAATAAGTAGGTCATGCCGTTAATTCCGTCCATAATATCATCTACACGTTCCGCAATAATTAAAATATCTTCACGATCAATCGGAGTGATAAAAGCATCATATAATTCATTGGTTAATTCATCAATTAAATAATCATTTCTTTTTTCGAGTTGATGAATCACTTGGGAATTTTCCTCTAGTTTTTCAGCATCGTAGTTTTCTATAATTGTTTCTAAATGTTCAGCAGCAGTATGTGCATTTTCAGCTAATTGCTCCATTGTTTTAAAATAGTCGTACTGTTTTTTTCTAGCCATTTTATTATCTCCTTAAAAAATTGCCACAAATATTTTTGCCATTGCATATGCGATTAAGCCACAACCTGGGAAGGTCATTACCCACGCAAAGAGCATTTCTTTTACAATCCGCCAATCGACACTTGATAAGCGCTTAGAAGCACCGACCCCCATGATTGCGGTTGTTTTCGTATGAGTCGTTGAAACTGGAATACCTAAAACCGAAGCTAAAAACAAGCAAATTGCTGCACTTAAATCAGCAGAAAAGCCTTGATAAGTTTCTAATTTCACCATATCCATTCCAACAGATTTAATAATACGCATCCCGCCGACAGAAGTTCCAACCCCCATCGTAATTGATGAAACAGCCATTACCCACAATGGGATTTCAAAGCCATTCCCTGTTTTTTCTGCTAAGTTGTTATAAAACAAAGCTAACATAAATACACCCATAAACTTTTGACCATCTTGTGCACCATGTAAAAAGGCATTTGCCGCAGCTGCACTTGCTTGGCCATAATGAAAGAATTTATTCGCTTTTGGTCTTGGCACGTCCATAAAGATCCAAACGAGCGCTTTTGTAATAACAAAACCACCACCAAAACCTAAAATAGTAGAAACAACTAAACCAATTAAAACTTTTTTCCACTCGCCCATGTTTACCGCACCAATACCACCTAGTGCCATTGCCGCCCCGGTTAAGCCTGCAATCAAAGCGTGGGATTCACTAGTTGGGATACCAAAATACCAAGCAGCTACTGCCCAAAAAACAATCGCAAATAAAGACGCTGCAAGCGCAATCTGAGCCGCCTCCACCCCTTGAGAATCAAATGAAACAATATTACTAATTGTTTCAGCAACCTGAGCATTAAAGAAAGTCATCACTAACGCACCAAAAAAATTCATTACAACCGCAATCCCAATCGCGACATTGGGTTTTAATACCCTTGTCGAAACGGCCGTTGCAATCGCATTTGGGGCATCCGTCCAACCATTCACAAAAATAACACCCATGACCAACGTGATTGTTACAATTAAAGCAACATTCAAAATTTACACCACCATTATTATTATTACTAGTTATATTTTTCCATTGTATCATAGCACATTATAGTAGAAAATTGAAAGTGCTTTTCTCTTTTATTTGACAATAAAAAAATGAACAACCATGTAAAAGTGGCCAAAAACTTTAAGAGTTTGTTTCATTTCAACTCACATAGACGTTTATTAAAAATAAAATACCACTACTTTATTAAAAAAAAAGAGCAGCTTAATCCGACGATAGATGAAACACTAATAACACTACCTCCTTTATTTTCATTTTTTTCGTGTAAAGTAAAAATTCCTGACATCATCTATTGCATTGCGTGTTTTCATTAGGTATAATGACTAGTGTTGATTTATACGTAATTCGTATAAAACTTTTTTATCGGAGGTGAAACAAATGCCAAACATTGAATCTGCAATTAAACGTGCTCGCACAAGTGAAGCTGCTAATGCTCAAAATTCATCTCAATTAAGCGCAATGCGCACTGCTATCAAAAAATTTGAAAAAGCAGCTGAAGCTGGAGCTGATAACGTAGCTGAATTATTCCAAGCTGCGACAAAAGCAATTGACATGGCTGAATCAAAAGGTTTAATCCACAAAAACAAAGCTAGCCGCGACAAATCTCGCTTAAGCAAGAAAATCGCTAAATAGTCTAAAATAAAAGAACCAACGATTTTAAGATCGTTGGTTCTTTTTTATTTCACCCATTTTTAAAATTAACAGCTGAAAAGCAAATTCTTTTTCAACCTTGCCAGTTTTTGTCGCATAATCATTTTCAATAAGTTCGTCCAAAAGTTTAACGAGTTGGGGTACTTTAAATTTTCTAGCTTGTTGCATTGCCAGTTTGATTCGATAAGGATGAACTTTTAGCGTCTCCGCAATTGAACCTTGTTGATAACCGATATTTTCAAGTAAGCGAACTTGTAACAACAAGCGGATTTGACTAATCAAAATCGCGTTAATCTTAATTGTTTCTTCTCCTTGTACCCGTAGCTCTTCATATAAACGCAAAGCCGCTTCGACCTTGCCGGCTAAAATACTTTCGGTTAAATCAAAAACATTTTGTTCAAGTGATTTAGGAACTAAAGAGTCAATGATTGTTATATTAATCTTTTTTTCTTCTGCAGCAAATAAGCGAATTTTTTCGAATTCTCTCATCGCCTTACTTAAAGAAGCGTCTGTTAAGAATAGAAATTGCTCAAAAGCATCGCGACTAAACTCAAGTCCCTCGTTATTAAAAGTTTGCTGTAAATAACGTCGCACTTCTGCTTCTTTCATTGGTTCAACATCAATACGAGTAGCCGCTTTTTTTAATCTTTTTGTTATCTTTTTTCGTTCATCCATTTTTTCTTGATTAAACCAAATAACTAAAATCGTTGTTTCTAAAGGCTGCTCAATATATTCAATAAATTTATCTAGGACATCTTCTTGCTCACTCTTTATTTTTTCAGAGCTTAAGAATAATGGATTTTCTAGAAAAACTAAGCGATAATCCCCGAAAAATGGGCTTGATTCAACTTCTAGTAACACATCATTTAAGGAATTTTCAACTAAGTCAAATTGCTGGAAGTTTAAATCCGTTTCAGTGAGCATTAAGCGCTCAAAAAAAGCTTGGCGAACTTGCTCTCGTAAAAAATTTTCGGTTCCAATAACTAAATAAATATTTTCAAGTTTCTTTGTTCTAATACTTTGAATTGCTTCTTGTGCATTCATGGTAAAACCTACCTTTAGCTAATCTAAAACTTTCTCTTTATTTATCCTAACAGAAGAATTGGGCTTTGACTAGCCTTCTTTCGAGGTCAAGACTTTAGGATAACGACTAAGAAATGACCATTCATAGCGAATCATTCCTTCTTGATCGGTTCGGTAAACTTTTACTTGTTGCTTTTCTAATGTTTCTAGCACTTCCCGATTCGGGTGTTTGAATTGGTTCTTCACGCCACAAGAAATGATTCCGTGTTTTGGTTGAACTTGCTTGATAAAATTTTCCGTACTCGAAGTTTTACTACCGTGATGACCTAATTTTAAAACATCTGCTTTTAAATCGAATCCACTTTTTAAAAGTTGTGTTTCTCCTTCTTCTTCTAAATCACCCATAAATAAAAATTGTAGCCTTTTAATTTGACTACTCAAAACAAGGGAGTCGCCATTCGTTCCTTTTCCTAGTTTACTTGGATGTAAAACTTGAAATTGAATTTTTTTCCCGACTTGATCACCCGCTTTTAACTCAATAATTTTAGTTGAACGACTTACTTGCTTTTTTAAGTTTACCATATTCGGATGTTGCAAACTTCCGTGTCCAATATAAATTGTTTGAATTGAAAAATTTTGAATTAAAACAGATAAGTCACCTACATGATCAATATCCCCATGCGTTAAGAAGAGGCCATCAATCGTGCGAATTCCCTCTCCTTTTAAAAAAGGGACAAGTGTATACTCGGCATTTTTTGATGTCATCTGACTGTTTTTATTAAAATGAATTTTCCCACCTGTATCAATGACATAAACTTCTTTGTTCCCAAAACTTTGTAAAACGATACTATCGCCTTGGCCTACGTCAACAAAACTAACCGCTGTTTTTAAAGACCATTTCGGAAGAATCGTAACTAGTAGCAACAATACAAATACCCACTTGCGCGATTTTTTATTGGGATAACAATATAGACTGAAAATAAAGAGCAAAAAAACGAAGAAAAAAGAGCGTTTACCAGTAATAAAAACAAAATAACGACTAAATTGCAAACTATTCTCTAAAAAAGCAATGAACATTTGAAAAAGCGTGATTAACCAAGTAATCGGCCATTTTAAGAGAGTTAAACCAACAAGTATAACAAAACCAGGTAGTAAAAATAAACTAAATATTGGCGCGATAAACGCCGTTAAAAGACCACCAACTAAACTAACTTCATAAAATAAATACATCAAAATTGGACTAGCTAAGAGCCCCACGTCGATACTTAATCGCCAAGAACTTTTCTCAATACTTGCACAAGATAAAATAACAAAAGATAACAAGATTGATAAAATACCAGAGACCTGTAAGAAGGACTTTGGCTCAATCAATAATAAAAGAAATAAACCAATTGCAAAACGATCATAGGCTGAAAGATGAATCTGTTTACTTTTAAATAAAAAGTTGACTAAGTACATGATTGTCGCGCGCCAAATACTAATTCCTTGACCAAATAGAATTAGTAAAAAAAACATTATTGCTAAAAAAGGCCAAATAAATTCTTCCATCACAAGTTGGCTTCGACGAAAAAAGTAGAAAAACCAACCGAGAAAGATGGCTAAATGCATACCAGATATACTAAATAAATGCAAAATCCCACTACTACTATATGCCTCGCGAATTTCTTGGAAAGATTGGTCTCGATAACCTAAAAGTAAGGCTTTGATGTAGCGTGCTAAATCTGGTGGGAACTTTTCTTCAACCCAATCAATGGCTTGCGCACGTATTTGTCGCCCTTTTGAAAAGTGTGACAATGGTTTTTCACTTGTAACTTTTTCAATCATAAACGTTCCTAATTGGTTACGCGAAAATTCATAGTCCTTCCGATTAAAGCCGTGCAAATTACGTGAACCTTCTCTTTCTTTAAAAGAACCAACGACTTGCATCGCTTTGTTCCGTGTACCCCTTTTTTGCCAACTCGCTAACTCTGCTTGGTTTTTCGCCTGATATTGAAACGTTAATCGTCCAAAGTCCGTTTTTCCTTCTCCTGTCACAAAAGTATCGTTTATTTTTATCGTATCCGGATAAATAGCAATTTGAATGCGAAGCGAAGTTTGTGTTGGTGGTAATTCATAATGACTAAAAGGCAGTCGGATTAAGAATAAACAAGTCATCCCAAAACTAATGTACAATAATAAACTTTGCTTTTGATAAACCATTTGAATGACATAATAAAACGTCACCCCCAGTAACAACCAGCTTTTTAATAACAATGCGTATAAAATTGTAGTAGAAACAATTAAAGGCAATAGTAAGTAATTTCGCCAATTCGTTCCTTGAATACTATTCATTGAATGAACCAAATAAATAATAGTAATGATTCTTTCTTTTTAAGTTTGTCATCATAAATCTCCTCTTTATTTGTTTTTTCTAACTAATAAAAAGTACGCATTTACGTTCTGATTTAATTAAAATCACAAAAAAACTAACAAAAAAATTTTGCTAGTTTTTAGTTAAAATATTTAGGATTGGCCTTTGTCGGCTAAATTGCCAAAAGATAATTTCTCAAAATATTTCGGTTCTAACTGCACTTGATGAACAGTTGCACCGACTTTATGAATAAGTTTTTGTGCGTATTCATCGTTTCGATAATTATGTAAGTAATGAATTTTCTTTATTCCTGCTTGTAAAATTGCTTTTGTACAATGCAAGCAAGGAAAATGGGTCACATAAATCTCCGCCCCATCTGTTGAAATACCCAGCTTCGCACATTGAAGTAAAGCGTTCATTTCAGCATGAATCGTTCGAATACAATGACCGTCCACCACATAACAATCATGATCAATACAATGCTCATCGCCACTGACAGAACCATTATAACCGCCTGCAATCACACGCTTGTCTTTGACTAAAGTCGCTCCAACTTCAAGTCGAGTACACGTGCTTCTTAACGCTAATAAAACCGACTGAGCCATAAAATATTGGTCCCAAGGAATTCTTTGATTACTCATTTTTTACCTCTTTTTGTTTTTAATTATATTTTAATCGAGTTTCGTAATTTTTCAACTGTCTTTTCACCAAACCCAGATACTTGAGTCAAGTCATCCACACTTTTAAACAACCCGTTTTCTTCACGATGGTCAATAATGGCTTGCGCCTTGGCAGGGCCAACGCCCGTTAACTGTTGTAATTCGCTTAAACTAGCTGTATTGATGTTAATCAACGCTTCTTTTGTTTCGGAAATTTGTTTTTCTGGTAGTGGCATTGAAAAAGCAACTTCTTCTTTTGTTGCTACATAAATCATTTGTTGATCGACTAATTTTTCCGCTAAATTTAATGAACGGTCTTCGGCAAGCTCATTCAACCCTCCTGCTAGAAGAATCAACTCTTGTAAACGCGCATCAAATGCCAATTCATAAACGCCTGGTCGCATAACAGCCCCTTTTATATCAACAAGAATTGTTTCCGTTATTTGCTCACTAATAACGGAATGCGTCTCAGTGCTTGCAGTCGAATATTGCGTATTTTCCCAAAGCGGGACATCCTCCTTTTGAAAATAAAAGAAAAAAAGGCTACCTAAGCCCAAACTCACTCCGACGATAACAACGATTAACGGCATCATTTTGTTCTTTTTTAACCATGTCATAGTAAGTATCCACTCCTTTCAAGAGATAGATACGCAAAAGACCGATTAGAAATTCAATCGGTCTCGTTTTTTTATAAAGCAATAATTTGAGTGAGTTCCGTCACGTAATGGTCCGCTTGAATATTCGTCAAGATTTTTTCATTATCAAAAAAGATCGTTTGCATGCCGGCGTTCTTTCCCGCATCAACGTCAAGTTTACGGTCGCCAATCATCACTGTTTCGACCGGGTCTAATTGGTATTTATCCATTAGGTATAACAGTGACGTCGGATTGGGTTTGCGCGGAAAAGGTTGTTCAGAACCAATGATTTCTACAAAGTATTCATTTAATCCTTCTTTTGCTAACATTTCTGCCGTTGATTGTTGCGTTCGATGAGTCAAAATAAAATGTTGCCCACCGCGTTGGATAATCGCAGTCAAAACTTCTCTTACTTGTAAAAAAGGCTGCGGTTGTCTAAGATCCGCCATTTCAAGTGCTTTAAATTTTTGAGTGAACTCCGTAAAATCTAAAGCATATTCGCGAGCAACCGCCGCTGAAGACTCATTTTTTAAAAGAAAATATATTTTAGCTGCATCACCTGAAATCGCAAAATCTTTGGCTAAACTACTTAAGATACATTCGAGCATTACTGGATACGTGTCATAGAGTGTGCCATCAAAATCCCAAATATAATTTTTATACATTTCTTCACCTAACTAATTTTTAAATGAATGAATCGGTGCTGGAATACGACCACCACGTTGAATGAAATCAAATGACTTTGCTGAATTAACTTTCATTACTGGTGCTCGACCTAAAAGTCCACCAAATTCAATCATATCACCAACCTGGCTATTTTTTGCTGGAATAATCCGAACAGCTGTCGTTTTATGATTAATTACCCCGATAGCTGCTTCATCGGCAATCATTGCCCCAATTGTTTCAGCTGGTGTATCACCTGGGATTGCAATCATGTCTAATCCTACAGAACAAATCGCTGTCATCGCTTCAAGTTTCTCTAAATTTAATAAGCCACGTTCAACTGCTTGAATCATCCCTGCATCTTCAGAAACCGGAATAAAAGCACCGGACAAACCACCTACATGATTACATGCCATGACGCCACCTTTTTTCACGGCGTCGTTTAATAAAGCTAAAGCAGCCGTTGTGCCGTGCGTTCCCACCGATTCTAATCCCATTTCCTCTAAAATAAAAGCGACACTATCGCCAACAGCTGGTGTTGGGGCAAGGGATAAATCGACAATCCCAAATGGCACGCCTAAACGTTCTGATGCGACACGCCCGACTAATTGACCCATGCGTGTAATTTTAAAAGCAGTTTTTTTAACTGTTTCAGCCACGACATCAAACGATTCACCACGAACTTTTTCAAGCGCACGTTTCACTACACCAGG
Source organism: Enterococcus lemanii (assembly GCF_016909125.1). Lineage (GTDB taxonomy): Bacteria > Bacillota > Bacilli > Lactobacillales > Enterococcaceae > Enterococcus_I > Enterococcus_I lemanii. The sequence continues at coordinate 37,942 of NZ_JAFBFD010000021.1, read as the reverse complement.
TCCACTCACTCCAACGTTAATTTCACAATCGGCTTCTCCAACGCCATGAAAGGCACCAGCCATAAATGGATTATCTTCGACTGCGTTAGCAAAAACAACTAATTTCGCACAGCCCATATCAGAAGTTTCGGCTGTTTCTTTTACGATTTCCCCCATTAATTTAACAGCATCCATATTAATTCCAGCTTTGGTTGAACCGATGTTTACAGAAGAGCAAACAAATTGGGTCTGGGCCAACGCTTCAGGAATCGATTGAATTAAAGCCAAGTCAGCCCCTTGATAGCCTTTTTCAACGAGTGCACTATAACCACCAATGAAGTTTACGCCAACCGTTTGAGCAGCCTTATCTAAAGACTTAGCAATTTTGATACAATCAGCTGGTGTCGCTTGAGCAGCAGAGGCGACTATGCCAATTGGCGTAACTGAAATTCGTTTATTAATAATTGGAATACCAAACTCTGATTCAATGCCTTCTCCAACTGAAACTAAATTTTTAGCTTTGGTTGTAATTTTTTGATAGATTTTCTCACAAGTAACATCGATATTCGCATCCATACAGTCAAGTAAGGAGATCCCCATTGTAATTGTTCGAATATCTAGGTGTTCTTCTTCGACCATGCGAATTGTTTCTAGTATATGATTAACTTCCATTCATCTGACTCCTTAATTATAATTTATGCATTGCTTCAAAGATTTCTTCATTTTGAATATTAATTTTTACGCCCAAATCAGTGCCCACTTGTGTTAAAGCTTGGCGAGTGTTTTCAAAGTCTAGTTGAGGATTCAGTTCTAAAACCATCATCATCGTAAAATATTCTTGCATAATGGTTTGAGTCACATCAACAATATTAATATTTAGTTCGGCCAACTTTTGGCTAACTCCAGCAATGATTCCTACCTTATCTTTTCCAATAACTGTTAGTATTGCTCGCATATAACCACTCCTTAATTTTTTTATCATTATAGCATAATAAAATGTGAAAAAACCTTCAAATCTTCATTTTCTTTTAATTTTCCCGAACATTTTAAAACAATTGCTATAAAACATTCATAAAAGCACGCGACTCCTCTCAAAAATAAAAAAGCATACAAGACTTTTTATCGACTTGTATGCCCGCTTTAAAATAAATGGTTATAAAACTTTATTTAAAAAACTTTGAGTACGTGGATTTTTTGGTTTTGTAAAAATGTCAGCAGGTGTCCCTTCTTCTTGAATAACACCTTCATCCATAAAAACCACGCGGCTCGCTACTTCTTTGGCAAAACCCATCTCATGAGTGACAACGACCATCGTCATCCCTTTATCGGCTAAATTTTTCATCACCGCTAGGACTTCGCCTACCATTTCAGGATCAAGTGCCGAAGTCGGTTCATCAAAAAGCAAAACGTCTGGATTCATCGCTAATGCTCGTGCAATTGCCACTCGTTGTTGTTGTCCTCCAGAAAGGCTTGCTGGATAACTGGCCGCTTTTTCTTTAAGTCCGACTTGCTCAAGTAATTGGAAAGCTTTTTCCTCCGCTTGTTTGCTTTCTTCTTTTTTGACTTTAATTGGACTAATCGTTAAATTCTCAAGAACAGATTTATGTGGAAATAAATTAAAACTTTGAAAAACCATACCCATTTTTTGTCGGAGTTGATCAATATTTGTCCCTTTATTTAAAATATTTTGCCCTTCAAATGTAATCATACCAGAAGTAGGCATCTCAAGTAAGTTTAAACAACGTAAAAAAGTACTCTTCCCACTACCTGATGGACCTATAATTACAACAACTTCTCCTTTTTCAATTTGCAAATCGATTCCTTTTAAAACTTCATTTTTTCCAAAACTTTTATGTAAGTTCTTTACGTTAATCATTTGTATTCATTTTCCTTTCTGCGACTCCTAAAAGACGAGACAATGTAAAGGTTAAGACAAAGTAAATGAGCGAGACAACAACATAAGGTAAGAATGGTTTAAAACTCGCCCCTTGAACATTTCCTGCTTGGAAAATTAATTCTGACACACCAATCACTGACACAACCGATGATTCTTTAATAACCGTTACAAATTCGTTACCCAGTGCTGGTAAAATATTTTTAATTGCTTGTGGTAAAATAATAAATCGCATCGCTTGAGCCTGCGTCATCCCTAACGAACGAGCAGCTTCTAATTGGCCTTTATTTACCGCATTGATCCCTGCACGAATAATCTCAGCGACATACGCCCCACTGTTAATGGACAGCGCAATACAACCTGCGGCTAGACGTGAAACTTCTATCCCTAAAATTCCTGTTCCAAAGTACACAATAAAGATTTGAACAAGCAAAGGTGTCCCACGAACATATTCAATATAAATCGTTGCTAAAATACGTAATAATTTATTTTTGGCTAGTTTCATTAAGGCTAGTAGCCCACCAAGAGCCGTCCCAAAAAGGACACCAATTAAAGCAAGCAAAATAGTAAAACCGGCGCCTTTAATATAATATGGAGAGTATTTCGCAAAGAAACCTTTTTCATCTTGTAGTAACCATTGATTGGCTTCTTTTTGATATCCTTCAAGTAAATTGTTATCAAGAATCTCGGTAATGCTTTGGTTTATATGTGCCTCTAACTGGGGCGCATTTTTAGAAAAAGCAACCGCTACTTCTTTACTAGCATCTGCAAAAGTAACATCTGAATACACGATATCTTCGTGTCGATCAACATACCCTTGAGCGACAGGACCTTCTAAAATGGCGCCTTCAACTTTATTATTTTTTAAATTCATAACAACATCTGGGATTTTTTGCAAAGAAATTACTTTTGTTTCAGGCAATTCACTTAAGGCAAGTTCTTCTTGGGTGGATTGCTTTTGCACCGCAACGGATAAGCCTGAAAAATCAGTTAAGGAAGTTAATTTTGCTTGATTTTCTTTTCGAACAAGCATTTTTTGTTCAATCGTCATATAAGATTTCGAAAAACTGACTTCTTTTAATCGTTCTGGAGTTGGCGACATTCCTGAAATAATTAAGTCAATTTTCCCCGTTTTAAGCGAGCCAAGCAAGGCGTCAAATCCCATTGGTTCGATTACTAAATCTACTCCTAAATCATCCGCAATTTTTTGAGCAACAGAAATGTCAAAACCGACAATCGTTTGTTTGCCATCGATTTCTGTGTAAAATTCATAAGGAGCATAATCTGGTGATAAACCGACAATTAAATTCCCTCTTTGTTTAATTGTCTCAAAAATAAGATCCTCATTTTCGTTCGCAAAAACGCTGGTCGTTGTTCCGGCTATTCCTAAAAGTAAAAACAATGAAAAAAACGTAATAATTATTTTTTTAATACGCACACTATATTCATCCTTCCTGATATTTTTGAATAAAAATTCATTTCCAACTGAGCTATCATACCACAAAAATAATGAGATAAAAAGCCTGATATTCATTATTTACAGTCTATTATTAGATAGCAATTCACAAAAAAGATTGATATAATAAATAACAAGATATATTGATGACCGTTCGTTAAAAGGGGGACTTATTTTGAAGGAACAATGCACCGTGAATCAAATAACACAAGAATTTTCAATGTTTTTAGATGAATCGAATGATTATTTGAAAACGATTAATAATTTAGAAAAGCTAAATTTATCAAAAGAACATTTAGCTCAGTACATTTCATTTATGCAAACAGCACCAATCTCAATTGTTTTTATTGATGACGCGTATCGTGTTTTATTCACAAATAAGAACTTCGAACAACGAATGAGAAAACGACAAACAGAATTAATTGGGCAATCGCTTAAGGTTATTTTTCCAACAAACTTTCACAGCACCGATCAAGAAGAAATTTGGAACCAAGTGTTGACTCATAACCAATGGAACGGGAGTTTAACTTACCTAGATAAAGATGGTCAAATAAAGAAAATTTGGCTAAAAATTAAACAATTTAAAAATAAAAATGATCGTGCTACTTTTGGTATTCAATTTTTTGATTCTGGCACTTTGAATTTTCGAGCTTTTTCAGAAAATACTCGTTCTTATTTTGACGTACAAACAAAACTACCCAATTTTAATCAATTCTCTTACGATATCAACCAATCGATTCGAAAAAGAGATACGAAATTAGCTGGACTTGCATTGATTCGTTGTCAAAATCTTTCTGAAATTTCTATGCACCATTCTAGATCCACCCATAAACTAGTTACAAATGAAATGGTCAAACGAATTCGCAATGTACTCCCTAGATACTTTTATTTATACCGCCTCTCTCGCGAAATTTTTGCCTTGTACAGTTCAGATTATAATAATGAAGATGATTTTAAATCCGTTGTGCAAAAAATCCGTGAAGTTTTATTAGTGCCACTCGTTTTAGGGGAGCAAACAATCTTTTTAAATGTTGAAATTGGTGTTGCTTTTTATCCAAATAAAATGGATCACCTCGCTTCTCTCTTAAGCAGTGCTGAAATTTGTTTGAATCAACGAGATACTTCGCAAATCGTTTACTTTTCAAACCAAATGATTGAAAGACATGTCAGTAATATTCAAATCATTGAAAAATTACAAAATGCTTTAGATCATAAACTTTTACAACTCAAATACCAACCTATTTTTGATCAAAAAGGACAAATCAAAGCTGCTGAGGCGATGATTTATTGGGAAGATGAAAACATTGGGATTATTAGTCCTAAACAACTGTTAGAAGCGACTATTGAATACGGGCATACGCATAAATTAAATCGTTGGCTGCTAAATCAACTTGCACATGATCAATTATTCAATCGATTTGAGATCATTATCCATCTGGAACCTAGTCAATTAATGGAAAAATCATTTCTCACTGAAATTGCCTCACATGTAAAAAATAAGACATTGATGCCAAAGCAAATCTATTTTGAAATTACTGAATTACAAAATATTCAAAAGGTAGATCAAGTTATCCAACGCTTAAAAGAATTAAAAACAATGGGCTTTGGTTTGGCAATTAATGACCTTGGAATTGGTTATTCAAACTTTAATTTGCTAACAAATTTGACTGTCGATATTTTAAAAATTGATGCTTCTTTCATGGCCGGTTTAGAAAAAAACTCTCGCAAAGAAATCGTTTTGCAACATATCATTCAATTAGCCCAAGCATTAGGCTTAATGACTTGTTGTGAAGGCATTGAAACAATTGAAGAATTAAACCTAGCTACTGGACTTGGTGCTGACTGTTTACAAGGTTTTTATTTTTCAGAAGCACTAGCCATCAATGATTTTTTTAATCAATACCGTTAAATAACCATAGAACAGCTTGCATAGCGCAGGCTGTTCTATGGTTATTTATTTTCAATTAAAATTTTCCCACGAAAACCGCGAACACTGTAATAAGAATCAGCAGCATTGTGGTAAATGAACGTTCGACCAAAGCGCTTATCTCCAAAAATCGCCCCGCCTAATTCCCGAATTTCTTTTGGCGTGTGTAACCAACTAGAAGTTTTTTCATCAAAATGAGCGATTGTTTGTAAAAATACATAATCAACTTCTGTCAAAAGTTCAATACCTAGCTCACTTGCTATTTGTTCGGCACTACTTGTCGGTTTATTTTTTTTACGTTTATTTAACGCTGCTTGGTCGTAACAAATACTTCGTCGACCTTTTGGGCTTTCAGAAGAACAATCCACGTAGTAAAGCTCGCCAGGTAAATGGGCAAAACGAACAACGTCTGGTTCTCCTTGTGTTTCTTCCATTTTAAGAATCGAAGAAAAAAGTTTCTCGTCATTTAACAATGCTTCTTCTACTTGCGCCCAAGTCGTAGCTGGATGACGTGCCATGTTTTGATTGAATCGTTCCTTTAAAATGGCTACTTGATCCTCTTTTTCCATTTGCAACCTCCACTTTTTTATTTATACTCACAACAAGTTAAATGGTCATTCACCATTCCGATCGCCTGCATAAAAGAGTAAATACTCGTCGGTCCTATAAATTTAAAACCATCTTTTTTCATTTTTTTAGCAATTTTTTGAGATAAGATACTTTGAGACGGCACTTGCTCGATGCTTGCCCACTGATTTACAATTATTTTCCGGTCATTAAAATCCCAAAAATACTGATCAAAACTCCCGTATTTTTCTTGAATTTGAAGGAAAATTTTAGCATTATGAATGACTGATTTAATCTTTAGCGGGTGTCGAATAATTCGGGCGTCTGCTAGTAACTCTTTATATTTATCTTCTTTATATAGAGCTATTTTTTGATAATCAAATCCATCAAATGCTTGGCGAAAACCTGTTCTTTTCTTTAAAATGGTTGACCAACTTAAGCCCGCCTGCATGCTTTCTAAAACTAACATTTCAAAAAGTAATTTGTCTTGATGAACGACTTTTCCCCATTCGTGGTCATGATAGTCTTGTTCGAGTTGCCCTACATTTGCCCAATTACAACGCATTTTTCTTACCTCCAATTAGCCGCTTCAAATGCCTTGCGTTAGCATTAAAGAAACCTTTATCAATTGGCCTTCTTCTTGTGCGACAGAAATTTGAAAAAATATTTTTTCTTCCTTTGTTGCAGTAATTTGCATCATTTCATTAACCGTCATTTCTAATTCTATCTTATAATCGTTCTTTGTTAAAAAATCGCGGTATAATTGTGTCACTGCTTCTAAATTCATTTCTTTTTCATTTATTTCATAAACAACTTGCAGCATTTGTCCTTCATCCGTCAAAACTTTATTAGATGTTAAAATTTTAGCTTTTTTAGGAATCGGAATTTCTTTTGGAAAATCATCCGGTAATTTTGAGTCTGAAAAAAACTCGATATTCTTCTTATTGCCGTCCGCATCTTCGCCCTCAATTTTAATTGTACCTTCGCCATCTTTTCCGGTTTTAATTATCGCCTTTTCGCCCTCTTTTGTCTCAACCTTGACTTCGCCTGGCGTAATTTTCACGTTATTTGTTTCTTTTTTCGTCCCACACCCTACCAACAAGCTACTGACAAGCACCATCATCAAAACTAACCTTTTCTTTTTCATTGCTTTTCTCCTCCCATCGTCTATGGTTAAAAAAACAGCCAAAAATACCATTGAGTTCTCCTAAAAATGGGCTTAAAATAACTAATAAAAGACAAAAAAGCAACGTGTGACAAAATATTTTTATTACCTTTATTCTAGCATACATGCCTTAATTAAGCGATTTCAAAGACTTTTTATGAGGTTCTTTCTCCAAAAAACTTTATAGATGATCTTTAATAAAATCGACTTGCGCAATAATATGTCCGATATTCCCCTCGCCTGCAAAAAGGGCTTGATCAAAAAAATCAGGCGTTAGATCCGACCAATAAAGGGGGTGAATTTCATCAATCAGAGTGACTTCTTTTTTTAGACGCCCCACATAAACTTCTATATAACAATTTTGCATATGATAAGTAAAATCCATCAAATGATGCAGTTTGATTTGTGTTGGGCAGATCCCCGTCTCTTCCTTTAGTTCTCGGTAAGCGGCTTGAAGGCCTGGTTCTTTTTCTTCAATTTTCCCACCTGGTAAATTACGAAGCCCTAAGTATGGTTCTTTTACACGTTGACAAAAAACAATTTTTTCCATTGTTGGATTATAAACGAGTATCAAATTATAACCTTGCATGTTTGGTCTCCTTTTTTGTTTGAAAATTTTTGACGCATCAATTAAAACCGCTCATCCTTCAATCTAGAGGAGCGGTTTGTCGTTTTTATTTGGTTAAATCTATTTTTTTGCTTATCCAGTAAATAAGAATACCACCGATACTCATTGAAATAAGTTCTCCAATTCCAATAATTAGCCAGTTGTAAAAAAACGGCAATTGATAAAGCACCGTTAATTGTGCGGATACCGTAAACATTGAAAAAGAAAAGACGAGCGCGGTTACAAGCATTTTATACTTCATATTCGGGATTTTTTTAGTCAATTGCTGGTTAACGATCAAGACAACAAACGTTCCAACACTACCGACAAAAACGTCAATTAAGCCGTTTGGCGATGCAAAATTGGCGATAGCTACCCCTAGAGTAACTGACCAAATATAGCGGCGATTATACAATGCTAAATAGTTAAACATTTCCGATAATCGAATTTGGACAACGCCAAAACTAATGACGGATAAAAAGACAGTAATCACAATGTATAAACTTGTCACCAATGCCATTTTTGTTGTCTCAGATATACTTAAAGTGCGTGTTACTTTTGTTTCTTTTAAATTCATTTAAATTTCTCCTTTACAAGGTTTCCCTCGTTAATAACTACGGCCAAAGGATTGAAGTGCCGTAGTGTGGCCTGGACCACTAGCCATTATCATACCGAATTTTCTTTTGCTTGCCTAGTCTTTTATTTTAAAAGCCAACCACCATCAATTGGAACGATATTCCCTTGTAAATAACTCGCACGAGTACTAGCTAAGAACAACGTCAATTGAGCCACTTCTTCAGGCAACGCCCAACGTTTGACAGGTGTTTCTTCTGCGACCTTTTTAGCCATTTCAGCGTCTCCTAAAAAATCTGCCGCATTCATTGGCGTTTGAATTGCGCCTGGAGCAATCGCATTCACATGAAGGCCTTTGTCTGCATAATCAAGAGCCAATTGTTTTGTAAATCCAACAATCGCATGTTTTGAGGTCGTATAAGCCATTCCACCACCACCTGCAACAAGACCCGCAATCGATGCCATATTTATGATTGTGGCCGTCTCTTTTTCTAGCATCGAAGGTAACCATAATTTAGTTAAATAAAACATACTATTTAAATTAGTCGCTAGAATTCGATGCCATAAGTCAAGGGAAGTATCCTCTAAATTCCGATAGTCATCTAAAACTCCCGCGGTATTTAATAAGATATCAATCGTACCAAACGCTTGCTGGCAAACTTTAACAGCGGTTTGGCATACAATGAATTGACTCAAATCACCGGTATAACTTTGAAAGGTATTGTAACTAGTTAACAAACCAAAATCTTTTTGACAATCGACGCCAAAAACATAAGCACCTTCTTCTAAAAAAGCTTTGGCTTGTGCCTGGCCGATCCCTGAAGCCGCTCCTGTTACAAAAACAATTTTTTGTTTAAATTCACTCATTCTTGAACAATTTCCCAATCATTCGCTAAAATATCACAAACAGTCGGTGCAAAGCTTGAGAATCCTTCATCAGATGTTTTAATTAAAAAATAGGGCGTAACCGGGCACCCATCAAATACGTCTTCCGTCACTAAAGTAACGTATAATTCAAAGCCACTCCAACCTGAACGAATAATTTTTGCCCCTTGCTTTAATTGTGGAAGTATCTCTTCAAATGTCATCTTCATTCTCCTTTTCTTTTTCGTTGTGAAAATCATCTAAAATTGCGCGTACTTCATCTGTTGATTTCGTGTTCATTAAGCTTACACGCAAGTCACTTGCACCCGGGAACCCCTTAACATAAATCTTAAAAAAACGATGAAGGCCTACAATTGAACGCGGGATTAACTCTGCATACTCGTCTTGTAAGTCTAGTTGCATGCGTAATAAACCAAGTAATTCTTGACTTGTGTGTGCTTTCGCTTCTTTTTCAAAAGCATATGGATTTTTAAAAATTCCGCGACCAATCATAATCCCATCCACACCATATTGTCTAGCTAATTCTAATCCTGTTTGACGATCAGGAATATCACCATTAATCGTAATCAGAGTAGCTGGCGCAACTTCATCGCGAATGGCCATAATTTGCGGAATCATATCCCAGTGAGCCGCGACCTTACTCATTTCTTTTCTTGTTCGCAAGTGAATGGATAAATTCGCAATCTTTTGCTTTAAAAGATGACGAATCCATGCTTCTAACTCCGCAACATCGCTATAACCAATCCGCGTTTTAACACTGACTGGTAGTCCCCCGGCTTTGGCTGCTTGGATCAATTCTGCCGCGACATCTGGTCTTAAGATTAACCCGCTGCCTTTCCCACGCCCAGCTACATTTGGTACGGGACAACCCATGTTTAAATCGATTCCTTTAAAGCCCATCTCAGCTAAACGAATACTCATTTCTTTAAAATGAACAGGGTTATCGCCCCATATATGAGCAACCATGGGCTGTTCATCTTCAGTAAAGAATAAACGTCCTCGAACGCTATCTTTCCCTTCTACATGACAAAAACTATCAGAGTTAGCAAACTCCGTAAAAAAAACATCTGGTGCGCCTGCTGCTTTGACTACGTGACGAAAAACAACATCCGTCACGTCTTCCATTGGTGCTAAAATAAAAAAGGGTTTTGGTAAATCTGCCCAAAAATTATTCGTCATTTATTTTTCTCCATTTCATTGATTCCTTTCACTTAAGAAGCCTCAAAAAACATTATCATTATACTAATATTCGCTCTAAGATGCAAAAAAGACTTCTGAAATGAATCAGAAGTCTTTTTAAAGATTATTTTTTAAAAATACCAAATGGTTTTCCGACTGGTAAAAATTCTCTTTCAAAATGTGTATTTAAAACAGCAGCACCACAACCATAAAAAGAAACAATGGCAATTGCTAATTCAGAATACGCTGCTAGTTGATGCATAGCGTGTTCCATAATCCCAAAAGAAGAAGCGGCTAGCCCAAGGAATAAAAAGTCAATTAAAACAAAAATTGTAAATAAAACTTTATGTGTTTCCATGGCACCAATTGTCATAAATAAAGTGAAAATTAAATAACCTAAAAACGCCATCCCCATTTGTTTGGTATCGGCTTGGGTAGCCAACGTTTCTCCAAAAACACCACTTTGCTCCAGCCAAGCAAACCCCATTGCATACCAGAAAAAGGCATAAGCGCCAAAAGCTGTCGCCCCAAAGGTATTATTGTGTTTAAAATCATTAATTGACGCCATCAATTGTGCAGAGGCTCCTAGAAAAATCGCCCAAGGTAACACAAGTGAGACACCAGAAGTGAATCCTAATTTTTGAGAAGAAGCAACAAGTGTCACAATTGCTAAACCAAACAAACCTAATGCAGAAGGATCCGCGACAACTACTTTTACTTTTGTTTCTTTCATAACTATCTCCCTAACTACTATATATACTATTGGAAAATAAAACACCAACGCTTGATAAAATAACAAACTTATCCAATAAAGTCAATCACTTCGGTTCATTATTATGATTTACAACAAATAAAGGCTCAAATGTTGCAATCATTTTTGAAATGATTCGCAAATTTGAGCCTCATTTTTTGAATTATTCAATTAATTGTGTTTTTGCTAACTGTTTATACCAATAAGCACTTTTTTTAGGGTAGCGCTCTTGTGTGTTAAAATCAACATAAAATAAACCATAACGTTTTTCATAGCCATTTGACCAAGAAAAGACATCCATTAGTGACCATAAGAAATAACCTTTTACGTTTGCCCCATCTGCAATCGCATCAGCAATGACTTCCAGATGCTGTTTTACATAATCAATACGTGCATCATCGTAAACAGTCCCATCTATAAACTCGTCTTTGTAACCAAGTCCATTTTCAGTAATATAGATTTTTTTATAATTTGGGTATTCTTTTACTACACGCATTATTTGATCGTAGAGTCCTTTTGGATAAATCATCCAATCCCAATCCGTTCGAGGGACGTCCACGTCAAACTCGCGTCTTCCAATTCCTTTAAGTTGATATTTAGAACCGCCTTTGTCTCCGGTCGAATTATGCGTAATTTCTGTTTCACCATCAAATTCACGCATCCAATCACTCATGTAATAATTAATCCCTAGGAAATCATTGCGATCTTTAGCTTGCTTTAAAATCGCGAAATCTTCTTCACGTAAATCTAATGAGCCCCCATTGACCGCTAAAATATGCGCGACACCGGCCATCGTTTCTGCCGAGTATTCTCCTAAATAAGTCGCATCTAAAATAAACTTATTATGGATAATATCTTCTAATTCCGCTGCACGAACATCAGCTGGATTATTTGGATTATAAGGATATTTCGTAGGCAATGCATGAACAACACCAATTTCACCCAGATAACCCGCCTCTTTAAAGTGGTTCACAGCGCGTGCGTGGGCAACCATCATATTATGATGCGACTGAAAAACTTTTGCAAAATCATACTTAATCCCTGGTGGAAATTTTCCAACTAAGTATTGACCGTCACCGATTGGGCCGATTTCATTAAATGTCGTCCAATAATTGACCTCTGAAAATTCTTTAAAACAAAATTCGGCATAGGTTACAAAATGATTAATATTCTCACGATTTAAAAAATCACCATTTGAGTGGAGTGTTTCTGGTGTGTCAAAATGATGCAACGTAACAAAAGGCTCTACTTGTCGTTTTTTACATTCTGCAAATAATTTGTGGTAGTATTCGACTCCTTTTTGGTTGACTTCACCAAACCCCGTTGGGAAAATACGAGACCAAGCAATCGAAATTCGAATACCATTCACACCAAACTCTTCGCATAGTTTTAAATCAACTGGATAACGATTATAAAAGTCACTCGCGGGTTCAGCAGTATACCAGTAATTTTCTTCTAAATAAGTATCCCAAGCAACTCGTCCCTTACCATCTGATTGCGTTGCACCTTCAGCTTGGTAAGCGGCTGTCGCACCGCCAAAAATAAAATCTATTGGTAATTTTTTCAATTTATACGCTCCTATCTAATTTTTAAATTGCTCTTGAACAAAAGCAAGCGCTCCTTGACCATCGCGGGTTAATTTAATGTATTCTCCGCCTTGTGTTTTGACTAATTTTACGCCTAAGCGATCGGTATCTTGTTTAATGTCTTCATAGTTGGAAGCGACTTGAGGTGCTAAAATGACAAGTTGGAAATCTTTTAAAATATCCATATGCGCCCCATAACTACCTGCGGCTGCTTTAACGGGTGCATCATATTCTTTTGCAGCTTTGTTTAAGGCATTTGCCAACAACCCACTTGTTCCACCACCCGCACACAAAACTAATACGCTTGTTTCACTCGCAAACGAAGGCGCAACAGCTATGGTTTCTTCAGATGGTGTTATTTCTTTCGCTGATACTGGGTTCAATGCTTCTGAGTCGACATTTAATTTTTCTTCCGCTAAAACTTGTTCATCATAAACTCGAACAAAAGGATAATAAATGACCACATCAATCGCAATTAAAGCAATCGCTAAAACAAACGACCATAAACCAAAGCCAGTTCCCATGATAATACCAAGTGGACCTGGCGTCGTCCATGGTAAGTTCACACTAAAGCTATTCATCCCTAAAACGTCCACAAAAAATTTAAAAACCCAGACATTCACAATTGGCGTTAAAACAAAAGGAACAAAAAAGATCGGATTTAAAACAATGGGTGCACCGAATAAAATGGGTTCATTCACTCCGAAAAAAGTTGGTACGACCGATGCACGGCCAATTGCTTTGTTGCGTTTTGATTTAGTTAACCACATGAACATAAACGGAACCACTAACGTCGCACCTGTCCCACCCATCGTTACAATAAACATTTGGGTCCCAGAAGTCAAAATCTTATTCGCATGCTCACCAGCTTGTAATAGTTGGAAGTTTGTTTCAATATTCGCATAAGTGATTGCCGCAATGGCTGGCTCAACAATTGACGGGCCATGAATACCGACAAACCAAAATAACGCATACGCCCCAAAAATGATAGTAATGCCTAGATAACCATCGGCTGCTGTAAATAAGGGTTCGAAAAATTTACCAATCCCTTCAGCTACGCCACTGCCAAGGAAACTTCTAAAAATAACATCCAATACATACAAACTTAAAATTGATAAAGCAAAAGGAATTACGTCTTTAAAGACTTGAGAAATATTAGGTGGTACTTCTTCAGGCATTCGAATCGTGACATTGTTTTTCACACAAAAATGATAAATGTTCACGGTAATAAAAGCAGCTAAAAAAGCCGTTAGTAAGCCTTTGGTCCCTAAAAATCCATTCGCAAATCCTCCATCAATTGAATCGGAAGCTAATAAAAGCAATCCAGAAATCGCTGCTAACATCGTTGATAAAAAGTTAATCTGATTCGTACTTTCTAATTTTCGATTCATCGCATCTGTTAAAGATTTTGCCGTTGTACCTGCAACCAATAATGCAATAATTCCCATTGTATAACCATAAGGCTTCATAATAAACGCCTCAATGTTACTCGGCCAAGTATAGCCAAAGATATTGGGAACGTATGCAATTAGTAGAAAAATACTCGAAAATAAAATGACTGGCATTCCTGCAATAAATCCATCTCGAATGGCACGTAAATAAATATTTCTAGAAACTTTTTCAAAAAAAGGCTTTCCTTTTTCAATTTGTGCAATTAACGCATTCATTGGCACTTACTCCCCTCGTTTATAAAGTTCAATCATGTGTTTCATCAGATCTTTCAATAAAAGCGTTGTCATTAAATGGTCTTGTCCATGCATTAAAGTTACACTAAAAGCTAAATCTTCACCCGCGGCTTCTTTTTGAAGCAAGCTTGTTTGAGCACGATGCGCATCGACAATACACGTGTTAGCCGCTTCTACTAGTTCTTCTGCTTCTATATAATTGCCTTCTTGTGCTGCCTTTAACGCGTCCATCAATTTAGAACGCGCATCACCAGCATAAGAAACAATTTCAAAACCTAATAAAGTAATTTCTTCCCGATTCATTTTATCCACCCCAATTATTTTTTTAAATTTTATTCAGCCATGATGTTGCTGTTTTTTCAATCACGGCATTTAATTCATTAATTTGTTTTTTCCCAGTTGTCTGTAACCATTGACGAGCAGCCGCTTTACCTTCTTTTATATAAACTGGCACAACTCCGGCCCATGTTGCTCGCCCACATAAAACACCATTGAACTGCGCGCCTGCTTCTTTTGCAAAAACAAGTGTTTCTTGAAATAGTTTCGAACTTACACCTGCGCTTAAGTAGATATAAGGCAAATGAGACGAAGCTTCTTGTTCACGGAAATATTGCACCGCTTCTTCTTTCGAGTAAGCGATTTCACCTTGATTAAAACCAGCCACGTAATTCATATTCACGGGCACTTCAACTTTTAAAACATCGACACCAAAACGATGATTTGAAAAAACTTTCATGGCTTCATTGACTTTCCTTGGCTTGATTTTAGCAAAATCTAAACTTGCGTTATCCGCTATTTTTTCATCATAAGTTAAAATCTCTAAAAAGAATGGTAGCCCTTCTGCCGTACATTCAGAACCAATTCGTTCAATATAAGCTTGTTTTTGTAAATTCACAAAAGCATCCCCATCGACATCATAATAAAGTAAAAATTTCAAAGCTTCGGCACCTTGTTCTTTTAAACGTTTGACAGACCATTCAACTAAACAATCCGGTAAACGACTCGTTGAATTTGTATCATAACCTGTCTTTTCATAAGCTAGTAAAAGACCTGCTGTTTTCGCACGAGCCTCAGCTGCGGGCAACCCATATTCTGGATCTAGTAAAATTGAAGAAGCATAAGGAGTCAATTCTTCTGAAACAAGTACTTTTAACTCTTCCATTTGTGCAACGGTAGGCTCTTGGGTTTGATACTGAGCCATCATTTTCTTTAATGCACCTCTTTGATCAAAAGCTAAAGCAGAAATATAGCCTTGTCCGGTGCTGACTTTCTCCAAGTATTGGCGTTTTTCTTTTGTTAATCCCATTTTAATATCCCTCGCTATGTTTATTTTCTAGAACTAGATTTGATTCAGTTTAATATTTTTAATCATTGTATTCGCCGCGATCCCATTTTTGTAAAAATTCAGCAAAAAAATCAGGTGCATTTTGATTTTGGTTCGACGTTTCAATGTGTTTGATTTTTTCAATTAACTGTTTGTTTTCTGGTGTCTCTAAATATTCTGCTGCAATAAAAGCTTCAATAATATCACACATCAATAACTCACCTATAATTTTTCCGCCAAAACCGATCACATTCGCATTTAATTCTTCTTTAGCGTATAAAGCCGACGTCATATCACGAACTAACGCGGATCGTATACCAGGCACTTTGTTAACTGCATTGTTGATTCCAACACCTGTTCCACAAATACAAACACCTAAATCTGCTGCACCACTGGCAACTGCCTCGCCAACTTTTTTTCCATAAAGCGGGTAATGCGTACGCGTAAAATCATAAGTTCCAAAATCAAGTACTTCATGGCCAAGTGACTTTAAAAAATCTGAGACTTTTATTTTTGTATCTGTAACAATATGGTCGCATCCAATCGCAATTTTCATTTTGTTTTCCTCCACTTTCTTTTCTTTAACAACCCATTTTATTCAACATGTCCACACGAATTTGATGACGTCCGCCATCGTAAGTTCCTGTTACAAAAGCTTTAACAATATTTTTAGCAAGTCCTTCACCAACTATTTCTGAACCTAGAGTAATCATGCGTGCATTATTGTGTCCTCGAGTCATGTAAGCGGATCGTTCATCAGAAACTTCAGCTGCAATCATTCCTTTGATTTTTGTCGCGACCATAAAACTCCCTACTCCATAAGCATCAATGGCAATCCCTAAATTTTGCTCACATTCCTTCACTTTTTGAGCAATAGCTAATGTTGTTTCCACAAAATCTTTTTCTGAACCCTCGCTGACATCAAACACTTCATAATTATTTTCAATTAAATATTGCTTCAACGTTTCTTTTAATTGTTTCCCCGCGGTATCTGCTCCAATTATAATTTTCACTTTACTTCCTCCCAACTTTTTTTGATTACTTTGTTAGTAGCTTATTGATTACAAACACATTATAAACAAAAACAAACAAAAAGTAAACACTTTTTGTTTGTTTTTGTTTATTTGAATGTTTAAAGCCAATAATGGAACTAGAAATAGAAAGTATAACGGCTTGCTTAATAAATTACTTCGGTATAATTTGCTAATTTTTTTCTTTTTTCTTCATCTAAGTCATCGGTTACAACTGCCGTCAAATCACTTAAATGGCAAAAAGCCGTGAAGTCTTCTTTACCAACCTTTGAAGAATCAATTAATAAATATTTTTCGACAGAATGCTTTAAAGCTAAGCGTTGTGTGTACGATTCCCCTACCGAAGAAGTCATGACCTCTCCATCTTTTACCCCATTTCCACTAAAAAACATCTTACTAAAACGCATTTTTTCTAAACTAGTATTGGTAATTTCTCCGACAAAAGATTCTGTCACTTGACGCATTTCCCCACCTAAAAGATACACTCGAAAAGATTCCGTTGTTTTTTGAAACAATAAATTAAAAACAGGTAAGCAATTTGTGACGACAGACAATGTTTGTTGGTAAATTTGTGTAGCTAAAAATTCAACTGTCGTTCCTGGACCTAAAAACAAAGTATCCCCTTCCTCAATTAATTCAACTGCTTTTAGGGCGATCGCTTGTTTTGCTTCTATATTGTAAGTGTGTTTTTCTTTATGGGAAGCTTCCTTATATTGAAAAGCAGTATTACTTCGCGCCCCCCCGTGAATCTTTTTTAAAGCCCCTTGCTCTTCTAATTCAGCTAAATCTCTTCGCACAGTCATATCCGTTACTCCTAGTGCCTCAACAATTTCTGAAGTGCGAACGGTTCCTTTTTGATTTACCATTTTAATAATTTCTTCTAAACGCTCGTATTTATTCAAAATGCCACCTCTATTTTTTTATTTTTCTTTATTATAGCTTATTTTTTGGTAGCAACAATTTTTTGTTGGTATTTCAAACATTTTCAAACAAAAAAGGTAGTAGAAGTTGTTTTATCTCCTTCTACTACCTTTTTTGTTTAAATTACATATAAGTAAGCTTTTTCTTTTTCTTTTATGATTCTAGCTGGAACACCAACTGCTGTTGAATAGGCCGGAACATCTTTTAAAACGACCGCATTCGCACCAATTTTGGCTTCTTTGCCGATTGTTACATTCCCCAAAATTTTTGCACCAGCACCAATCATCGCACCATCTTCAACCGTTGGATGTCTTTTAGCTTTTTGATCACCACCAACACCACCAAGTGTGACACCATGAAATAAAGTAACATCATTTCCGACAATTGCTGTTTGACCAATAACAACTCCCATCCCATGGTCGATAAATAAACCACGACCGATAACAGCACCGGGATGAATTTCAATCCCGGTCTCTCTACGGCTTCGATGAGAAAGCAATCTAGCAAAAAAGAAATGTCCGTTATTATATAAATGATGAGCCAAACGGTGATATACTTGCGCTTTTAATCCAGGTGAAAATAAAATCGCTTCGGTTAAACTTCGGGTCGCCGGATCTTTTTCTAAAATGACCTTTCCCAGATTGATGATAAATTGAATCATTTCCTCACTCCTATTCTTGAGCAAATAAGACCGTTGATAAATACCTTTCTCCTGTATCTGGTAAAACGACAACGACTTTTTTTCCTTCACCAAGTCGCTTAGCAACGGCTTTGGCTGCTGCAAAGTTCCCACCAGAAGACATGCCCACTAAAATCCCTTCGTTCTTACCTAAATCTCGTGCTGCTTGATAAGCGGTCTCTTCATCCATATCAATAATCTCATCAATGACCTCTTTATCATAAATAGCTGGAATAAAGTTCGCACCAATTCCTTGAATACCATGTCCAGCAGGAGCACCACCCGTTAAAACAGGCGATTTTTTCGGTTGAACAGCTACGGTTAAAATGTTAGTGTTTTTTTCTTTTAAAACCTTGCTAATACCGCTAATGGTCCCACCTGTCCCAACGCCGGCTACAAACGCATCGATGTCCCCATCTAAGTCTTTTAATAACTCAGCTGCGGTTGTTTCTTCATGAGATTTTACATTGGCTTCATTTTCAAACTGCTGCACTGTAAAATAACCATTTTCTTTGGCCAGAGCTTCCGCCTTGCTAACAGCGCCAGCCATTCCTAGTTTTCCTTCTGTTAAAACTAACTCTGCTCCATATGCTGTAATAATTCGACGTCTTTCAATACTCATTGTATCAGGCATTACTATGATGACATGATAACCCAGTGCTGCCCCAATCATCGCCAAAGCAATTCCCGTATTCCCACTGGTTGCTTCAATAATCGTGTCGCCTTGTTTTAACAAGCCTCTTTTAGCAGCATCTTTTACCATATAATAAGCTGGTCGGTCTTTAACACTACCACCAGGATTAAAACTTTCTAATTTCACATAAATATCGGCAGAGCCTACTTCCTTATGGTTCACCTTTACTAAGGGTGTTTGACCAATAACCTCGGTAATATTTTCGTATAACATAATAAAATCCTCCTTTTTTTTTGCCAGACTAGGTCTGATTTACTTTTAATCAAAAAAAACCTTTTCCCCCCGTGTATTTTATTAAATACACAGAGGCAAAAGGTTAACTTTCGCGGTTCCACTCTGTTTTCAGGATAATTCCCAACTCAAATTCAAGTACAAATATACTCTAGTTCGATAACGGGAACAACCGTAATAATCTACTTAATTTCGATTATAAGCTCATTGGCGCACTTCACTTAACTTCCATATAGACCTCTTTCACCAATGAGGCCCTCTCTAACATATATCTAGTTAAATTACTTTACCAATTCAACGCTAAAATTATTTTCTTTATTTATGAGATTATACTAAGAAAACACAAGGTTTGTCAAGTTTATTTTTAATTTTACGGTTTTGTTGATTACTTTTAAAAAGGAGATTGATAGATATTCTTAATTATCATCGCAAACAAGCACAAAAAAGTCTTGTAGCTTTTTTATTTTTTTTCAGTAATAATAGATAAAAGGAGTGGTATTTACATATGAAATATTGTTTAGAATGTGGAACAAAATTAATAGAAAAAGAGCTCGAGGAGGAAGGGTTGGTTCCTTATTGTCCAAGTTGTCAACACTACCGCTTTCCTGTGTTTAGCGTTGCCGTTAGCGTCATTATTAAGAATACTTCGAATGATAAAATCTTACTGATTCAGCAGTACAATCACAAAAAGAATATTTTAGTCGCAGGTTACATTAACCAAGGTGAAAACGCAGAAAACACCGTTGTCCGCGAAGTTTTTGAAGAGGTAGGCTTAAAAGCTATTAAAGTCCACTATAATCGGAGTGAGTACTTTGAGAAAAGTAATACTTTAATGATGAATTTTGCTTGTACCGTCGAAGATGATACTATCTATCGAAATGAAAAAGAAGTGGATCAAGTAAACTGGTTTCCAATTGACGAATGTTTGGCAGCAATTGCTCCAAACTCATTAGCAGAGAAATTCTTAATTGCGTATTACCGTGACGAAGGGATTATCGAATAAAAAAAGACGGACCGAAACAGCTACTAGCTTGCTAGCATTTCGGCACGTCTTTTTTTATAAGATTTAGGCGAAAAATTCTTGTCTTTTTTGTTCTCGTTTATCGATAAAAATTTGCTCTTCTGAAATACCTTTTTCTTTAAGCATTGCAATATTTTCTTTTAAAAAGTCGTCACTACCAACAATGTAATAGTGACCTGTTTGATCTAATGCTAATTCATTTGCTCGCTGGTAATATTTTGTCCGATTGTCTACAAATTCTGCCTGGAAATTTTTTGTTGCTTGAGATTGAAAGAGATCTTGGAAAAGAAACTCTCTTGAAGATTCGATACTCAAGGAATACAAATTCTTAATGGCTGCTCCATTTCGTAAGTAATCTAATACTATTGGTCTAAAAGTCGCAATCCCAACGCCAGAAGAAAAGAAATAAACTTTTTGATTTTTATTTAGTAACGACACATTGGAATGAATTTTAAATAAGGCAACTTCATCGCCAACACGAAGTTGATTTAAGTTCGCTTTAAAAAGAGAGGGCTGTTCCTTAATTCTAGTCGTAATGCCAATTTGATTCTCACTTGGTAAAGTCGATATCGACATGTGTCGTACCAATTGGCGATTTGGTTTTGCTCCTTCGTTAAAACCTTTTAGAGCAAGATGAACATGCGCTCCAGCTTCCCATGTAAAGTCAATCGGACACGCCAACTGATACGTTTTTACTTCTTTTGATTCGTCTATAATCTCTTTAATTTTTGTCCAGTATATCTCCATCGTACGCCTACCTTTCATTTTTCCGACTTAAATATACTATACAATAATTGAGAATGATTATCAATTAGTTAGAACTAATATCAAATGATGGCGGATACTTGGCTTATCCCATCTCAATTGCACCGGTATAAAGTTGATAATATTCCCCTCTTTGCGCAATTAAATCCTTATGGTCCCCACGCTCAATAATTTTCCCTTGATTCATCACAATAATCGCATCGGCATTTCGAATTGTTGAAAGTCTGTGCGCGATTACAAAAACCGTACGACCTTTCATTAAAGCATCCATCCCACTTTGGACAATGCTTTCTGTTCTTGTATCGATACTTGAAGTGGCTTCATCTAAAATCAGTACTGGCGGATTAGCAACCGCTGCTCGAGCAATCGCTAATAATTGGCGTTGCCCTTGCGATAAAGAACCACCATCACCTGTTAATTCGGTATCATAACCTTTTGGTAATTGTCGGATGAAAAAGTCGGCATTCGAAAGTTTAGCGGCAGCTATAATTTCTTCGTCAGTTGCATCAAGTTTCCCATAGCGAATGTTGTCTTTAATCGTTCCTGAAAACAAATGCGTATCTTGTAAAACAATCCCTAAAGAGCGTCTCAAATCATCTTTTTTAATTTTTTTAATGTCAATTCCGTCATAGGTAATCGTTCCTTCTTGAATATCATAAAAACGATTAATCAAGTTTGTAATCGTTGTTTTACCTGCCCCAGTCGCTCCAACAAAAGCAATTTTTTGCCCTGGTTTAGCAAACAGACTAATATCATGCAAGACTGTTTTATTCGGATTATAACCAAACGTTACATGATTAAAGCGAACATCTCCCGTTAATTCGGTGTATACGACTTGGCTTGGTTGCGTTTCTTTCCAAGCCCATTGTCCCGTTCGCTGTTTTACTTCTTTCAATTGCCCATTAGGCTCTTTTTCAACATTTACTAACTCAATTGTGCCGGTATCCGTTTCTGGTTTTTCATCTAATAATTGGAAAATTCGTTGTGCACCGGCTAACGATAAAATAATGGAGTTAAATTGTTGCGAGATTTGAGCAATTGGCATTGTAATACTTTTCGTAAATTGAACAAACGAAGCAATGCTACCAACAGTCAATGCCGTCACACCAGTAATGGCAAAAATTGAGCCGACAACCGCCGTTAATAGATAAGTAATATTCCCTATATTTCCCATAATCGGCATTAAAATATTCGCATAAATATTGGCTTTTGTTGCATTTTCTTGTAAAGTGGCATTCAATTGATTAAAGTCATTGAGCGATTCTTCTTCGTGATTAAAGACTTTTACTACTTTTTGTCCTTCAATCATCTCTTCTACGTAGCCATTTAATGAACCTAATGCTGTTTGTTGAATTGAAAAGTAACGACCACTACGGCTTCCTAGGAAACGAATGACAAATACCATCACACCCACCATTAATAAAACAAAAATGGTCATCGGTACATTAATAATAAACATGGCAATTACAATCGATAAAATCGTAATTAGTGCTGAAAATGTTTGTGGAAAAGACTGACTAATCATTTGTCTTAACGTATCAATATCATTTGTATAATGACTCATAATATCGCCTGTTGCGTGACCATCAAAGTAGCGAACGGGTAATTTAGACATATGCGCAAACATTTCATCACGAATATCTTTTAATATACCTTGCGATACCGTAACCATTGTGCGGTTATAAATATAGGCAAATAACGCACCCGTTAAATATAATCCAGCCATCATTGCAATTGTTTGAGCTAATTTAGAAAAGTCCGGATTTGCTTGTAAAGTTAAAGGCATAATGTAATCATCAATTAAAACCTTCGTAAAGCTAATTCCAATGGCATTCGTTGCAGCACTAATGATAATACTAATAACAACAACCAACAAACGCCATTTATAGTCTTTTGTCGCATAAGATAAAATTCGTCCTAGCGTTTTAAAAGGACTGTTTTTAGTAACGGCAATTGATTTATTTTTCATCTACTGCTCCTCCTTTCATTTGAGAGGCATATACTTCTTGATAAATGGCATTTTGGGCCATCAACTCCTCATGCGTCCCAATGCCATCAATTTTCCCTTCATTTAAAACGACAATTCGATCAGAATCTTGAATCGATGCAATTCTTTGTGCAACAATAATTTTTGTCGTATTTGGAATTTCTTCATTAAAAGCGCGTCGAATATAGGCATCCGTTTTTGTATCAACCGCACTTGTGGAATCATCCAAAATTAATATTTTTGGTTTTTTAAGTAGTGCACGAGCAATCGTCAAGCGCTGTTTTTGTCCACCTGACACGTTTGAGCCACCTTGGTCTAACATCGTCTCATACCCATCTGGGAAAGATTCGACAAAACCATCGGCTTGAGCTAACGAGGCCATGTGCTTGATTTCTGTTTGAGAAGCTGTCTGATCACCCCAGCGTAAATTTTCGCTAATGGTACCAGAAAACAGCGTGTTTTTTTGCAAAACCATCGCAATCTGATCACGTAAAGTAACAAGATCGTATTCTTTGACATTTCGACCAGAAACGAGCACTTCACCGGCTGAAACGTCGTAGAGTCTAGGTATTAATTGAATTAAAGAACTCTTTCCACTGCCAGTTCCACCAATAATTCCTATTGTTTCGCCTGATTTTATTTTTAAATTAATTTCGGATAAATCTGCTTCTTCAGAAGAATCGTTGTATTTAAATTGAACATTTCTAAATTCAATTTCGCCATTTTCAATTTCCATTATTGGGTTGGTTGGATTAACTAACGTTGGCTTTTCATTTAATACTTCGCTTACTCGCTCAATCGAAGCTTCTGAGATGACAATCATTACGAAAATCATCGAAATCATCATTAAGCTATTTAAAATTTGCATCATATAAGTAATAAAACTCGTTAACTCACCAGCCGTCATACTACCACCGACCACGTATTTCGCACCAAACCAATAAACCAATAATAAGGTCGTATAGATCCCTATTTGCATGACGGGATTGTTTAAAGCAATAATTTTTTCAGCTTTCATAAAATTTTGCTTGATATCTTCCGAAGCCTGTTTAAATTTACTAATTTCTTGTTCCTCACGCACAAATGACTTCACTACCCGAACGCCATTGATATTTTCTTGAACTGTTCGATTTAGATGATCGTATTTTTTGAATACCTCAATAAAATAAGGATGCACCTTAAATACTAATCCAATTAAGGCACCCCCTAAAATTGGCAGTACAATTAAAATAGTTAATGCAAGTTTCAAATTAATAAAACTAGCCATTGAAAAGGCAAAAATAATCATAAATGGCGCACGAATAATTGTTTTTAAAATCATTTGAAAGGCCATTTGAATATTTGATATATCCGTTGTTAAGCGTGTAATTAAGCTTGATGAGGAATATTTATCAATATTATCAAAAGCAAACGTTTGAATGTTTTTATAAATATCATGGCGAAGATTCGTTGAAAATCCAACCGCTGCTTCTGATGAGAATTTCCCACCTAAAGCGCCAAAAAGCATGGATAGACAGGCAATTACAAACATTAAGGCTCCGATTTTTAAAACATAGGCCATATCACCTTTCATTAGCCCTTTGTCTAAGACTTTTGCCATCAAAAATGGAATAAATATTTCAGCAGACACTTCTAGTGCTAAAAAAAGCATCGTTAAAAACGACGGCAACTTGTATTGCCGCATTGACTTACTAATTGTTTTGTACATAAATGATTCTCCTTCTGATTATTTCAAAGATATTCTTGCTCCATTAAATTGTAGATTTTAATGATTGTCTGAATGGTCGTTTTAATCTCTTCTTCAGGAATTTCTTTCAGCAACTCGCTATTTTTTTTATGAAAATCATAAATCAGATTTTGATAAAGCTCGATTCCTTTTGGCGTTAATTGAAGATTAACGACTCGTTTATCTTCACTATTTTCTTCTTTTACTAAATAACCATTTTCTTCTAAGACTTTAATATCTCTAGTAATGCTAGGCATCGTAACATTAACGGTCTCTGCAATATCACTGACTCGAACTTCATTTAACTTTTGTGACAAATCATGACAAATTTTAATTAAATAAACATGGCGACGCTGCAACCCAACTGGTGGATTTGGTAAAAATTGAATAGTCTGTTTCGCTGCCATACAAGCTGTAATATAATCTTCTGATAGTTGATTACTCATTGAACCCGCTCCTTTCATAAATTACCTAAGATAATTACCAATAGTAAGTATATTAGCGGAGTATAAATAAAATTGCAATAATAAAGTAACATTTTCAGCGTTCATTTTTTTCACCGATGCCTCTGAGTCAAATATTTTATATGAAGCGACTGGATTCAAGAAGAAATTGATTCATTATTTTCTAACCACACAATACAAAATTAAAAGAAGAACTTGATGTTTTTGTCATCAAGTCCTTCTTTTAGTTTTGTGATTTTAAATATTCTGTGTAGGCATAAACGAGTGGTCCAATTCCTTTTGCATCATTTTCCACAATTGGTTCTGAAATATAATATTCGTAAGAGCCATCTCGCTGTTTATAATGGCCTTTTCCTGGCATGCCACCTAAACCAGCAACTAAGCAAATATCTTTTAATCTATATTTTCCATCATGACAAAAAAGTTTTTGCTCTACAATATTTTTTAATATTTCTTCTCCCTTATAATAAAAGTTTTCTGGCAATACGCCTAAGCGCGCACCCTTCATTAAAGTGTAAGCAATCGCGCTTGAACCACTCGTTTCAAGATAATTACCTTCTTTAGCTCCTTGATTGGTTACTTGATAAAAAAGTTTTGAGTCCGCTTCTTCATTAACAAATAATGCTTCAAGTAACGCTGTTAAATCAATGACCAACGTTTCTTTTTCTTTTGGATAATCATCTTTTAAAAGACTAATTGTATCAATTAGAGCCATTGCATACCAACCTAGCGAACGCGTCCAAAAATTTTCACTACAACCCGTATCTGAATTTGCCCAAAAAGCTTTACGCGTCTCATCATAACCATGGTAGTATAAACCTGTTTTGGGATCTTTCATTTTTTGACTCACATTGTAAAATTGTTGCATGATATCTGGTAAATTCTGAT
Source organism: Enterococcus lemanii (assembly GCF_016909125.1). Lineage (GTDB taxonomy): Bacteria > Bacillota > Bacilli > Lactobacillales > Enterococcaceae > Enterococcus_I > Enterococcus_I lemanii. The sequence continues at coordinate 11,957 of NZ_JAFBFD010000021.1, read as the reverse complement.
TCGCATTAAAGTTTCGCTCATATTCTAAGTAAAACGGCTGCACCATGTATAAACCGTCTAACCAAATTTGATTTGGATAGATTTTTTTATGCCAAAAACTACCTGATGGCGTCCTCGGTTGCTTTTTTATTTGAGCATACAAACAATCCATCGCTTTTTTATACCTTTCATCTTTTGTTTGCTCATATAAAACAAATAAAACTTTGCCTTCATTGATTGAATCTGAATTCATCGCGTCTAAAGAATACCCTAAAATTTCACCTTTTTCATTCACGTAAAAATCAATAAAGCTTTTTAAAAACTCAAAATATTTTTCTTCTTTCGTACTCTGATACATCTCTAAAACAGCAATTAACATACAACCATCAATGTAACTCCAAGCAGGTGGTTTATTTTCTAAAATCGCTTCTTGATTCCAGACTGGTTTGTCAGGAGTTGATTGATTTAGTAAATCATCAAAAAAAACTTTAATTTTTTCCATTTTTTCTCCTTCTATAAAAGGCAAGCGAACGCTTTACTTCTTTGTTTTCTATCAATCGTTTTACTTAAATTTGAATTACTTTCGTGTGCGTTGCTTCTTCATGCCCACCAGCTTTACCAGCCAATAAAGGTAGACAAATAAAGTAACAGCTCATTAATTTACACAAAATCTCTCTTTGAAAAATAACAGCTACTGAAATATCTTTACGGATTTCATCGGTTGAAATAATCTTCAAACGATAAAATCCTTTGCCAATCGTTTGACCATTTTGCATAAAAGGGTATTGAAGTAAGAAATACAAACTGCTAACGATTGTCATCCCTAAAATTGTTCGTAGCCAATTGTTTGAAATAACTGGTTGCATCCAAGGTAATAAAAAACCAAAAGTTAGAAATAGTAACAATATTCCCAGAAAAAAATCAATCACTTGCGCAATTGCTCGCTTCATTAAAAAGATCATCTTTGCATTTCTCCTTCCACGTATTTTATCCCTATTCTTTTCCACCTGTGCTCGCAACCCCATCCACAAAATAGCGTGAACCAGAGAAGAATAACGCAATCATCGGTAATAATCCAAGACAAGAAGCCGCAAAGACGCGACCATAATTAACCATCGCTTCCCCATCAAGTTGTTGTTTTAGTACAACTGAAAGAACGGTTTTATCTGGACTATTTAAGAAAATAAGCGGACCTTGGAAATCATTCATTCCCCACATAAAGCAAAGGAGCGCCACTGTGATTAAAATCGGTTTAATGACTGGAACAATAATTTTAAATAGAATTTGCAAATCATTGCAACCATCCATCACGGCGGCTTCATCTAGTTCACGTGGAATGGTACGCATAAACTGAATAATCATAAAGACAAAAAAGGAAGATGAAGCAAAAATATCCGTAATATATAAACTAGCAAAAGTATCTAACAATCCCATTTCACGATACAGTAAATATAAAGGAATTCGAAAAGCTAGTTCTGGCATTAATAACGTGACAATTACTGCACTAAAGACAAATTTTTTCCCTTTAAAAGATTTACGCGCAATCACATACGCTGTAATTAAACAAGATAAAACGGTAAAAATTGTTTTGGGAATTAAAAATTTTAAAGTGTTGCCAAAATAATAAAGAATATTATGCTCTTTCGTAATTTGCCAAGCTTCTTTAAAATTCGTTGTTACAATACGATCTGATGGCGGGAAAATATTAAGCGTACCAAAAATATCTTGATTTTGTTTAAAAGAAGAACCAACCATCCAAAATAATGGATACAATAAAATAATCCCGACAATAATTAATAACGCGTAACGAATCAACTCATTGATTTTACGCTGCGATTTACTCATTTCCATCTCTTAACCTCCTAATCGTTATAGTAAACCCAGTGGTCCGACGATTTAAAAATAATAATCGTAAACACACCCACAAGTGCTAATAAAATCCAAGTTAACGCACTGGCATAACCATAGTTCCCATTTTGAAATGCTTGTTCATAAATGTATAAATTCAAGAAATAGGTTGATTTATTGGGTCCACCCTTTGTAATTAAATAAGCAGAGTTAAATTCTTGGAAAGCTTTTACCAAAACGTTAATGGCATTAAACAAAATAACAGGAGTGATAATTGGAATCGTAATACTAAACAATTGTCGAACTTTGCTTGCGCCATCCATTTCAGCTGCTTCATATACTGATTTTGAAACACCTTGTAAAGCAGATAAGAAAATAAGCATTGTCGACCCAAATTGCCACGTTTTTAAAATTATTAGTGTAAAAATGGCAAACGTTGGATCTTTTGTCCAATTAATCGCGACGTCTCCTCCTAAGTGAAAGACGCTTAAAAAACCATTTACCGGGCCATTTACATCAAATAACATCGTCCATAAGATTGAAACAGCGACGTTCCCTCCTAAAATAGATGGAATATAATAAGCGGTTCGGAAGAAATTTACCCCTTTTAATTTAAAGTTCAAAATAGCCGCTACAATGAAAGAAACTGTCACAACAGCAGGCGTGCCAATCAAAACGTATTTTAACGTCGCAACTAAAGAGGCACGAAAGGTATCATCTTTTGTAAATATTTCAATATAGTTTTGTAAACCTACAAACTCTGGATCACCTAAAATGGGATATTCTTGTAAACTATAGATAAAAGAAGCGATGATTGGATAAACTTTAAAAACTAAAAAGCCAATCGTCCATGGTAATAGCATTAAATAGATCAGATAATTATGTTGCTTTTTTTTCATAAGGTTCTGTTCCCCCTTTTTTCATTTTGTATAAGAAAAACAGGGTTGTAACATAAGCTTCTTTGTTTGTAAAATAACCAAAATTACAGTAAGTAGATTTACAAAAAATTGTTCTTTACTGCTAAAAACTCAGAAAGATTTTTGCAATCGAATCGTCTTTTGGTGTATTTTGCCACATTTTATACTTACGTTACAACCTTGCCGCTAATTATTAGTCTTTATAATATTTATCTAATGCATTTTGTTGTTTTTCTACATAATCTTTTGCAGCTTCTGCAGCAGTTGATTTTCCTGAGCGGAAAGCTTCAATTGCAGTATAACGTTCATTTCTTACGTTTTCGTCTTCAAAATATGGGTCCATTACTGTTTGGTCATATTCAGCTAATACTTCATAGCCTTGTTTTACAGAACCGTCAATTAGAGCAAGTTTTTCTTGGAAATCATAAGTCACTTTGTTACTTGAAACGCCCAATGTATCCCCAGCAGCTTTTACTGCCTCTTCATTTGTGAACATGAAGTTGATAAAATCCGCCGCAACTTCTGGATTTTTACTATTACGTGAAACAGCATAACCAAAGTTTGGCTTCACATATACATTTGGTTTTTCATTCGCCGTTTCGTTGAAGTAAGCGCCAACTGTTAAATCATCACTTGCTTGGCCACTTTGGTAAGAACTTACCCATTTTCCTAGTGAATTTGCCCATTCATAAATACCACCTGTACGGCCATTAACCCACTCAGGATTTGACTCATTTTCAATGGATGGGTCTTGAGCAAATGTCGGCATCACGCCTGCATCTTCAAAAGCTTTGTACTGACTTAAAACTTCTTCAACCTCTTCAACAGAATAATTAACTTGCCCATCGGTTTGCATCACTTTACCGGTTTTGTTAAACAACATTTGAGCGATAAATAAATCTTTAGATACTTCTCCCATGTTTGTAAAAGCATATTTATTTTCTGCTCCAGTAGCCGTATTGTCTTTTGAAATTACTTTTCCAGCTTCGATTAAATCAGTATAAGTAACGGGTAATTCTAGGTCGTTTTCTGTAAATAATTTAGAATTCATTAAGTTTACACGACCCGTCATTCCATGAGGAACGGCTGCTTGTTCACCGCTAACTTGCATCGCTTTTAAATAATTTTCATCCCAATTTGATAAATCAATAAAGTTTTTCACTTCATCCAAATTATAAAAGACATTTTTACCTCGGCCGTAAGAAAACAACCAGTTATAGTTTACTTGCATGACATCTGCTTCGGTTTTACCTGAAAGCTGAGTTAAAATTTTCGTTTGCCAGCCATCCCAAGCACCATATTCAATATCAACCGTTACATTTGGATTAGCTTTTTCATATAGTTTTGCGACTTCTTTCATCGCTTCATGACGATTATCCGCTCCCCACCAAGAGAACTTAATTGTCACCTCTTCTTTTGTGATTTCACTTGATTCTACTACTTCATTGCTCACATCATCACCAGAAGAAGCATCTGATTTCGTGCCAGAACTACAACCAACTAACAACGTCGTAACCATTAACCCACTAGCTAATAATTTGTTCAAGTTTTTTCTTTTCATCTTTTCGTCCTCCTAAACTTTTATCATAAATAAATGATTTACACGAAATATGTATCCGCTTACCACTAATATACATCAATGTTTTTGATGGTCAACGCAATCAAAGAACTTGCACAACCAAGTAGACAAAAATTACTATTTTTGAACTATATTGACTTTTTTTAACTTTAACTAAAAAAACACGCATGCCATCCATTTTTTTTGTAAAAAAAATGAATAAAACTTGTTACGACAACGTTTTATTTTATCTCTTCTAATGAACAAACAACTTTTTTCTTTTTATTTTTCACTTTAATAAAAAATAAAAAAGCTATCTCATTTATAGAGGATAGCTTTATTCAACAAAGTTTTTATTTAATTTTGGCATTAGTTGTTATTTTTTTCACGTAAACTTTTTTTGTAAGCAATTTGTTTTTTTCGATACTGAAGTGGTGACGTTTCAACATATTTTTTGAATACTCGGTTAAAATAGGTAACGTTTTCATATCCTATGTGACTCGCTACTTGTGCAACAGTCATTTTAGAGTCTTCTAACAATCGTTGCGCTTGTTGAATTCTTTGAATGTTTGTAAATTCTGTAATCGTATAGCCGGTACATTTTTTAAAAATACGACTTAAATAGGATTTATCTAGGTAAAATACCTTTGCAATTTCTTCTAAAGAACCAACCGTTGCATAGTTATCACGAATATAGTGTTGGACTTCATTGACAAAATCATTTATTTCTCCTTCGACTTCAGTTGGCAATGAATGCATCGCCCCACTGATTTTTAATCGAGTGAGATAGATAATTAGCTCAAAAAAATTTAATTGGACCACTGCTTGATAGGCAATTTGTTTTTGTTCAATTTCACTTGCTAATGCAATCAAGCAATCCTCAACAAATGCACGATCCGCGTGAGGGATTTGAACGACGCCACAGTGTTCCTTTAAAAACAATTCTAAATCAATTCCCAAACTAGTTGCCGTTGCTTCAAAAATCTTTTTATCAAAATGAAAAACTAGACGATCATGAAACAACTCTTTATCTGAATAAGTATTATGCACTTGATTGGAGTCAATCAAGATAAAACTCCCCTCTTTTACAGCATAATGTTGTTGATCAATAAAAAAATGACGCTTTCCTTGGAAAAAATATTGAATTTCACATTCAGGATGCCAGTGTTTTATCATATTGTATTCAACGGTTCGAGTTGAACGATCAATACTGATACCATTCATCTGACTACTAATAACGACTTCTTTCATATTAAAATCACCCCTTATTTTCATTTATGGATAATTTTAACAGGCTTCTACTTTTAAGTACAATGCAAAATGTGATTTTGGCAAAGAATAATCGGCGCATTTTGAGCATCTGTCTTTTCTTAGGGGCAAAAAAGAAAGCGTTACAATTTAGAGAACCAAAGCAACAACACGCAAAATAACGCTTGAACATTTTTTTGCGTGTTGTTTTATAAAATATTTATTTTTTATGAATTTTATTCTAACTCTAACCTTTTTTATGACAATCGGCTTTTAAAATCTTCATAATGAAACGATTTAACTATTTTTAATTGATGATTTGCATCCACGGCCATTAATTTTGCAAGCGGCATCCCATTGAAGGTATTCGTTTTAACAAAAGAGTAAATGGCCATGTCACAAAAAATAACTTTATCGCCAATTTGTAATGGTGTGTCAAAAGAATAATCGCCAATGATATCCCCGGCTAAACATGTTGGTCCTCCGAAACGATAAGTAAAAGCTTTCTCCTGCGCTCGACCACTCCCCATTATTTCTGGGCGATAAGGCATCTCTAAAACATCGGGCATATGACAAGTTGCAGACGTATCTAAAATCGCATTGGTTATGCCATAGTTTTGCGTAATGTCTAAGACTTGCGCGACTAAATAACCGGCATTTAGCGCCACAGCCTCACCTGGTTCTAGATAGACTTCTAAGTTATAGGTGCGCTTTATATATTGAATACAGTCAATTAAAGTGCCCAAATCATAATCTGAACGTGTGATATGATGGCCACCACCAAAATTCAACCACTTCATCTGGTGTAGATACGAACCAAATTTTTCCTCGACTACTTTTAATGTAACTGCTAAATCATCGGCATTTTGTTCACACAAAGTATGAAAATGCAAACCTTCAATTCCCGTTAAATCTTGACCCACGAAATCACTTAAAACAATACCTAGCCGTGATCCTGGCGAGCAAGGATCATATAAATCATGGCCTTCTTGTGTCGAACACTCTGGATTAATTCTTAGGCCAAATGATTTTCCACTGGCTAGCGCTTCTTTTTTATAATATTGCCACTGACTAAAAGAATTGAAAATCAGATGATCACAAATTGGTAACAATTCCGTTAATTCCTCTGACCGATAAGCCGGTGAAAACACATGCGTCTCTTTGCCAAAATGTTCATAGCCTAAGCGCGCTTCATAAATCCCACTTGCGGTAGTACCATCTAAATATTTGGCCATCAATGGGTAAAAGTAAAACATCGAAAAAGCTTTTTGCGCTAATAAAATTTTACACCCCGTTGCTTCTTTGACTTTAACTAATTGCTCAAGGTTTTTTCGCAATAAGTTTTCTTCAATCACAAAAGCCGGTGTCTGCACTTTTTCAATGTCCCACAAGATTTCTGATATCATTATTCTGCCACCAAGACAGGATTAAAATCTTCCACCCACGGTAAGCCCCATTGGTTCAATGCTTTCATAAATGGATCTGGATCCATTTCTTCAACGTTATAAACGCCTGGTTTATTCCACAGACCATTGACAACCATCATCGCCCCAATCATCGCGGGGACTCCAGTTGTATAAGAAACGGCTTGAGACCCGACTTCACGGTAACATGCTTCATGGTCACAAATATTATAGACATAATAGGTTACGTCTTTGCCATCTTTTTTCCCACGATAGATACAACCAATATTGGTTTTTCCTTTTGTTCGTGGCCCTAAAGAAGCCGGATCTGGTAAAACGGCTTTTAAAAATTGTAAAGGAATAATTTCTTTCCCTTCAAATAAAATTGGCTCAATTGAGGTCATCCCCACATTTTCTAAGCATTTTAGATGCGTTAAATAACTTTGGCCAAAAGTCATAAAGAAACGAATTTGTTTAATCCCTTTGATATTTAAAGCTAGTGACTCTAACTCCTCGTGATATAACAAGTACATCTCTTTTTGACCGACTTCGGCAAAATCATAGACTTTTTTTATGGCCATTGGAGCCGTTTCAATCCACTGGCCTTCTTTCCAGTAACGACCATTCGCTGAAACTTCGCGAATGTTGATTTCAGGGTTAAAATTGGTTGCAAATGGATACCCATGATCGCCACCGTTACAATCGAGGATGTCAATGTAGTGAATTTCATCAAAATAATGTTTTTGGGCATAAGCAGAAAAAACACCCGTCACCCCCGGGTCAAAACCAGAACCTAAAATGGCGGTAATTCCTGCTTCTTCAAACTTTTGGCGATATTCCCATTGCCATTTGTATTCAAACTTGGCCGTATCTTCTGGTTCATAATTTGCCGTATCTAAATAATGGGTTTTTGTTGCTAAACAAGCATCCATAATAGTTAAATCTTGATAAGGTAAAGCTAAATTCATCACGATATCCGGTTTGAAGTCTTCAATTAAAGCAATTAACGCTTCGACATTATCGGCATCAACTTGGGCGGTTGAAATTTCACAACCTTGGCCGTCTAGTTTTTCTTTTAAATCGTCACATTTTTGTTTTGTTCTTGAAGCAATACAAATCTCTTTGAATACTTCTTTATTTTGGACACATTTGTGCACAGCAACACTTGCAACCCCACCTGCACCAATAATTAATGCTTTTGCCATTTTTCCACACTCCTAATTGATTGCTAATAATAATTCACGAATAATTTTACAAGCTAAAGCGGTCGATGCCCCACTTAAATCGTAAGGCGGCGACAATTCATTGACATCTAAGCCTACAATATTTAATTTGGCGAAGTCTAAGATTGCCTCGAGTAACGTTTCAAATGATACACCGCCTGCTTCAGGTGTCCCTGTTCCTGGAAAAGCAGAAGGATCAAGGACGTCTAAATCAATGGTTAAATAAACCGGTTTGTCTTTCAGTTGTTCAATGACTTCTGTTAGGCCATTAAAGTTAAATTTTTGTAAATAAGTATGGTTTTTAGCAAACTGGAACTCCGCTCTTTCTCCAGAACGAATACCAAATTGAAAAATCCGCTGATCACCAATTTGATCCCAAATTCGACGAATCACCGTTGCGTGAGATAATTCTGCGCCTAAATATGCTTGTCTTAAATCGGTATGTGCATCCAGTTGAATCACATGAACATCGGGATAAGCTTCAAGCACGGCGTCAAACGCTCCTAACGTGACTAAATGTTCGCCACCAATCATAAAAGGTCGTTTTTTAGCAGCTAAAATTTCTGCTGTATGAGCTTTTATATCCGCTAAAGCTAAGTCGACCCGCCCAAATGACAATTCCAAATCACCAGAATCAAAGACCTGTATTTCTTCTAAATCTTTGTCTTGATAAGGACTATAGGTTTCTAGACCAAAAGATTCCCCGCGAATCGCTCGACTAGCAAACCGAGTACCCGGTCGATAAGAAGTAGTTGAATCATATGGTGCCCCAAACAAGACTGTTTTAGCTTCTGCAAAAGAAGCCGTACAACCAATAAAAGTCTCAACATTCGTTTGCATCTATATTAGCTCCTTAATATAATTTGGTAAATAAAACGCGCCACGGTGAATCTCTGGATTATAGTAACGGGTATGAATTTTCTGCGCTTCCCATTGGGCAACTTGAATATCCGTTTCTGGATTCGCTTTTTTTGCTGAATACCCAAACAATAAATAACCCGCTGCGTAACTTGGTACACTGCTCATATAAATTTTATTAATTGGAAAGACCGAAATTAAGCGATGACGAATATGACGAAAAGCTTCTTCGTCTTCTTCATAAAAGCCATTGGCATGCTGGCTAATTAACGTCCCTTCTTCACGTAACGCTTTGTAACAATTTCCATAAAATTCACGCGTAAAAAGACTCTCATTAATGCCAAATGGATTCGCCGTATCGACAATAATCAAATCATACGCTGCTTCTTTTCCGCGAACAAATTTCAACCCGTCTTGAAAATGCAAACGAACGCGTTTATCAGAAAAAGTCTCTTGGTTTTTAGGAAAATACTTTTGACAAACTTGGATAACTTTTTCGTCAAGTTCTACCACATCAATGGTTTCAATGGATTCGTATTTTTCTAACTCACGTAATACCCCACCATCACAGCCACCAATGACTAAAACATTCCGAATCAATGGTTGAACCGCTAGCGGCACATGGACCATCATTTCACTATAAAAAAACTCATCTTTTTCCGTATTAATTAATTCTCCATCTAAAGTCAAAATACGTCCAAACTCCTTTGAATCAAATAATGCAATGTGATGATACTCGCTTTGGCAGCTAAAAACTTCGCGATCGACATTAATTGATAACTTTACCCCTTCTTGGTGATACTCTGAAAACCACAAGTCCATTATTTTGCTCCTTTCACGACTTTAATCGTCTGTAAGGTTGTATCTTCGGTTCCCATAACGAGGCAACCTTTTTCCTGTGCATAAACAATATGCTCGACCACTTCATTCGTAATCAGTTCGCCCGGAGCAACAATTGGAATGCCTGGTGGATAGCACATCACCATTTCCGCTGAGATATAACCTGCACTTTCAACTAACGAGCGACTTTCATGATGCGCAAAAAAAGCTTCTCTTGGTGAGATCTTCACTTCGGTTTTTGCAATATCAAAGACCAGTAAGCCTTTTTTATCCCGTTTAAAGCGACGACGAATTTCAGATAAAGCCCCGACTAACCGCTCAATATCATGGGGTCGATCGCCAACAGAAACATAAGCCAAAATATTGGCGGTGTCGCCAAATTCAATTTGAATATTGTATTCATCGCGTAACAAGTCGTAAACTTCACTACCAGTTAATCCTAAATCCGTTGTTTTTACGCACAATTTTGTGACGTCAAAATCATAAATGGCCTCTCGGTTAATCACTTCTGTTGAATAAGCATAATAATCACCAATTTCATTGATTTCATCACGTGCATATTGTGCGAGATTTTTGACTTGCTCAAAAATTACTTTGCCATTTTTAGCTAGATTGTGACGAGCCAAGTCCAGACTCGACATTAATAAATAACTTGCACTGGTTGTTTGGGTTAAATTAATTATTTGACGAACATATTCTGGGTCAACCCCTTCGTTACAAAGTAAAAATGAGCTTTGGGTCAATGAACCACCCGATTTATGCATGCTCACCGCAGCCATATCTGCTTGAGCATTCATCGCATTCATTGGTAATCCTTCACCAAAATACAAGTGTGCTCCGTGCGCTTCATCCACAAGAACTTTCATGCCATGTTGATGAGCGAGCTCCGTAATGTTACGCAAATCTGAACAAATTCCATAATAAGTCGGATTATTAATTAAAATGGCTTTTGCCTCTGGATTAGCTAAGATTGCTTCTTTGACTTTACTTAAAGGCATGCCGGTTGAAATTTCTAACTCTAAATGTAACGGTGTCTCAATATAAACTGGTACTCCACCACACATAACTAGTGCATTAATCACACTTTTATGAACATTTCTTGGCAATAGAATTTTCTCGCCTGCTTTAAGCGTGGCATAGATCATATTTTGAACCGCCCCCGTCGTGCCATTGACCATAAAAAAAGCATGTTTTGCACCAAAGGCTTCCGCTGCAATTTTTTCGGCTTCTTTAATGACAGAAACTGGGTGACTTAAATTATCAAGTAGCTTCATCGAATTTGCGTCTAGTGACAACGCTTTTTCACCTAAAAAATTGGTTAAAGCAATACTACCTTTTCCTCGTTTATGTCCAGGCACATCAAAAGGGACTAAACGCTGCTTTTTTAGAGCCAGTAAAGCTTCCACAATTGGCATTCTTTCTTGTTTTTCTGTATACACGTTATCTTCTCCCCTCCTTTTATTTCGGATGCTTGGGTACAAAAAAAGAACCCAAGCAATAGTTATCTATTACTTGAGTTCATTCGATTTCTCCATCATTGTCTTCTTGTTTTTTTCTAAAATCACATAAAAAAACAAAATCGCGTTTACCGGTAGAACGTTAGAGTCTATTTAGTAGGCATACTTTTACCACTCTTACTAATCGTTTTCACAAGCATAATGTTAGACTAACTATCCAAGTCATTACCTTATAAAAAATTTGAGTCGATAACTTCTTGTTATCTCTTCAATGGGCGCGAAGCCCCTTTACTACTTCAAATCTGTTGTTTCCAACAGCAATAAGTTTGGCAAAGTAAAACTCGCCTCTCTCGTCTTGCAGAATTACTGCACGCAAATATTAACATGAAAAAATTATGAGTACAATCATTTTTTTCAAAGAAAACTTCTTCTTGTCTTAAAATAACGAATTATATTATATGTAAAAGGCTTTAAAGTTCGCTAAAAAATAAAATAATAAAAGGAGACGTTAAGCCTTTTCCAACTATAATTGAACCAATTTCATAATTCACTTTTATAGAAAAGACAACACTCATCCAATTTCGAATTGTGTAAATTTTTCGAAATTTCATGACTATTCCTTTTCG
>NZ_JAFBFD010000020.1 GCF_016909125.1 Enterococcus lemanii | reverse complement strand
GCTTGATAATGGATAGAAAACCATTGGACTTCTTCTGAGGTGAAATCTGTCTCATCACTATACAAAACGAGGTGTTCCGCTATTTTTTTTAATTTCTGGCTTGTTTTCAATCGAATGATAAATTTCGTATTGGTTTGTTCACACAGTTCATAAATTTCTGGTTTAGCGAAACCACTATCCCCACGAACCAAACATTCCATTTCTTGAGTAGCGAACGAATACAAAATAGGCGCAAGAAACATTTCTGAATCTCTTGAAGTATAGTGATTTCCAGGTCGTAACTGAGCACCTAATAAAGCGCCTGTTTGTTGTTCGAAAGCAAGAAGGGGGTGATAGCCATTGGTTTTGTAATGTCCGTTATAATCGCTATCTTCCTGCTTACCAAACGTATCCGAATGGGTAGAGTCAATATCTACAATGACTTGTCTTTGATTGGTTTCAGTTAAAAGTAATTCACTTAAACGAGTCATTAATTGATGAACGTAGTGATTGTCTTGTTCCTCTTTTTGATTAATAAAACGCGAAAGAGTTGGTTGAGAAGCGGTGAGTTCAAAACCTGAGAAAACAAAGGATCTTGTTTTAAACTATCCGCCGCTGAATCGTTGGAAAAGAAGTTATTGGAAGAGTTGTGATTGTTCATGATGCAGAGCTAATAAAAAATACTTTAGGAATAATTAATGTGTTAGCTTTTCCATATTATTTATTCCATGGATATGTTGAAAAAAAACTTAATAATCAACTAGTAGTTGCTGCGGATGAAGATAAAATTTTTTTGCCATTAAAATTTGGGGATGATACTGTAATAATTTTATTTAAATCTATCAATAATCAGTTATATTTAGATGATTTACAAAATATTTCGATTGCTGAAACAGAATCAATAGCAAATGAACACGACAATTTAGTTCTTAAGGTTGGGTTAGGAGGTTTATCTAGTGGAAAAGATGTTAAATTTTTTGACAATTATAAACGTAATTTTTCTATTCACGCTATTCATGAGAGTGGAATAAAGGATTTCTTAATTCAACCAGTAATTAAGCAGTCGAAGACAATGAATCTATTTAGTCAGTCTAGCATTAATACTTTACGTTTTACTACATATAGGGCTAAAACTGGTGAAACAATAATCTTAGGAGCAATTGTTCGGTTTGGTAAAAAGGGTAGTAAATACGATAATGCTCATAAAGGCGGAAAATTTATAACGATTGATAAAAACGGAATTACTTCTAATCAGGCCAGAGATGAATTTGGAAATAACTATACAGAGGAGCAGTTAAATACTAGATTTTCATCTCTAGAGACTCCTAACTGGAGTGAAATTACTTCATTTATAAAAAAGAGTCATAAAAAATTACCTTATCATAGAATAGTTGCGTGGGATGTGACTATTAATCAAAATAACATTCCAAAGATTGTTGAAATAAACTTGCGAGAGCCTAGCTTGTGGTTACATGAATTTGATCAAGGAACGGCTTTCGGAGAATACACAAATGAAGTATTAGAGTTGATAAAAAAATAGTAAATAGGTGGCTAAAATGATGGGAGATAAGATATGAAAATTGTTAATATATTTAATAAAATCATGACTAAGCCAGAAAAGTTATATTATATTCCAGCTAGATTAGGGTTAATGGATTGGATGAGTGATGAACGTTATCTTAAATTCGCGTATAAAAAAATATATAAACGAAATTTAAATTTAGATAATCCAAAGTACTATTCAGAGCAAATAGCATGGCTGAAATTAAATTATCGAAATGAACTTGCCAGAAAAGCTTCAAATAAATGGGAAGTACGTGATTTTGTTAAGGAAAAGATAGGAGAGGAATATCTGATTTCTGACTATGGCTATTGGGAATCTCCTTCAGATATAGAATTTAATGAATTACCTAATTCATTTGTTCTTAAGCCAGTTGCAGGGACAGGTGATGTTATTTTGGTTAGAGATAAAGCGATAATTGATGAAAAAAAAATTGTGAAATCACTAGAAAAAAGTATGAAGAATGATTTCTCACATCTAACTAAAGAGTGGGTATACTATGAGCAAAAACAAGGTATTCTAGCAGAAAAACTCTTAGATTTCGAAGGGGGAAAGTATCCCAATGATTATAAATTTTTTTGTTTTTATGGAAAACCAGAGTTTTTATATGTAGCAAGTGAACGAGAAAAAGATGTTAAGTTTTCTTTTTTTGATTTGGATTGGAATTTGTTACCTGTATATAATGGACATGTCTGGGATGAAACATTAAAAAAACCAAAAACATTTGATGAAATGCTTGAAGTCGCTAGAAAGCTGTCGGAACCATTTCCTATGGTGAGAGTTGACTTGTATGAATATGAAGGAGAAGTGAAATTTGGAGAGTTAACCTTTTATCATTTTGGAGGAAATACTCCTTTTAAACCAGATGAGTGGGACTTATACTTTGGGAAATATTTCTCTTTAAGTAAAACAAAGAAATACTTAACATAAAATAATTCGGAAGTGAGTGAATTAAATATATTGAAAGTACTAATAATCAACACTAATCCATTTACTTATCATGGAATGACATCCGTAATTATGAATTATTATAGAAATTCTATAAATGATAATATTTCTTATTCATTTGTCGGAGATAAAAAAATAGCTGAAGGTATAAAAAAAGAGTTTGATGCAAGGGAAGCTAAATACTATATAGCGAAAAATCGAAAAAAAAATTTTTTAAACTATATTTATATGTTAATTCGTCTTTCAAAAAAAGAAAAATATGATATTGTTCACGTTCATGGAAATAGTGCAACAATGCTTATTGATATATTCCCGTTTATTTTTTCGAAAACTAAAATAATTATACACGTGCATAATACAAAAAACGATTATCCGTTATTTAATAAGATTTTTAAACTTTTTTTATCAAGTTTAGTTGATGCTAGATTATCTGCCTCTTCTTGTGCAGGAGAGAAATTATATGGCCCACTCGATTTTACGGTAATTAAGAATGGAATTTCAATTGATAATTTTGAATTTAATGCAATTATTAGAGATCAATACAGGCGGGAGTTTAATATTTCTAATTCTGATATAGTTTACATTAATGTAGGGGCTTTAAGTGAACAAAAGAACCAAGAAATATTACTAGAATCATTTAAAGAACTAGAAATAAGAAATAACGGTGTTTCAAGATATTTATTAATTGTAGGTGATGGGAATAAAAGAGAGCATTTATTAGAACTCAAAGACAATCTAGGTTTAAAAAATGTTCTTTTTTTAGGTATAAGAGATGATGTAAGCCAATTATTAAATGTAGCTGATTTTCTAGTGATGCCATCAAAATGGGAAGCATTTCCTGTAATTAGTATAGAAGCTCAAGCAAACGGGGTAAGGCAAATTGTATCTCAAGCGTTTACGAAAGAAACAGATTTATTAGGAAACTCTATTTTTGTAAAAGATTATTCAACTAAAGAATGGAGTAATGCTATGCTAGGGGCACAAGCAACGACAGATAGGCATGAGGCTTTTAAACTAGTGAAAGAAAAAGGATACTCTATTAAGGATTGTGTTAAAGAACTTGAAAATATTTACTTGAAAGCTTTTGAAGGGAAATTGAAAAGTGATTAATTTAAACGATGATAAGAAGATTGCTTTTGTATCGCATGATTTAACTCCAGGAGGAGCTGAACGAGTAATCACAGTATTAGCTAACGAGTTTTCAAAGCATGGTTATGTTGTGAAAATGATAATAATGTCAGATAATCCAACATATAGTTTTTCTTTAGATGAATCTATAGAATTAATTGTCCCTCAAAAAATATGGAGTAAATTTAAACTTATTAAGAAAATCCAACAGATATTTTATCTCAGAAAGAAATTTAAAGATAAAAAAATTGAGAAAATTATTTCTTTTATCACAGAACCTAATATCACGTCAATAATTGCAAATATAGGATTAAGATCTAAACTTATAGTATCAGAAAGAAATAATCCTTATTTAGATCCTACAAGTAGGATATGGAGAATATTAAGAGATACTATATATAATTTTCCTAGTGCAGATGGATATGTATTTCAAACCCAAGATGCAAAAATGTATTTTTCAAAAAAAATTCAACATAAATCAACCATTATACATAACCCTCTAAATCCAATGTTGCCTGCAAGAAAAAAAAGTGTTAATAAGATTGTTTCGATTGGAAGATTAGTTGAACAAAAAAATCATGCTTTACTTATTAAAGCTTTTGCCAAAGTAATTGATCTTTTTCCTAATACTGAACTACACATTTATGGAAATGGTCCCCTAAAACTTGAACTAGAAAATTTAGCCCGAAAATTAAATGTATATGAAAAAGTATTTATTAATAACGCAATACCAGATGTGTTAAGTAAAGTTTCAGATGCTAAGTTATTTGTTTTATCGTCCAACTATGAAGGGATGCCCAATGTTTTAATTGAAATGATGGCAATTGGCATACCCGTAATAGCTACGGATTGTCCAATAGGAGGGCCTAGAGAGATCATAGAAGATGGAATTAATGGTTTATTGGTACCAGTAAATGATACGACAGAGCTATCAAAAAAAATTATTCAGATTATTGATGATAAAGAATTTGCTAAAGAATTAACTAAAGAATCAATAAAGGTAAGAGAAAAATTAAATGTTAAAAGAATATGCTATCAATGGGAAAGTTTTATTGATCGCATATAGTGGTTAGTGTGAGGAGAATTAAATGGGATTTAGGAACTATATAGAGATAATAAGATTAAAATTCAGAAGAATATATATTTTATTTTTTAAGAATCAAAGACGTAAACTTTTGATAAATACTGATTTCACAATCATTTCTAATAACTGTTGGGGAGGGACCGTTTATCAGTCATATAATTTACCATATAATTCTATGACCATAGGTTTATTTATCATGAGCAAGGACTATATTAAGTTTTTATCAGATTTAGAAAAATATCTTAATATGGATTTAGTATTTATTAAAATTGAAAATTCAAAGTACTTTATTTCGGGCGAGTTAAGCAAATCAACTAATTATCCTATTGGATTATTAGAAGACGTCGAAATTCATTTTTTACACTATGATAATGAAATAGAAGCTAAAGAAAAATGGGATAAGAGGAAAAAAAGAGTTAATTTAAATAATTTGATTATTAAGTATAATAATCAAAATGGATTTGAGGAAAGTGATCTTGAAGAGTTTGATAAACTAAGTTATAAAAATAAGCTATTTTTTACTAATGATAATAATATATTACCTAAATATGGATATTTTATTAAATCATCAGGTGAAAGTATTAGAGCCAGTTATGAACCAATTATAGGGACAAAGATAATGAATTTGACATACTATTTAAATTTACTTAAGTAAAAATATATTAATAGGTACTAGCCCCCTATGTTAGGATAGATGTCGTATAGAAAAATAAGTTATAATAAAAACTATACGGGGGATGATTACCATGACAAATAAAAAGAACGATCGTTATACAGATGAATTTAAAGCCACGACCATTCAACGAATGATGCCCCCTAAAAATGAAGGTGTGCGACAATTAAGTGAAGAATTAGGCGTTCCTGAAGCAACACTTTATTCTTGGCGTAAAAAAGCGCGGATGCAAGGGAAAGCGACACCAGGAGGGAAAAAGCATACTGAAAAATGGTCAAGTGAAGATAAGTTCTTAATCGTCATGGAAACCTTCCCCATGAATCAAGCAGAATTAGCAGCCTATTGCCGGAAAAAAGGCTTATTTAAAGAGCAAATTGAGGCATGGAAAAAAACTTGTCTTTCGGCGAACACCCAAGAAGAAAACCGCACGAAGGCTCTTTCTATCGAGTTAAAAGAAGAAAAGAAACAAGCGCGACAATTAGAAAAAGAGCTACGAAAAAAAGAAAAAGCTTTAGCAGAAGCCGCGGCTCTCTTATTATTAAGAAAAAAAGCACAAGCGATCTGGGGGGACCTCGAGGAAGAATGATTCCTACCTCAGACCGCAGACAAGCAGTCGCGCTCATTCAAGAAGCCAATCGCAATGGCGCGCGTTTAGCCAGAGCTTGCGAAGAATTAAACCTCAGTGTGCGGACGTACGAACGATGGACGGCAGAAGGACAAGTAAAAGAAGACCAACGACCTTTGGCGGAACGCCCTACGCCGAAAAATAAGTTGACGAAAGAAGAACGCGCAGAGACTTTACGAGTGGTTTCAAAAAAAGAATTTATGAATTTACCACCGAGTCAAATTGTTCCGAAATTAGCTGATCAAGCCATTTACATTGCGTCCGAATCAAGCATCTATCGTGTGTTGCGAGAAGAAAAAATGCAAAACCATCGTGGGCGAAGTCAAGCGCCACAAAAAATGGTTGGCTCCGAGCCACTTAGCGAGTCGCCCGAATGAAGTTTGGACCTGGGATATCACTTGGTTAAAAGGGCCGGTAAAAGGACTGTTTTACCGATTGTATTTAATCATCGATTTATTTAGCCGGAAAATGGTCGGTTGGGAAATTTGGGAAACAGAAGAAGCGCGGTATGCCGAACAATTGATTCAGCAAACGGTTATAAAAGAACAAATTCAAGGGCAACCACTAGTTTTACATTCGGATAATGGTAGCCCAATGAAAGCGGCAACGTTCCAAGTATTATTAGAAAAATTAGGTATTCAAAGTTCCTATTCAAGGCCACGAGTGAGCAATGATAATCCCTATTCTGAAGCGGTTTTTCGTACGTTAAAATATCGACCGGAATACCCGGATCATGGTTTTAAAACACTGGATGATGCACGAGAATGGACACATACGTTTGTGGATTGGTACAACCACGCTCATCTTCACAGTGGGATTAAATTTGTCTCACCTGCTGAGTGCCATGAAGGCCGACATATCGCTATTTTAGAGAAACGGAAACAGGTCTATGAATGTGCGAAAAAACGACACCCTGAGCGTTGGTCAAAAGGCATTCGTAATTGGTCGCCTCATCAATCGGTGGCTTTGAATCCTTTAAAAGAAAGAGAAAAACAAAATTAAGCATCTCTTTCAGATGCCACCAGAAAAAACCCAGATAACCCTCGTCATCGAATAGGGGAAAAAGCTTTTCTTGCCCTATTCGATGACGAGGCTTACCGACTGTAAGGAGGTTTTTCTTTTGAATGAATTGAAAGAAAGATACGACAACTATATTGACAAATACCGCGATATGTACCAAGCAAGATGGCAAATGGAATTGTTTTTCAAACACATTAAACAAAATTTGACCATCAAACAACTGTACTCACAAAGTGAACAAGGAGCGATTAATCAAGTGATTCTGACCTTGATTGCGACGTTGCTTACGTATTTATTCAAGATGGAATGGAACACGGCTGCCACCCTCTTTCAGTTGAAAAGGGCCTTTCACTATCTAAGATTTGAGCCTGCGAATCAGTGGTTCGACCAATTTCGTTCGAGTAGTTGATTATTTCAACGGCGTTGTTGCTTTAGTTGAATAATGGATAAAAATTTCTGGAAAAAGGTCGTCCTCTGCGCCAGCACTTGTTTTTAAAAAAATTTGAGGAATTATTATTTTTAGATAATTCTGTTAATTATAAAATGTTTTCTGTGCACCACTAGTGAGTTAAACTATAAAAATTAGTTTTTTAAAAGAAAAAAGAGGGACTAAATGAATAATAGAATAAAAGCAACAGCTATCAACTCATCTGTTTCTACAATAATATATTTATTTAAAATGATACTGCAATTTATAATTCGAACAGTATTTATTTATAAGTTAGGAAAAGAGTATCTTGGATTAAATGGGTTATTTACAAGTATTTTATCAATGTTATCTCTAGCTGAGTTGGGCATTGGAAATGCAATAGTTTATTCATTATATTCTCCATTGGCAAGACAAGAGTATGATAAAGTTAATTCATTAATGAGATTATACAAAAAAATATATTTAGGTGTAGCTGGTGTAGTAGCGATAATCGGTATAGGGTTACTTCCTTTTTTGAATATTATTATTGGAACAGAGACGAAAGTAGAAAAAGTACACCTGATTTTTATTTTATTTTTACTAAATTCGGTTTGTTCATATATGTTTACGTATAATAGAAGTTTATTAAATGCAGATCAAAAAAACTACATACCTATTTTAAATGATTTCTACTTTCAGGTTGGATTAACTATAATTCAAATAGTTACACTGTATTTCACTAATAGTTATATTTTATTTTTAATTTTTCAGATATTAGCAACATTGTTTGGCAATATCAGACTTTCAAAAAAGGTAAATAAAAGCTATAAATTTCTAAATAATAATAATGTAGTGGGACTGTCAGATAAAACTAAAGAAGAACTAAAGAAAAATACTTTAGGCAATATTGCTACTAGAATATCTTCGGTAATAGTTGTAAGTTCGGATAATATTTTAATTAGTTCATTTGTAAGTTTATCTTCATTAGGAATATATTCCAATTATTCTTTAATAACTACAAATATAGTTAACTTAGTAACACAAATTGTTTCTTCAGTAACTTCTAGCATAGGAAATTTAGGAATTGAAAATAATTATAAAAAAACGTATGAGATATTTAAAAAGCACAATTTCATTAACTTTACTTTTACTTATTTTGCATCTACTCTATTATTAGCTATAATACAACCCTTTATTAATTTATGGGCAGGAGAATCATTTTTATTAAGTAATACAATTGTTTTATTGATTATTATTAAATTAGCTATTGATATGTATAGAAAATCTGCCTTAGTTTTTTTATCTGCACTAGGTTTATCATGGTATGTTAGGTGGAAAGCGATAGCTGAAATTATAGTTAATATATCTGTTTCGGTATACTTATTAATATATATGAAACTAGGGTTAGTAGGGGTACTACTATCTAATATTATATCATCTTTAACGGTAGTATTATGGTGGGAGTTACATGTTGTATTTAAATATGGATTTAATAAAAAAATTAGATATTATATATATACAATCTTGAATCATTTTTTATCATTTTTTTTATCGATTTTTATAATTAGTTTGTTTCAGAGGTTTTATTTTAGAGTTGATTTAATAGGATTTATGATAAATTTAATAGTGGGATTATTTATATCATTATTAATTTATTTAATATTTTATTATAAAAAGAGAGAATTTAAATTTGTTATAAATTATGTTAGTAATATAATTAGAATGATATTTTTCAGATTAAGAAGGTAGGTAATTATGGAAAACATTTCAAAAAAAAGTCCCAAAATATTAGCGTTATTTTTAATTGGATCGATATTAATTTTACCATTTAACATCAGAAATTTAATAAATCCATTATTAGGAGATTATAATATTATTTGGTTGATAGGGCTTGTATATGCATATCTGAATAAAAAAAAAATAGGAATTACTTTTTCAATAAAAAAAAATTTATTTATTTTCTTTTTAATTGTAATTAGTATAATTTTGATAATTATTTCGGGTAATTCAAATGATTTTTTACAAAATATTCGGTTGATACTAATGATGATAGTTCCAACGATGTTATTTCTATTTGAATTTCATGATTATGAACAATTTAAAATGTTTTATTCAACAGTATTAAAAATACTTAATTTATCTATATATGTAATAGTATTTTTTGGATTAATTGATATGATATCATCTAGTTTTTTTTCCGCCTTTTTCACTAATCTATATGATTCGGAGTCGTTATCTACAATGTTAGCGAGTAGAAGAATGGTTTCTTATTTGGGACACTCTCTTTACTCAGCTGAAGTATTGCTAATTTTTACAATTTTGAATTATACATTTTCTTTAATACATAGGACTTCAAAAAATAAAATGTTATTTATTTTTTTTATTTCAATCATAGGTACTGCACTAACAGGCAGTAAGATGGGGGTGGTGTTACAGTTAGTTTTTTTTATAGTTATAAATTTAAAACCATCTAATCTACCTACTTTTGTTTTTGGTACACTTACATTATTTATAATATCTCTAACAGGGATATTTTCTAGAACAATCGAAAGATTAACAGAAGGGATTAAACAAGGAGATCTTTCTACAGGTAGAAATTATTATTTGAAGATACTAAGAGATACTAATCAATTAAATTTTAAATTTTTCACTTCATTGGGTGTAACGTTACCGGATTATAGATTTACTATAGCGTTAGAATATCCAATATATTTATTTTTTTATTACTATGGAATAATATTTACTATAGTTTTTTTCTCCCTTTTATTTTTATATCCAATTATTAAAGCTTTTTTCATAAGTAATAGAAAAATAAAGTTTGATGTTCTATTTATGCTAATTTTATTAATTGTTCAGGTTAATTCATATAATGGTTTAGGTACAGGTAGAGATTTTATTTTACTTTATGTTACTGTTGTTTTCATTATCATAAATACAATTAATAATTTGAAAAATATGATGATTGGAGAAAAATAATATGAGAGTTCTTTTTGTAAACGACAATATGAGTTTAGGTGGGGTTCAATCAGTTAATCAAACTCTTCAAAATAAATTGAAGCAAAATATAAAGTGTGAATATTTTGTTTATAGTAATCGTAAAGCGTACTTTAAACCGAAAACAAAAATAAATATTGCAAAAATTAGTATTATTAGCAGAATATTGCGGAAATTTAAGCATGGCGATAGGGTAGTTCAAGATGCAAATTATCTAATCGATTTTCTAAAAGAAAGTGAATTTGACGTAGTCGTTCTACAAGCTGAAAAAATTTTATTAGCTCCTTTTATTAGCAAGGAATTCCCAAATATAAAATTAGTTGGTTGGGCCCATAGCTCAGCTGATGCGTACTACAATCAATATTTTGTAAGAAAAATAGAAAATTTTAGAGAATCTTTAAGAACGTTAGATCAGTTAATATGTTTAACAAAAGAGGATAGTGGGATATTTAGTAAAGATATAGCACATTGTACTATTATACCAAACCCTATAAATATTAAAAATGCGGAATCATCAAGTTTAAAGTCAAAAAAAATTTCGTTTACTGGTAGATTATTAGTAGAAACAAAAGGAATCGATATATTGATAAAATTAGCTGATTTAATACCGAACGAATGGACAATTGAAGTTGCTGGAGATGGTAATCGTAAAGAAAATAAAAAAATTAGAAATCTTTTGAAAAAAATAGATAACCATGGAAAAATAAAATTTGTAGGACGAATTGAAGGAGATAAATTAAGGGACCATTACAAAGAGTCATCTATATTTATATCTACTTCTAGGATTGAAGGATTTGGAGTAGTTATTCTTGAAGCTATGGAATATGGACTTCCTATAGTATCTACTCCAACTTCAGGCTCTAAGGAAATCTTAAATAATGGTGAATTTGGGTTTATAACTAGTGATTTTACAGAAAAAGAAATAGCCGATAAACTATTTATGTTAATCAATAACTATAATTTAAGAAAAGAATATCAAGAAAAATCTTTAAAACGTGTATTAGAATATGATGTAAATAGAATATCAAAATTATGGATATCTGAAGTATTTAGTTAGTTTAGTCTGCAAGACATATCTTTTATATGATATTCTTGAGCACTTTTTACAATAATCGTTCATAGACGCATGCTAAAAAAGTAAAAAATATAATTATTTATCTACGTCACTAGAACTATACTTATGGGCTAGAAATCATTTCGCCAATCTTTTTCAGCATTGTCTAATTGATATTAATTATTTAAGAAGTTTTTTTATATGAAACAAACCTATCGAATCAGCGTACTAAGTAATTATAAAAATAATTCAGAATTACTAACTATGACAGTTAAAAATAATATATGATAAATAAAGACAAAGAACATATCTTATTAAAATAATGGAAGAAGATGTTATATTATGAAAATAACAGTTGCAGGTACAGGATATGTAGGATTATCTAATGCTACATTATTAGCTCAAACAAATGAAGTTATTGCACTTGATATTATTCAAGAAAAAGTAGATATGATTAATAATCGTCAATCGCCAATCAAAGATGATAAGATTGAAGAGTATTTTTCTAGTAAAGAGTTAAACTTAAAGGCAACAACTGACAACTATCAAGCTTTTAAAGATGCTGAGTTCGTTATTATTTCAACACCAACCAACTATGATTCAGAACTAAACTATTTTAATACACGAACCGTTGAAGCGGTAATCGCTAATGTTTTATCGATTAACCCAGAGGCAATCATGATAATTAAATCGACGGTTCCAGTTGGTTATACCGAAAAAGTGAAAGAAATGTTTGATACTGATAATATTATTTTTTCACCAGAGTTTTTACGTGAAGGTAAAGCTTTATATGATAATTTATATCCTTCTAGAATAGTTGTTGGTGAACAGTCTGAAAGAGCAGAAGTTTTTGCAAATTTATTAGCAGAAGGTGCAGAAAAAGAAAATATTGATATTCTTTTTACAAATTCAACCGAAGCTGAAGCAATCAAGCTTTTTGCGAATACTTATTTAGCAATGCGTGTTGCGTATATTAATGAATTAGATTCTTATGCTGAAATTAGAGGTTTAGATAGCAAACAAATTATCGAAGGTATTGGTTTAGATCCTAGAATTGGCACGCACTACAACAATCCTTCATTTGGGTATGGTGGCTACTGCTTACCTAAAGATACGAAACAATTATTAGTCAACTATGCAGATGTACCGCAAAATATTATGTCGGCAATTGTCGATGCCAATCGTACTCGTAAAGATCACGTAGCAGATATGATTATTAAAAAGAATCCAAAAGTGGTTGGTATTTATCGTTTAACAATGAAAGCTGACTCTGATAACTTCCGACAATCCGCTATTCAAGGAATCATGAAACGGATTAAAGCAAAAGGAATCGAGGTTGTTGTTTTTGAACCAGCTTTAGACGCGGAAGATTTTTATAATTCAAAAGTAATTAAAGATTTTGATGAATTTAAAGAAATTTCGGATGTGATTGTTTCGAATCGATTTGAAGTAGAGTTAAAAGATGTGTCCGATAAAGTTTATACAAGAGATATTTTTGGAGAAAATTAATGGATACTAAAGTAAATGAATATATACAATCTGATTACCTAAGATACAAAAATGACTCTAGTAAATTGAAAATAGTGAAAGAAATTTTTCAAAATAAAGCTTTTAGATACTCAGTGATAATAAGATTAGGTAATAGTTATCTTGCTAAAGAAAAAAACTCAGCTATTTTTTTATTGAAGATAGTTAAAAAAATATTGTTTTTTAACAGTACTATAGAAATACCTTTTGGTGTTATCATTGGAAAAGGCTTGTATATGGGACATTTCTCAGGAATTACTATAAATCCCAAAGTTATATTAGGTAATAATATAAATATTCATAAAGGAGTAACTATAGGTCAAGAAAATAGAGGTATACGAAAGGGAACACCAGTCATTGGAAATAAAGTTTGGATAGGGGTTAATTCCACTATTGTAGGAAATATAAAGATAGGTAATAATGTTTTAATATCTCCGAATAGCTTTGTTAATTTTGATATACCATCTAATTCTATAGTTGTAGGAAATAAAATTATACATTCTAAAAATGCAACAGATTATTATATATCATGAGATTTATAGTTTTCGTTATTTAGAATATATTAATTATTAATCGGGATAGTTAAAGGATGATTAATTTGAATAAGATAATTCAAAAAATACGTAGATTAATTTGTAATGGTGAAAATGTAAGGGTAGGAAAAAAAAACGGTCTGATAATAGGAGAAAATTGTGATATATCAAATGATGTAATATTTGGATCTGAGCCGTATTTAATAGAAATTGGCAATAATGTAAGACTAACTAGAGGTGTTAATTTTGTAACTCATGATGGAAGTTTACACGTAATTAGAAACCTATGTCCTGAATATAAGAATATCGATAAATTTGGTAAAATAAAAATTGGGAATAATGTTAATATCGGATGGAATACTACAATAATGCCAGGAGTTACAATTGGAGATAATGTAGTTGTTGGTCTAGGGGCAATTGTGACTAAAGATATACCAAGTAATGTAGTTGTTGCAGGTGTACCAGCAAAAGTTATTTGTACTCTATCAGAATATATTGAAAAAAACAAAAAAAACTTTTTATATACAAAAAACATGAATTTTGAAGAAAAAAAATCATATTTAATAAAAAATATGGAAGAAGATGTTGTTTGAGATTGTTTATAAGTAAATATTTGAGTAACAATGAAATTGTATTAAATATAATTAGGACTAGTTTAATGGTTATTATAATCGTTAATAAATGGACTCTTGTAATGTAAAAAATAGAATTTAGCAACAATTAACACTATTGATTCTTTAAAATCTCAATTTAATGTTTTTTACTAACGAATAATGATTAATAGTTTAGTTATTTAAATACAATGATTATTAAGGTGAAGAAATAAAAAAAAGTATTTTGTTAATTCATATACGCAGATGTATCATAAAATAGTTATATTTACTCTTGTGGATACAAATAATAC
Organism: Enterococcus lemanii; assembly: GCF_016909125.1. GTDB lineage: Bacteria > Bacillota > Bacilli > Lactobacillales > Enterococcaceae > Enterococcus_I > Enterococcus_I lemanii. The sequence goes on along the minus strand of NZ_JAFBFD010000020.1, from coordinate 36,947 downwards.
AAGAAAAGATTATATAATTAAGAAAATTTTTAAATATTATCTCAATTATGGTGTTTGGCGATGATAGCCTACCTAGGTAATTTCCACAAATCGTTATTTTTAAGAGTTGTGAAGTAAATTAAAGCAAAAGATATTTAAGTCTCTTTTTTTATACTAACATTAAATAATAATTGTTTTATAAATCATTATTGATTAAAGAAATTAGTTTAAAAATATTTCAAATTTTTTTACAATAATTGAAAGAGGTAACGAATAAATTTTATAAAAAAGAATTTTTGGAGAAAATTAAGAAGCGTATAAAGGGGATATTATCGTGAAAGTCCGTAAAGCAATCATTCCAGCCGCAGGTCTTGGAACAAGGTTTTTACCTGCAACAAAGGCCATTGCTAAAGAAATGTTACCAATTATCGATAAGCCGACCATTCAGTTTATCGTTGAAGAAGCAATTGCATCAGGGATTGAAGATATTTTAATTGTTACCGGAAAAGCCAAACGTCCGATTGAAGATCACTTTGATGCCAATCTAGAGTTAGAGCAGAACTTATCCTCAAAAGGCAAAGATGAATTATTAGCATTGGTCGAAGAAACGACAGGAATTAATATTCATTTTATCCGTCAAAAACGTCCATTAGGCTTAGGCCATGCTGTTTTACAAGCCAAAGCCTTTGTTGGTAATGAACCATTTGTCGTGATGCTAGGCGACGATATTATGGAAGATGACGTGCCACTAACGAAGCAATTAATGAATGCCTACGATCAAACCAAAGCTTCTGCACTAGCAGTCATGGAAATCCCGCATGAAGATACCGATAAATATGGGGTGGTGTCGCCAAACGAAGAAGTTTCCGAAGGGTTATACGATGTGAATCACTTTGTTGAAAAGCCAAAACCAGAAAATGCGCCAAGCAATTTGGCAATTATCGGTCGTTATTTATTAAGACCTGAAATCTTTGATATTTTAGAACATCAAGAACCCGGTCTAGGTGGCGAAATACAATTAACTGATGCGATTGATACGTTAAATAAAACTCAACGCGTCTTTGCTCATGAATTTAAAGGCAAACGCTATGATGTCGGAAATAAGATGGGCATGCTAGAAGCCAATATTGAATACGGCTTGACTCACCCAGAAGTTAAAGATGAGTTGGTAGAGTATTTGAAAGCGTTAGTGGCTACTTTGTAAGAAATAAACGTGTAAATTTTTCAATCAGTGTAAAGCATGAACAAAACTCCTAGCCGTATGGTTAGCCTAACATCAAGCTAGGAGTCATTGTTCTTTAGATTAGTTTTTTTACTAACGTAGTTTATACTAAATGGGGTTTTTGCCATGCTTGGTATTGAAAGCGTTATCTTTGGTTAGTTAATAACTACACGAATATTGAAGAATAGGGGGATTTTTCAAGGGGATGGAGGCTAGACAAGATTTATCGTCTTGATTCGATGAATGAGGGGGAAACAATTTGAAAAAAATAATCGTAACAGGTGGCGCGGGTTTCATCGGTTCGAATTTCGTCCATTATGTAGTGAAACATCATCCCAATGTGCACGTCACCGTTCTAGATAAACTTACCTATGCCGGCAATGAAGCCAATCTAGCCGGCTTACCAAAAGATCGAGTGAAACTAGTGGTAGGAGACGTGGCAGATGCCGAGTTAGTGGACCAATTATTAAAAACAACCGATGCAGTGGTGCACTACGCAGCGGAATCACATAATGATCATTCTTTACGCGATCCGTACCCTTTTGTTCAAACAAATTTAATCGGAACCTACACCTTGATTAAAGCTTGCCGAAAATATAACATTCGTTACCATCATGTTTCAACCGATGAAGTCTATGGCGATTTGCCTTTAAGAGAAGAGTTACCCGGTCATGGAGAAGGTGCAGGAGAAAAATTCACCGATCAGACACCCTATAATCCATCCAGCCCCTACTGGATATTGCGAATGAATAGAGCCATACGTGCGGAGTGTAGAGCCATCTATTGCATTAATCCTTCTGTTTGAATGCCAGTATAGGAGTCAGTGATTGTTAAAGTACCACCAGCCCAATCAACCATCATTGCATCACCTGGTTTATGATGAATACGCATCGTTGCCTTGTTCTTTCCCGCCCAAGAACGATAGTGTTCACAAAATTGGGTATACATATAAGGAATCTCGTTGCTTAATCGACATTTTGCTTGATACTTTTTCCAAAGTAACGATAAATTAACACCTTTTCTAGAGAGTTCAGAATGAATCCAGTCAAAATCCGGCTCTTTGTATTGTTTTATTTTCTCCTTTATTTCTGGATAAAGCTGTTCATACAGCTTTTCATTAGTGATCGCGTCATCTAGTGGCCAAGTAGCCCCATTCTTTTCAAACCGAGATAGCACCTCTCTGATTGTGCTTCTAGAACTGTGAAGGCTATTCGCGATTTCAGTAATGTTATAACCTAAACTTCTCAATCTCATGATTTCTCGATAATTCAGCATAATTATCGACCTCCTAAAAGTAGTTACACTAAAATGTGTGCCGCTTTCATTATAAAGGGAAAAGTGAAGATGGTCTCTTAGCCGTGATAAATGGTTTTATATTCCGTGACAAGTGGTTTTTGCCCCCGTGCAAACTGGTTTGTTGTTCCGAAATATCCAGTTTGGCTTTATTCCTTGTGTCACGTACGTCTACACTCCTTCGTAAATGTCTTTTCTTACCATGTGTTCCTCCTTAATCATGATAAGAAAAGTATAAAATAAAAATGTAGAAAAACCGACAATTATTGACCGCCTTTTTCCTACATTTTACTACCGCCATTTACAGTTAAACAATTAAAATTGATGAATGTTGATATTACTAAGGAAACACTTGTTAAAATTGAGGGTGGGAAATAACATATTAAGTTGGAGCAACTATTGGCAATAAAGAAATATTTCGATGTCTCATTTGAAATAATATTAGAGTAATAGTAAATAATCTATAAAAGTAAAGAAAGGTGTTTTTAGTTTGAAGGAAAAAATAAATAAGTATTATATTGATGAAAAAATAAACAATAGTTTACTTTCCTCAGTTTATATTGTATCTAGTGAAAATGATTCAAAATCAAAATACGTATTAAAAAAGATGAATATGAATAGTCTTGATAGAGAAGATAAAAATATAGCAATTGAATTGTTTAATAGAGAAAAAGAAGCTTTAACATTACTTAATAATAGCAACATCATAAAATATATAGATTCATTTGAATATGATGATCAATATTATCTTGTTACAGAGTTTGATAAAGAGTTAAAACCTCTAAATGAAGTGATACAAAGTTTTTCAGATAAACAAAAATTTGAAATTTTGTTAAATATTTTAAGTGGTTTTATTGCTTGTCATAATAAAAAAATAATTCATAGAGATATAAAACCTAGTAATATATTGATTTCCAATGACGGTAGTAAAGTTAAAATAATTGATTTTGGTATTAGTAAAATTAAAGATAGCATTACATTTAAAACATCTATGACACTTAGAGAATTTAAAACATCACCTTTTGCTTCTCCAGAACAGAAAAAGAAATTATCTACATCAGAGGAAAGTGACATTTATTCTTTAGGAATATTAATAAATTATATATTCACAGATAATATCTTAAATACAGATGATGCCTTAATACAAGATGAGATAAGTAAATCTTCACTGCACAATCTTCTTAAACCAATTGTTATAAAAGCCACAATGCCAGCTCGTGAGGATAGATATAGTGCAGTAGATGTTCTTTATGATGATATACAAAAAGCAGCACTAGATATAGAACATCAAAATCAAGTTTTAAAGCTAACTTATTCAAATGACATTCCAGAAAAATTGTATAGCTTGGAAAAGATTCAGGGTACTAATAGTAACTTTGTTCAAAAATTTATTTTGGAATCATTAAAAAAATCAAAAGTTATCTTTATGGGGCATAATCAATCTAGTTATTTAATCGGTAATGAAGTAAAATATCGTATTAAGTTTGTAGAAAGTGAGCAAGTGATTATTACAGGTGTTTGGAACTTAGATAACTTTTCTCAAAAACAACGAGGAACTAAGATTGGAGCTAAAGTTGAGGTTTACCCTCAAAATTGGAAATATATACAAAAAAATGATTTTATTTATTTAGAATATTTAAAAGAAAAGTTAGAAAATCAATATAGAATAGATCAAATAAAAAGAAATGAAAAAAATTCCATGAGTGATTTATTGACTATATGGGATGACTATTTAAAAAGAAAAAAATATGAATCGTATTTAAAAACAAATCTAGGAAGGTATCTATCAATGGAGTATAGTGAGAACTCTAATTTTTTAGATTTTAAACTAGAGCGTCCATTTGAATTTGAACCAAAAGATAAAATACAATTAGTTTCAAAAAATGGTAAAGAGTTAATTGTAGGAGAATTTTATAAATATTTGACTAAGGATAGTATTAGAATAATTGCTGCTCGAAGCTTTAACAAAGAAAATTTTAATAAGAAAGGTCAAATAGGTGTTAATAATTATATGGCTACTAGATTAACTAATAGCTATAGCAATGCAATGAGACAATTGTTAGAACGAACATCTGTAAACACTTTTCTATTCGATATATTAAATAATCCTAGAGTGGCTAGTAGTGAGAACAAAGATTTTTTTGTAAAAAATAAATTTGATAAAAAAATACTTGATAGTACAGTTGAAATTATAGAAAATGCTTTATCTACTAAAGATTTGTATCTGGTCCAAGGTCCTCCAGGAACTGGAAAAACAACTTTGATATCAGAAATGATTTCCCAATTATTTTCACAGTTTCCGGAGAAAAAAGTATTATTTGTGTCTCCTTCTCATGTCGCTGTTGATCATGCTCTTAAAGACATTAGAAAAAATATGAAAAAAGTTAAATCTGATGCAGATAATTATATTGTAAGGCTTGGAAAAGAAGAAAAAATTTCAAGTGAAAATGAAAGTTTACAAATGGATAAACATTCTATGAAGTGGGCAAAAAAAGTAAAAAAAGAATCTTTAGAAAATTTTAAAATAGAAATGACAAATTTATTAAAATACAAAGATAAAGAAATTGAATTAATAATAAATTATTTAGATGATGATTCCAAAAAAAATAGAGAACAAATAGACGACCTTATAACAGATGAACACAGTGAGGAAAAAAATTAGTCTCAATACTGAAAGACTGGTATTTAGATTTATCAAATTCAGAGCAATTTGAAAAAAAAATAATTGAGAATTCTTTTTTAGTATGTTCTACATGCAGCGGTATAGCATCATATGACATATTTGATGATTTAGAATTTGAATGGGTAATAATTGATGAGGCAGCGAGATCAACAGTTCCTGAACTTCTGATACCTCTAGTTAGAGCTAAAAAAGCTATTTTAGTAGGAGATCATAAACAACTTCCTCCAATTGTAAATTTAGAAAAAACAGATAGAATGGCTAAAGATATCCAGCAAGCTTTAGAAGAAAGTTTATTTAAAGATCTCTATGAGAAATTAAGTACAAAGTTGAAGGTAACATTAGATGTACAGTTTAGAATGAATCCTGTCATATCTAAGTTAATTAATAATTTATATTATCAAAATATTACAATAGAAGATTATTTTACAGATAAAGATTATGTGTTATCTCCAATATTAAAATCAGTGACTTGGATAGATACAAACAATAGTCCGAATAAATCAGAAAGTAAAGAAGAGAACTCATTTAAAAACTATGAGGAATTGAATCAGATAAATAAACAATTAGATAGAATTAATGATTATCTTAAAACTAAAAAAAGGAAAAAGTCAGTGGGAATTATATCAGGATATGATGCTCAAAAAAATCTATTACTTGATAAAGTTAATAGAGATTACGAATTTCTAGATATAGAAATTGACAATGTTGATGCGTTTCAGGGGAGTGAAAAAGATATTATTATTTATAGCATTGTAAGAAGTAATGATAGTTCAAGTTTAGGATTTTTGAAAGATGAAAGAAGACTAAATGTATCGCTATCAAGGGCAAAAGAACATCTGATAATAATTGGAGATAGTGAAGTATCTGAATATTATCCACTGGAAAATAATCCGTTTACAAGATTACTTAAATATATAATTGATAATCCACTTGATTGTGCACTTTTGATGTAGGAGGGGGAAAAATGATTATTAGGGAAGAAGATTTATTTGTTTTGGAAAGTGAAGAGGAAGGTAAAATAATCTCAAAATCGACATTACTAATACCTTTTTCTAATTTAAATTTGACGGCATATGTTTCAAATGAAGAGAAGTTGTCTCCGATAGAAGATGCTGTATTAAGGTTATATGGCATTGATGTTGAAAAATTTAACATAAATAGAGCGTCAAATCTATTAGCTGTGCCAACTGATGATATTCAAAACAGTTATTTAAATTTATTACAAAAGGAATATATTGATTACTTAACTAAAGGATTAACAGATGATGGTAGAAAATATATCTTTAATAGAAAAATAAATAATAGGGTAAAAAAAGATTTCAATTTAGTTGTAAATAAAATTACAGGAGAGCTTTCTTATCAAGAGGAGGCATCTTATATTCGTTTTAAAGATAAGCAAAAATCGTATTTTAACTCTATTTATGAAGATGAACAGTTTTATGATGTGGATTTGTCTTTAGAAAAAATAAGACCTATTTGGAAATATAGAAAAAATATGGGAGATAATCGTTATAAAGGTGAATTACTAGAAGTTTTAACAGCTGAAGAAAAAGGAACTGTATATAGAAAGTTCAATATTTACTATTTTTTAAATAAACAGAATAATGTCGAAATTAGAGCATACTATAGAACTGAAAGAAATCGAATTTTAGAGCAGTTTATTTTAGAGAAAGAATCAGCTAACAGTTTAATTACTAGTAATAAGTATGATTATTTTTTTGAAACAAATGTTTTGGTGAATAAAAAGAACTATTCTGAATCATATGATGAAATAAATTCTAATAATAAAACTTTTAAATCATATACATTTTTAAGTGATGTAAAAGAGAAGGTTGATATTTTTTTTCCTTTAACACAATTTTTAATGCTTGATGAAGATTTATCTGATTTTATAGAAATGCTGTGTGAATCAAAAAAAACTATTAATATTTTTGTATCAGGGATAGAAGAAGTAGATAATCGACAAAAAAGTAGTATAACTAAACTAAAAAAACTATCAAAAAAATATAAGAAACTTAATATGTATAGCAGTAATAAATATAGTCCACAAACTTTTATTATAGATGATGTTTATGGTTTATATTTTTCACCAACAGTTGTTCCGATAAGTCTATCTGCAACTTCTTCAAAAGCTGTTCTATTAAATCAGGAGGAGTTAACGAGTAAGCAAATAGCATATTTAAAAAATGAAATAATTGAAAAAAGTTGTAAGAAATTGGATATTCCAGAGGATTTTAATTTAAAAGCAACTTCAAGTAAAATTTTTAATTTGATGGAAGAAGTAGATAGTTTATTTTCAACTATAGGTTTTAATTGGTTTGAAAGAGGAAATAGAGCAGATATAGAAGAATTGTTTTTAGGAATAGAACCAACGAATGATGAAGCAGCTTTTGAATCTTTCACAACTAAATTATGTATTAAAATAGTAGAAAATTTCAAAAAAACGACATCAAAAATAAAAAACAAGAGATATTTTGACAATGATTTTAAAAGAGAATATCCTGATTTAAGTGAGGCATTGAATAGAATTAGAGTTTATAGAAATAGTTATTCTCATGATGAATTTAATAAATTTATTGCTGAAATTAGTTATGAAATAATACCTAGTGATTTTGATAATTATTGTTCAGTAACATTAGAGAATGTTTTTGAGTACAAACAATTCAAAATGATAAATGGACTGTATTTAGCTTTGAAGGCTACTAAAAAGAAGTTAAAAGTAAATGAAGATAACCCATTCTAATTTATTTTAATTATGCCAATTAAAATGAACTTTCATTTGTTAAATTAAGCTAGACAAAATATCATTTGAAGACGGCACTGTAAATTGACCATCTCTGCGCAAAAACGAACCACCTTCGGCATTAAAATGAGCCACTCAGTAGACAACACCCGATGACATAAGTAATCTTGATGTCATCGAGAGCTGCTTTGTTTAATTTATAGGCAGTAATGCTAGTATAAAACTTGAGACAAAGGAGGCTGTTTATGACGAGATATAAAAGTACATACAATTGCAACAAAAAAATACACAAGGCTGCAATTGGCTAAAAGCATAAAAATATTTCAAGTTACCCGAAGTATCTTGAAAGTTATGTTTTCAAAATATTAACTATATGTAAGTGTAATGGATATAGTAAAATACAAAAATTATCATTAACGTCGCTCAAAAACTGATAAATATCCTTCAGTAAAGTATTCTACGTCAATAAAATTTTATAACCTCAATCCCCGATAAAGTAGGAAATTCACCTGCTTTATCGGGAATATACGGATAACTTCCAATCACCCTACACCATCACTGCATCGCCATTCATTAATTTAAGTTGCTCGATATTTAAAAATTGCTGGATAGAAAAAGCAATGGCACCATAGATTACCGGATTCCATTGAATGGGACTGTTCATGATTTTGACTTCTTTGGCGTAACGATTTTTCAAATAGTCTTTGATAAATTCAACAATGGCTGGAATTTTTTTGGTGATGGGACTGTTAAAGATGACCATTTCCGGTGCTTGAATCATAATAATGTTGTTCACACTAATTGCAAGGTATTCCGCATATTTTTGAATCATTTTGAGTACTTCCGGGTCTTTTTTCTGGTATAGTTGCATGACCACATCCGAGTTAACTTTTTCAATGTTTTTTAATTGACCAATTTCTTGATAAATGACTCGAGTGGAGCAGTATTGATCGAAACAGCCGTGGTTGCCACAAGGACACTCACGCCCGTCTGGAAACAAAATCATGTGGCCAACTTGTCCAGCATAGCCTTGATTGCCAACTTCTAATTTGCCATTTTTGACGAATCCGGCCCCAATGCCGCTATGTAGACTGATTGAAATCATGTTTTCAAATTCAGAGGAAAAAGTATATTCTCCTAGTGCAGATAAATTCGCTTCATTTTCAATGCTGACGGGAAAATCATAAGTATTGTTTAATTTTGTAATCAAATCAAAAGCCATTAAATCATAATAAGTGGTGCTGATAATTTGATCATTTAAGACTTGTCCCTGGATAGCAATCGTCATACCGACGATGCCATGCGGGGTTTTTGGCAAGTCAATGCATAATTTCTGAACGACTTCTTCAATCATAGCGAGGACATTGTCTTTTGAAACATAGGTATCGACTCGCTGAATTCGTTTGATCTCAGTACCATCGAGATAGGCAATCATTGCATCAAGGTAGTTATAACCTAAGTCAAGACCAATTGCGACGCCAGCGGTTGGACTAAACGTTAGTAAAATTGGTTTTCTACCGCGAGAGCTCGCTTCACCAATTCTCTTTTCAATTATGAGATGGTCATCCATTAATTTTTTGGTAATGGAGGAGACGGAAGCTTTGTTTAAAGATGAAACAATGCTTAAATCTGCTCTGGATATTTCTTTGTGTTTAATAATGTGATTTAAAATAAGCGATTCATTTTGTTCTCGAATGGTATATTTGCTTGATATCATTGGATTTCCTCCGTCTGATCAGTTTTTTTATGGTCGGGCTTACTTTTTGATTTGGGAAAAATGATAAAAAACTAAGTTAGGGTTGACAAATAAAAAATTCTGATTTATATTCTATTTACCAATTAGTTTATCGTGCTAACAAATAAAAATCAAGCAAATTCATTGATTTACTGCTAAATTTTTCTTTTTTTTATTTAATTAGTTTATCGTGCTAACAATTAAAATTTAGCAGGATTAAAAGAATAAGCAGGCTAATTAAAATCAATTTGCTAATTTGAGTTGTTTGTTTTGAAAACGGTTGTAACGAGAGGGAATTAAAAAAGAAAGAAGGTTGAAAGTAGTGATTAAGGCAGGTCAAAATTCCTTCATACGCAAATTCGACGATGAATTATTAATTGTTGAAGCGTGGGGGGATCACTCTGTACGGGTGCGATCTTTTGCAGATATGAAGGAAGAAAAACGACTGAATGCGTTGTTAGAAGGTAGTCAAAAGACAAATGGTAAGGTAGAAATTAATGTTAATGACCATTCGGCGGAACTGATTAATGGGAAAATTCGAGTGGTATTAGATCATCGCGATCGTTTATCTTTTTATGACGAGAATGGAAAACTTTTATTAAAGGAATACATTCGTTTAAGAGCGGTTAAGCATGACGATGGAAGTGAAGATGCCGGAACAATTGAAATTACAAAGGATTTTAACTCGACATTAAAATTAAAATCAAGAGAGTATCGTTCAAATTTATCGAGTGATTTTACCGTAACGACTCGCTTTGAATCGGATCCGGATGAAAAGATTTATGGTATGGGACAGTATCAACATACATTCTTGGATTTAAAAAACACGGTGTTAGAACTAGCGCAACGTAATTCACAAATATCGATTCCTTTTTATGTCTCTAGTAATGGATACGGTTTCTTATGGAATCATCCTGGCATTGGTGAAGTTTCCTTTGCAAAAAATTTGACACGTTGGGAAATGAAATCAACGAATTATATTGATTATTGGATTACAGCAGAGGATTCGCCGAAAAATATTTTACGAAATTATGCAAATGTAACCGGCAAAGTTCCACAAATGCCAGATCACTTACTTGGTTTATGGCAAAGTAAGCTTAGGTATCGAACGCCAGAAGAAGTTTTAGAAGTTGTAAAAAAATATCATACAAAAGGGATTCAACTATCAACAATCGCCATTGATTACTTCCATTGGCCAAAACAAGGGGAATATCGCTTTGACGAAGATTTTTGGCCGCAGCCAGAAGCACTTGTGAAGACGTTAAAAGAAGATTATCACGTGGAACCCATGATTTCTATTTGGCCTACAGTTCAAACAGATGCGCAAAACTATGAGGAATATCTAAATAATGGTTATTTAGTGAAGGTCAATCGCGGAGTTCGTTTGACGATGCAAATTCAAGGCAACACGGTCTTTGTCGATATGACGAACAAGGAAGCCAGAGACTATGTTTGGAGTCTCATTAAAAAAAATTACAAAGATAAAGGCATTTCTTATTTCTGGCTAGATGTCGCAGAACCAGGCTATGCAGTCTATGATTTTGATAATTATCGCTATAAAAAAGGCACCGATTTGCAATGTGGTAATCTTTATCCGATTGATTATTTAGCAATGATTGCGGAAGGATTAGGAGAAAATCACCCAACCGTTACGCTAGTTCGCGGTGGCTGGGCAGGTGCGCAAAGACAAGGGGCTCTTCTTTGGTCTGGTGACATTGATTGTAGTTTCGAGGCCTTCAAAAACCAAGTAAATACCGGATTAAACGTTGGGATGGCGGGTATTCCATGGTGGACAACGGATATTGGTGGATTCCACGGTGGTGATCCAAAAGATAAAGAATTTAGAGAGTTATTGGTAAGATGGTTTGAATATGCGACATTCTCGCCAGTTCTTAGAATGCATGGCGATCGTTTGCCACACAGTAAACCTTTGTCTGATTCAGGTGGAGGCTCAATGGTTACCGGTGCGCCAAATGAAATTTGGTCTTACGGACAAGAAGTCGAACAAATATTAACGAAATATCTAAAAATTCGAGAAGCAATCCGACCGTATATTTCAAAATTAATGACACAGGCACATGAAACGGGCGATCCTTTAATGCGACCATTGTTTTATGAGTATCCCGATGATTTAGCTGCTTGGAACGTTGATAATACTTATTTATTTGGCTCGGATTTATTAATTGCGCCGGTGATGGATTACCAAGCAACAGAACGGCTGGTTTATTTACCTGCGGGCGATAATTGGGTGAATCTTTGGACTAATGAAACAATCGCGGGGGGACAAAGTGTCACAATCAAAGCCGAATTAGCCGAAATCCCTGTACTAATTAAAGAAAAAAGTAAAGAAAACTTCAGTGAACTATTGAAAGTCATTAAGGAGGAACAGTAAAATGGAAGCAAGTTTTTTTCAATTAGTTTTAATTGTATTATACGGATTTTTTATTAACTTTGAAAAGAATTCAACAATGTTTGGTACGTATCAACCTGTGACCGCTGGCTTTGTAACCGGGTTAATTTTGGGTGATGTAACGACTGGGTTATTCATTGGTGGAACGTTGCAGTTATTATCTCTTGGAATTAGTAATTTTGGTGGCGCTTCAATTCCTGATTACCAAACAGCCAGTATTGTGGCGACTTTTATCACGATTACAACTGGTCAAGAAGCTTCAGTGGGGATTTCAATTGGTATTCCAGTTGCGTTATTAATGGTTCAATTAGATGTTATTCGTAATACAATTGGTGTTTGGATGGTGCATAAAGCCGAAGCAGGTGTTAAAAAAGGCGATTACAGCATGGTGAGTAAAATGCAAATGTTTGGTGTCTTCTTAACGGCTGCAACAACCGGGATTCCAGTCGCATTAGCTGTTATTTTTGGCCCTTCTTTGATTAATGCAATTTTAGAACGCACACCAGAGTGGTTAACAAGCGGACTAACCGTAGCTGGCGGGTTACTTCCGGCAGTCGGGATTGGGTTATTACTCCGTTACTTACCGGCGAAAGAGTATTTCAGTTATTTAGTCATTGGTTTTGTTTTAGCCGTTTATGTTCATATGCCATTATTAGGGGTAGCGATTGTCGGGGCTGCAGTAGCCTTACTTATTTTTAAGAAAAATAGCCAAGCGAGTAATCAAGTCGTTCAAACGGTAGGAGGAATGGATGAAGATGAATAATACAAAAGTCGTTTCAAATCAAGTCGATGAAAAAACAAAAAAAAGTGTCTTATGGCGTTGGTTCTTTACAAGTTCTGTTTCGTCAAACTATGAAAAAATGTAAGCATTAGCCTATTGTTACGCTGTTTTACCATTTTTAAAACAAGCATACAAAAATCGGCCAGAAGATTTGCAAAAAGCAGTACTCAATCATTTGCAGTTTTTCAATACTAATCCATGGGTCGCTCCTTATATCCTTGGAATCAACGTAGCGATGGAAGAAAATGCCGATGAAAATACCGAAGAAACAGTTACGTCAATTAAGACAGGGCTGATGGGACCAGTAGCCGGATTAGGCGATAGCTTATTTGTCGTTATTCCTTGGACCATCTTTGGCGCAATTGCCGCAAACATGGCGATTGATGGAAGTTCCATTGGGATTTTCTTATGGATTGCCGTTAGTGTCGCGTTAAAATTAGTTAGTATTCCTTTATTTAATGCAGGTTATTCTTCTGGAACTAAATTAATTGCGACTATTGAAAAAAGCTTGAAGTTATTAACAGAATCAACTTCAATTTTAGGGTTGATGGTTGTGGGTGCTTTAATCCCTTCTGTTGTGAAAGCGAACGTGGCTTTAAACTTTACCCAAGGCGACTTTACGATGAAAGGGCAAGAAATACTCGATCAGATTATGCCAGGATTATTACCAGCCGCTTTAGTTGGGCTAGTATTCTGGGCGTTAAAGAAAAATGTAAAACCGATTTATTTGATCTTAGGTGTAATGGTACTTTCAATTCTTTTAGCAGCTTTAGGAATTTTACAATAATAAAAAATTATTTTACGAGGTGAATAGTGATGGAAATGAAAGGAATTCGCAATATTCGAATCGACGATCGTCTAATTCACGGTCAAGTAGCAACGATGTGGAGTAATAAATTAGGTGTGACCCGTCTAATGGTAGCAAACGATGCCGTTGCAACCAATGATATTCAAAAACAAGTTTTACGGATGGCCGTTCCAGCAGGCATTGCGTCATCGATTATTTCAAAAGAAACAGCGATTCAAAATATTAAGGCCGGTAAATACGAGGGACAAAACGTGCTTTTGATTGTGAAATCACCCGTTGACCTACTACCATTTGTTGAAAATGGTTTAGATATTCAAAACATTAATGTAGGAAACATGTCTAGTAGAAAAGATACGGAAGTTTTAAAACCAAATATTAGTGTGACCAAAGAAGAAAGACAAGCTTTTGAAAAATTGTTAGAAAAAGGAATTGAAATCACAACAATCATGACACCAGACGATAAAAAAACTTGGTTAAAAGATATTCTTTAGGAAGTGAAATCTGTGGAAAAACAAATTATATTAATGAGCCATGGCATGATGGCCCAAGAAGTATTAAACTCTGCCAAAATGATTGTCGGTGACCAAATCAATTATCCCGTTGTCTGTATGACACCAGATGATGGCATTGACGGAACGATGACCAAACTGAATCAAATTTTATCTGAACTACCAGAAGACAAAGAAGTTATCGTCATTGCCGATTTACTTGGTGGCACCCCAGCCAATGTCGCATCGATGAAAGCTGCGGAAAGACCACATTTAAAAGTCGTTACGGGAATGAATTTAGGCATGGTTTTAGAATCATTTTTCTTACTGGACTCTAATCACTTAGCGGAGCAATTAGTCAATATCGGTAGTCAAGGCGTTTCAATTGTCGGGACGAAAGTGATTGATAGTGAAGATGAGTGAGAAGTATAAATGAGTGATGGACAGCTGTAGACTCTTTTGGGAGTTTGTGGCTGTTCTTTTTGTAGATGAGTTAATACATTCATACTGTTAGGTCATCGTATGTTTAGTAAAGAAAAATTAGTTGTGTCGCAATTGCTGTTTATCTAGATTTAGCATTCACATTCATCTGTTTATTATTAAATTTAAGATAATAAAGTTATGAAAATATGGAAAATAATAATAGCCATTTCGAATCCTTGCTTTTCCCTTTCAAAACAGTTATCTTATAAAAAGAGAAAAGCGAGGGAGGTGGCAAGGTGCGGAGACTTGATAAGGTTTACGATAAAATGAAAGAGCTTTCTAGAGCGCAAGTTGTGTTATATGGCAAAGAAATTCAAGGGGTTACGGCGCTTGATATTTCAGAGGCTTTAAATTTAGAACGGGCAAATGTTAGTAAAGATTTAAATAAGCTAGTTAGTGAAGGTAAGGCTTTTAAAATAAATACTCGTCCGGTTTTATTTTTTTCAACGGTGGTAATTGAAGAGAAATTTGGCTTGGAGTTGCCGACAACGAGTTTTGAATCAATGGTAGAGTTCAAACTTCTCTTTAAGGGAAGAAAAGAAGTTGAAGAACAAGCTTTTCGAAGTCTCGTTGGTGCTGCAGGTTCTTTAAAAGAAGCAGTGAAAAAAGCCCAAGCAGCGATTTTGTATCCACCAAATGGTTTGACGACTTTAATTACAGGTGAAACTGGGGTTGGGAAGTCTTTATTTGCGGAGAATATGTTTCAATATGCAAAAAAACGTGAAATTATTCAAGAGAACGCCCCGTTTATTATTTTTAACTGTGCGGATTTTGCGGATAATCAGCAATTACTGTTATCGCATTTATTTGGTTATAAAAAAGGCGCTTTTACGGGAGCGGATAGCGATAGTCGAGGGTTAGTTGATGCCGCAAAAGAGGGTTTTTTATTTTTAGATGAAGTTCATCGCTTGAGTGCGAAAGGGCAAGAGATGCTATTTTATTTAATGGATAAAGGGACATACAAGCGTCTGGGAGAAGTCGACCAAGTGGAGCATGCGAATATTCATTTAATTATGGCGACGACGGAAGAGCCAACGAATGTGATGTTGAATACTTTTTTACGCAGAATTCCAGTTCATATTCATTTGCCTTCGTTATACCAAAAAGATTGGCGAGAAAAATTAGAATTTATTTATTCGTTTATTCAAGAAGAAAGTCAGCGGATTCAAAAACCGATTCGTGTGCCGCAAGAAGTGTTCGTTTTATTATTAAATTATCATTTTGCAGGCAACATTGGTCAGATGAAAAGTGAAATTCAATATACTTGCGCGCATGCCTTTATTGACAGTTTAAATGGACAAAAAGAAGAGATTGTCCTTAAAGTAAATCATTTACCACTGGAAATTGCGCAAGAAATAAGTGGTCTCGAAGAAAAGAGGAAAGAGTTTTACCAATTACCAGAAAGTGTTCGTTTTGAAAGTACAGCAACGAGTCGTCCGGCGTTTATCAATAAACAAGAAGAAAAAATCTACGAACAAATGCGGAGTGGTCTATCGTTATTAGGTGGAAGTTACTCGCTTGCTTCTTCTAAGAAGTGGTTGAGAGAGCTTCTTTCTGAATATATGGATAAGATTGTCGAGAAGGTGACAGGTCAAATTTATGTGGAAGAAGAAGTTGTTGGGGAGATGCAAGTGCCGCCTGCCA
Source organism: Enterococcus lemanii (assembly GCF_016909125.1). GTDB lineage: Bacteria > Bacillota > Bacilli > Lactobacillales > Enterococcaceae > Enterococcus_I > Enterococcus_I lemanii. The sequence continues at coordinate 20,678 of NZ_JAFBFD010000020.1, read as the reverse complement.
TTTATGATATGGTTCAAGCGGTTTTGGCTGAGTATATTGAACCAGCACAACGGGCATTTTATACACAGATGGTGGCTTATCATTTAACAATTGTTTTAAAAACGCATTCATTTGCTGAAAACCTAAAGATTGAAAAAGAAATCCTCATGCAACATTTTCTACCAGTCAGCAGTTTAATCACGACGATTACCAATGAACTAGAAAGAAACTTGCAAGTAAGCGAAAAGATTCATTTATCTGAATTTGATCGTCAAGTTTTGGAACAAATCTTAAATTATTTGTTGAGTGAAAAAATACAACCACATGTAGGAATCTTAGTTGTGATGCACGGTGAAAGTACGGCTTCAAGCATTGCTAAGACGGTGAATGATTTACTAGGAATTACGAGTGTGGAAGCAGTGAACATGCATTTAGATGAAAAGGTTAAAACGGTCTACTTACAAACCAAAGCAAAAGTGACCGAACTTGATGAAGGATTAGGGGTTTTGATTTTAGCCGATATGGGCTCGATCAAGTCCTTTGAGCAAAAGTTAATCGAAGAGTGTTCTTTAAAAGTTCGGGTGATGGATATGGCTAGTACGCCGCTTGTCTTAGAAGCCGCCAAACAATCGTTGAATCGCCAACTTTCACTGGATGAATTAGTACTGAGTTTAAGTACAACGATGGCCCGTCATTGGCAAAGAGATCAAAACCAAGAAGAAATAGGACCACCATTACGCTATTTTGAATCTTTAGTCATGCAACAATTAAAACAAATCTTGATTTTTTTAGACCCTAATAAAATTTATCCTTTATTTAAAAATGTATTATCCAAGTTGGAAAATGATCTAGCAATTGAAGTATCGGATGAGTTTTTATTAAAGTTTATTTTTCATAATGGTTGTATGTTAGAAAAAGTTTTGACAGAAAAAGGTGTTCCTTCGCAAAAATCGCTATCTAGTGCACCTAAAGACTTGGTTTATTTAAAAGTACAAGAAGTTTATCAAATTGTTGAAGAGTATTTTGGGATTTCTTTACCTGAAGAAGAATTGAATAATATTGTTGATATGTTGCGTTATGAGTATCCTTATCTGTGGGAAGAACCCACTAGTTATTTAACAGATACTAGAGAGTGAAAATGTAACCCACTAAACAACTCACTAATGTTTACCAAATTTTATTGGGAACTTAGTGGGTTTTTTTATGGTTTTAAGGTTGAATTGTAAGCGTTTGTAAAAGTTGGCACGCTACTTGCTTATATAAAAGTGAAAAGTGAGAGGAGGACAAAAGATGATTGGAATTTTAATCGTCACTCATGGCAAGTTTGGTCAAGAAGTAAAAAATAGTTCGGAGTTGATTGCAGGAAATATCGCCAATTGCCAAGCTATTGCTTTAAATCGCGACGACGACATTATGGATTTAAAGTTAAAAGTGGATCAAGCTTTAGACGAATTAAATCAAGGAGAAGGCGTGATTGTCTTAGTGGATTTAATTGGCGGTTCACCATTTAATATTTGTTCATTGGCTTTAAAAGAAAGGCGCAATTTCAAATTGCTTTCAGGGATTAACTTACCAATGTTAATTGAATGCGCGATGATGAGAGATTCGATGAACTTAGAGGAGTTGGTTGTGTATTGTAAAACGATTGGCCAAAACAGTGTGATTGAAGTCTTACCATAAAAGGGGTGATTGCGATGTTATTTGCTCGTTGTGACGATCGTTTGGTTCATGGTCAAGTGCTCTTTAAATGGGTTGATCATGAGCAAATTAAGAAAATAATTATTGTGGATGACAAAACGGCTTCAGACATTATTGAAAAACAAATGATTCAAATGACTAAACCAAAAAATTGTGAAGTTTCCTTTTTAACCAGTAGTCAAATGGATCAAATTCAAGCAGACACTAACAATAAATCAATGGTCTTGTTTAAAAATATTCACTTAGCTTGTCACTTCGTCCAGCAGTACCATCTCGCCTCTTTAAATCTTGGACGAATGGCATCTGGAATTGGCAAGACGAAAGTATTGAGTAACTTATTTCTAACAAGTGAAGAAAGTCAGCGTTTGTTAGATACGATCAATCAAGGTATCCGGGTTTATTCTCAGATGGTCCCAGAGGATGAAGCAATTGATTTAGAAACTTATTTAAGGAGGGAAGCCAAGTGAGTACAGTCGTTCTTTTGACCCATGGCAATTGGGGACAAACGTTAGTGGAAGATGTCAAAAAGCAATTTGGCTCCTCCGATGAATTAATCGCGTTTCCTTTAGCACTAGAAGCAGATCATGAAGAATACCTCAATCATATTCGAGCTTCAATTGGTAATAAGCAATCACTTGTTTTTATTAGCGATTTAAATGGGAGTACAACTTACAAAGTTGGTTTGCGTTTAGCATTAGAATTTGACGGTGAAGCTTATACCGATTTGTCGTTACGTTTATTACTTGATTTACTGAGTCATTCCTTAGAAAAAAGAAAAAAATATGAAAATGTAGTTGAGGCATTTAAAAACTACACAACGGAGGATACAAAAATGGAAGAAATTAAATTTGCACGCGTGGATCACCGTTTGATTCACGGACAAGTCATTACAAAGTGGATGAAGTTAGTTCAAGCCAACAAGATTGTGATTTTAGATGACAATTTAGGCAAGGATGCTTTTATGGTTGATATTTATAAAATGGCGGCTCCGGCTGGGGTTGATGTTGAAATTTTAGATACTCAAACAGGTGCCGAACGTTTCAATACTGGTGCGTATCAAAAAGATAAAGTTTTTGTTTTATTCAAAAATATCGCATCCGTTGAAAAAGCGGTAAATCATGGTTTGAAATTAACAAGTTTACAATTAGGTGGGATTCCTTACGAACAAGGAAGAACGAAAATTATTTCAGCCGTTTCTTTACTACCAAAAGAAATTGAATTTTTAGAGACAATGACTCAAAACGGGACTGAAATTATTGCTCAAATTGTTCCAGAAGAATCAAGCATGAGTTTTGCGGAAATTAAAAGTAAGTTTTAATCACTAAAATTTAAGGAGTGAATGTGATGAGTTCAACATTTGTATTAGCATTGGTTACGGCATTATGGTATTGGATTGCGGCGAGTTTAGCCGGATATACATTATTTTCAACGTTAAAATCACCAACCTTTATTGGTTTTGTTTTGGGGGTAATTGCAGGCGATGTGACTACAGGATTAATTACAGGTGCTGGGATTGAAGTCATTTACTTAGGAATGGTCGCAGCTGGTGGGAACATTCCTTCTGATAAAGCTTTAGCTGCTTTAGTTGCGATTCCAATTGTTTTACAAACGGGGATTACAACGGAAGTCGCTGTTAGTATTGCGGTTCCAATGGGAATTATTGGTGTATTTATTAATAACCTCCGTCGAACAGGAAATGCTTTTTTAGTCCATAAAGCGGATAAATATGCGGATGAAGGCAATATTAAAGGTGTTTGGCACTGTGCTACTACTTATTCTTTCTTGTTTGGTTTTGTTTTACGATTTCCAATTATCTTTGTCGTAAACTATTTCGGCGCGGATTTAGTTGATCAAATTTTAAACTTTATTCCAGATTGGATCATGAACGGTTTGACGGTCATGGGTGGCGTATTACCGGCGCTTGGGTTTGCGACAACGATCTTTATGATTGGTAAAAAACACTATATTCCACTGTTTGTAATTGGCTTCTTCTTAGTGAAATATGTTGAATTACCAATTATGGGTGCAGCAATCTTTGGTACTTGTATCGCTTTAATGATGACAATTGGGAAAAACTTAGAAGCGGAAGGAGCATAAAAAGATGGAAAATCAAAAAACAAGTGTGTTAACGAAAAAAGACGTCACAAAAACTTACTTACGTTGGTGGTGGACAGCCGAACTTTCTAATAGTTTTGAGCGGATGCAAGCATTAGCAGTTGGTGCCTCTTTTGCGCCTGTCTTAAAGAAATTGTATCCAGACGAAGAAGATTTGAAAGCTGCTTTAAAACGTCATTTAGGCTTTTTTAATACGCAAGCGATTTGGGGAAGTTTAATTCACGGTAGTGTTCTTGCAATGGAAGAACAAAAAGCTGCTGGTGAAGAAGTTCCAGATGAAGTCATTGTCGATTTTAAAACGGGTTTAATGGGACCGATGGCTGGGATTGGTGATGCGATTGATGGCGGAACATTTTTAGCGTTATTCTCTGCTTTAGGTGCATCATTTGCGGCGGAAGGTAATGTGATTGGTGCGTTCTTTATAGTTCTTTGGTCAATTTTAAACTTTTTTGAAGGGTATTTCTTTTTCCATTATGGTTACAAGCTAGGAAGAGAATCAATCAGTAAAGTCTTACGCGGTGGTTTAGTTAAAAGCATTATTAAAGGCGGTAGTATTTTAGGGATGTTTATGATGGGGGCGCTTTCTGCTTCGATGGTAAAACTAAATACAGTTGTCGCTTTGAATGTGGGTGAAAAAGCGATTAGTTTACAAGAAACCCTCGATAAAATCGCTCCAGGGATCTTGCCAATTGCCCTTGTCTTCTTTGTTTATTGGGGAATGACCGCTAAAAAATGGACTTCTTCAAAAATATTATGGATTTTAATTGGCTTTAGTTTACTTGGCTCCTTATTACGCTTGTTCTAGAAAGGTTGAAAGAAGATGCCTACAATTGAAACTCGTATTCTTTTGTTACTTGAAAAATGGCTGGCTTTTCAATCTTATCCAACAAGTGGCACCAATGATCAACAAGCCATTCTTGATTTTACGTTAGAACATTGCTTAAAAGCAGGTTTCTTAGTTAAAAAAGTCAATGACCTTGTTGGGTGGGCACAAATAGGTGAACAAGGCCCTTTAATTGGATTTCCTGTTCATTTAGATGTCGTTCCACCTGGCGAAGGTTGGACCGTACCGCCATTTCAATTAACGCAAGATCAAGATTTTTACTATGGTCGGGGAATTTATGACAATAAAGGTCCAGCGGCAATGATGCTTCTGTTAATTCAAGAACTAGAAGCTATGATAAAAGACCAAGGTGTTCGTGTTCGCTTAATCTTTGGTACGCAAGAGGAAACTGGGATGGCATGCATTCAAGAATATGTTCGCCAAGAAGAAATGCCTGTGTATGGTTTTGTTCCAGATGCTCTTTTTCCAGCAGTCTTAGGAGAAAAAGGCCGCTTGCATTTGCGCTTAACAAAAAAAGAAGCCATTCCTTGGTTGACTAACTTTAGTAGCGGGGAACAAGTTAATTCTGTTCCCGATCAAGCAAAAATGTTAGTTGACCATAAGGCAAATTTATCTCGCTTTAATTTTAGCCAAGTCGAAGAAAGCGGACAAAATCACTTTCTCGCTTGGGGATTACCTGCCCATGGTTCAAAACCAACGGCCGGCGTAAATGCGGCTTATCGCCTGTTAAAAAGTATCCCCGAATACCAATTAAGTGAGGGAATCCAGCAAATTTTACAACTCGACACACCCGATATGAATGGTCAAAAAATTGGCTTATCTGTTCCCGATGAACGATTCGGTGATACAACAATTAATTTAGGAATCACTAACTACGAAAATAGCCAATGGACTATCGAGTTAGACGTTCGATTTGGGACAGGTTTAACCAAAGAAGCAGTCGTCCATACTATTCAACAAGCATTTTATAATTGGACACTTGAGACGATAAATGAAAAACCTTGCCATTTAGTTGAACAAAATAATTTGATTCATCAATTAATTAATAATTTCCATCAGTTTTACCCAGAAGAAGAATTAACTCCTGTGTATATGGGAGGTGGCACGTATGCCAGTTATTTCCCTGGGTTTATTTCGTACGGCCCAAAACTGGCAAACGTGCGAACATTCGCTCACGGAAAAGACGAACGAATGAATAAAACAGTTTTTCAACAAACGATCAAAATTTATCGCGAAGCCTTAAAAATATTAGTTTTTGCAGCAAAGGAGAAAAAAACATGAATAAAATGGAACGCGTCATAAAAACGTTAGCCGGTGAACAAACAGACCACGCACCAATGGGCTTTTGGCTTCACTTCCCAACTGACGTAATCAAGCAAGGCGTAGATGCTCAAGTAGCCGCCCATCTCGAATATAAAGAAAAAACACAAACCGATATTTTGAAAATCATGAACGAAAACGAGATGCGCACCACGAATAAAATCCAAACCATTGACGATTGGAAAAAGATCACGCGCCTAACTAAAAATTCAAAATTAATTACCGATCAAGTAGAGATTTTGGATCGAATCGTAACAGAAAACGATGGCGAATGCTTCTTATTAGGTACCGTACACGGTTTAATGGCGTCACTTTCTCATTCATCCGGCCACAGTTACTCTTACTCACCTGAATTAATGAAAGAACACTATGCCAGAAATCCACAAGCCATTAAAGATGCCATGGCAATTATTGAAGAAAATACGCACCTTGTTTTAGAAGCAACGTTAGCCAGTGGCGTACAAGGCATTTACTACGCCGCTTTAGGAGGTGAAAAAAATGTCTTTAACGATGACTTTTTTGCAGACGTTCTAGAAAAACCAGAAATTGGCCTTTTAAACGCTACTAAAACAACAGAAAAATTTAGCTTTTTACATATGTGTAAAGAACAAGTCGAATTGAAACGATACAAAGATTACCCAAGCGATGTGGTCAACTGGGCGATGCATGAAAGCCATTATAGTTTTAACGAAGCAGTCGAAATCTTTGGCGACAAAACCTATTTAGGCGGATTCGATGACCGCTCAGGCGTATTAGTCGATGGCAGCCAAGCCGAAATCAAAGAAAATCTAGCTGAAATCCAAGCGACATTTGGCTCACATAAATACATCATTGGTGCCGACTGTACCTTACCAACAGAAATTGCGTTTGAAAAAATCGCTTATATCAATGAATTATTAAAACAAAAATAAAAATAAAAAATGCACGAAGTATCAAATCATAAAAAACTTTCAGAAAAAAAGGCGCGGAAACGCCTTTTTTTTGTTTTCAGGGCAAAAAAACCTCAAGCTTTTTAGTAAAGCTTGAGGTTTTTAGTAAAGCTTGAGGGAGAATGATTTAAAGCAAGATGACCCCAGGCACATAGGGATGCTCAGTGATTTATTATTTTACTGGCTTTCTCTTTCGCGCTTAGCGGCTCTAATTAATGCAATAGCTGGCTCTATACCCCGCATAAGTGGCTCTATTCATTTGCAATATTCATTATTTGACTAATAACGCTGGTCATAATCGAAAATTTCGTTTATGATAGTTTTTGAAGGAGGCGTTAATATGTTGCCTAAAATGCTAAGTATGAAAATTAAAGGAATAAAAATATTCGAGAATCATTTATTTGAAATGAACTTTGTGAATGAACAAAGAGTCTACCAAGAAGAAAAAGAAACTGGGATTGTTACGCCGATAAATGGAACCGTAAATACCAATAATGTAATCGCGTTGGCAGGTGTCAATGCTTCGGGGAAAACGAACAGTTTATTGTTAATGAATTATGTGTTTGAAGTTATATTTATGGGAAAAAGTGCAAATTCGACAAAAAAAATAATGGATTTAATGGATGATCGTATTATTATCACTACTTTTTTTGTTGATAAAGATTGTATTTATAAAACAACTTCAGAGTTACAAAAAAATAAAAAAGGTTATGTGAATCAATTAGAGTTTGTCAATGAAGTTATCTTAGAAAAGAAATTGACAAGTAACCTCTCTAAAAGAAAACTTTATGAATTTGGGGAAGAAGAGCTTTCCTTAAAGCTAGAGAGGAAACATTTAGATAAGAAAATACTTCAATTTTTAAAGTCTGATGATTCAATTGTGCCATCGCAGTTAAATAAAATACCTTCTGACTATGTGAGTGATACGTTCAATCAAACTGATATGAATTTTTTAAGTAATGTTTCTGAATTCTCATCAGAAATCATCTTATTTTTGGATCCAACTATTGAAAAATTAGTCTTAAAAGTTCCAAAAGATTTTAATAAAGAAAATTTTTCTATAGAAAGAATTGCTTTTGATTTAAAATTAGCCGATCAAGAAGAGACGGTAGTTTCGTTTTTTGACTTAAATCAGTATTTATCTTCAGGAACAATTAGGGGATTGGGGTTAATAAATACAATCATCTCTACTTTAACTCAGGGAGGCTACCTACTAATTGATGAACTGGAAAACCATTTTAATAAGGCGATTGTAGAAAATATTATTGAATTTTTCCAGTCGGATGTGAATAAGAACGGCGCAACGATTATTTTTTCTACCCACTACAGTGAACTACTTGATTCATTAAAAAGGCGTGATTCTATTCGGATTGTTAGAAAAATTAACAAAAAAATCAGTGTGAAAAGCTTGAATCGCTTAGCCAGTGAGGGAGGTAAAAATCGTTCAGATATCAAAAATAGCGATTTATTTTTGAGTGGATTGTTTGGTACGGCACCATCTTTTGAAAGGTATTGGAATTTAAATCGATTTATAAAAAAAACAGTAGAGGGCTTAGACAATGATTGAATGGTCAAATCGTTATATTGCATTGATTTGTGAGGGGAATTCTGAAAAGTATTATCTGAAAATTTTATTGGATCATAATAAATTAAAAATTAACCGAGATGATTTATTGACGAATGATATATTGCCAATTGACGCTAGGAAATCCGATATTTTTCAGAAACGTTACTTAACGATGAATTATGACAAAGAATTAGTAATCTTTCTAGTTCAAGATAACGATAATGCGATGAGAAAAATTAAAAGTCCATATCAAGAAAAAATTAAAGCTACATATTATTTTTTAACGACCCCGGAAATAGAGATGTTGCTAATTCATCACTATGGTTTATATCAAGAATTTCAGAAAGTGAAAAGTGGAAAAGAGAAACAAAAACCCTCAATTTTTTTAGCAACACATTTAAATGAAAAAGCAAGTATCTTGAAATCAAAAGGCTACATTGAATCAACTTTTTCAAATCCAAATGATTTAGTGGAAGCGATCCGAGCGTATTCCCAAAAAAGTCCTAAACGAAAAAAGTCAAATCAATTGGGGTTAGTAGATTTGTTATCATTAGATTAGGATAAAGATCTTACGCTTAATTATCATTTTAAAAAGTATTAGAAAATGTTATTAGCTGAATCTAGACTAAAAGAATCAAAAATTAAATTATTAGGAATACCTAGGCAACTTAACTTTTTAATTCGGTTAAGCAGTCTAGGTGTTTTTATTGATAGAGCGTTTACTTTTTTGCGGTAAATAGTTGAAGAAAACTCTATTTTAAGTGTTGAGAGCGCAGTCATATACTGTGCATAGAAACGAGGAAGCAGATATGAAGATTAGAACCATGGCTTATTGATTTTATTGTCATAGAATATAGCTCCCAAAAAAACTATTTACCAAAGATTGAGGAAGAATGATTTAAAGCAAGATGACCCCAGGCACCTAGGAATGCTCAGCGATTTATGCTTACCCCATTTTGGGACCCAGTGTTTTTCCTTCCCGAGTCATCTGCAATAATTGTAGTATAAACGATTGCAACAGTTTTTAGTAGTCCTTTTTCTTATTGAAAAAATGATTTATCGTTTATTTTAAAGAAACCAACAACAACCCATAAACTAATTTATAGCTTTTATAATATTAGGTACAAAACGCATAAATATTTGACCTTTGCGTACATTTATATTACAGTCGATTTGTAGAGCGGATGTACGCGAAGGAGGCTTTTTTATGAATATTATTACATTTCGAGTGACCGATGAAGAAAAAACGGTTATTCAAGCGCTGGCAGATTTAAATGGATTAAGTCTCTCAGAATTTGCTAAAACCAAGCTATTAGAAAGATTAGAAAATCAAGTTGATATGGCATTGTATGAACAAGCGATAAAATCTCATGAATTAAACGATGAAAGTATTTCCTACCAAGAACTGTTTCGAGAACTAGGGCTATGATGGAAAAAAATCGATTGTTCGATGCGAAAAAAATGTTCAAAAAGCATTAAAAAAGATGGATAAGTACCAAACGATGCTGCTACTATCTTGGATTACTAAAAATTTAGAAGGCACCGATTTGCCTCGAACTCATGGTAAAGGATTAGCGGGGAACAAGGGCGGACAATGGCGATATAGGATAGGTGCTTATCGTTTATTAGCAAACAGAGAGGACGATACAATCACTATTTTAGTTTTATAAATTGGCCACCGCCGAGACGTTTATAAATAGAAGGGAGAGTGAACCTGTCATGGCAACTAAGAGTTTTAAAAAAGAATTGACCTTTAGTACAAAAACCGCAGAGAAATTTCTGGATGCTTTAGACAGTTCAAAGCGAGTTAGTATTGAAAGTCAACATAAAATGATAAGGATTCAATTGATTCTATTTTTAGTTATTTAGTTAGAAAGGGTTAATTTGGATGTCGCTAAATATCGTTAGTTTAGGTAATCTTTTAGAACAAATGGATGAAGAAGCTGTTCTCAAAGATATCCTCTTTTTATTTTACTTGACTCTCTAAGTAAGTAATAGTAATATTTCTCTTAAATGAAACAGTCTTCTCAGACTGGCTCGCGTAGTGAAGCTTCACTACGGGGTTAATCTTACTTTAGTTCGATATACGTATCCAAACTAAGGAACCTTACTTTTACGAAAGTAGGGTTTTTTCCGTTAAAATGAGTATAAAATATAGCTTTTTTTGAGAATATTCAAGCGCTCACTTTTTTGCAAAATAAATTGGCAAACACTAGTACTAGTAGAAATAAAAATTTTATCTGCAATGATCATTTTATTGATCGATCTTTTTTTGAAGCGATTTTCAATTTAGAACCTAGTTTCTTAGATCAATATACGACTGAACCGCTACCTATTTATTTTAACGATTCAAATGTTATTCCACTATCTACTCCCAATAATAAATAACAAACTTTTCAACAAATGCAAGCTTGCCATCCATTTATATACGAATGGATGGCAAGTTTTTTGTGCATGGAAATGATAAACAGCATATGATTTAAACAGAAATATGTTTAATCAGACTTTTTTAACGGTTAAATTTTCTGATTTGATTTTTGAGATATTTTCTCAAAAATTGAAATATCGATTGTTTTAACGTATAATGATTCTGAGAGGTGAGGATATGCTACATCAATTTACGTTTAAGAACTTTAAATCATTTAAAGATGAAATGACTCTAGATTTATTAGCAACTTCGATTAAAGAGCATCCAGAAGATGTTGTGACGGATTCGTTTAATGAAAAGGTATTAAAAGTTGCAGCAATTTATGGTGCAAATGCTTCTGGGAAGAGTAACGTCATTGATGCGTTTAATATTATGAAACATCTGGTGCTTTATTCTTTTCAAAACGAGTTATCTAGTAATCGATTCCAACCAGAACCTTTTTGGTTTGAAGACAAAGCAATTCCGACTGAATTTAGTGTTATTTTTTCTGCTAAACAAGATATTTTTCAGTATGGTTTTTCAATTGGTCAAGAGGGAATGATACTTGAAGAATATTTATATCAGCGTGATTCATCACGAGTAATGGAACATTATTTGACAATTTTTGATCGCACTAAAAATAGTCTCGAAGGCACTATTTTAGACGAAATTGATGTTAAAAATTTACTTTCGTTAGTGGAAAGTAACACTTTGATTCTTTCTGTTCTTTCTAAATTAAAATTGCCGACTATACAAACGGTATTTGAATGGTTTAAAAATACGCCTGTTGTCGATTATGGTAACCCTAATCGAGAATTTACAGAAATTAGACGAATGAAAAACGGCCGTTGGAATCATCCATTGATTAAATTGATTGAAAATCCAAAAGAAAAAAAACAACTTGAGAACTTTATTCGGGCAATTGATATTGGAATTGCCGAGCTAGGTGTGATTGAAGAAAGTGATGGGAAAAGTGTCGTTGCTTATCATCAGAATCCATTCACAAAAGAGTTACTGCAGACACCGATTGAGAGTGAATCGAGTGGTACGATAAAAATGTTGATGCTTTATGTAAATATTAAACAAGTTCTTGATAATGGAGGAACAATTTTTATTGATGAATTGGATGCCAAACTTCATCCATTATTAATTCGCTATATTATCATTATGTTCCACGACCAAAGAATTAACCCGAATCATGCGCAACTAATTTTTTCAACGCAAGAAGTTTTTACCTTAGACAAGGATAATCTTAGAAGAGATGAAATTTGGTTTACTGATAAAAGCGAGCAAGGGGTTTCTGAATTGTATTCTTTAGTATCTTATGTAGATGAAAAAGACAAAAAAATCCGCAATGATGCAAGTTATGGGAAAGACTATATCTTAGGTAGGTACCGCTCTATCCCTTCATTAAAACGAATGGAGGAGTTCAATGGCTAGAAAAGTCGGAAAACGAAAAACAAGAGAAAAACGAATTCTTGAGCCGGCCACTTATTTAGTTGCTTCAGAGGGAACGAAAACAGAAGTCTTATACTTTCAACAAATGGCTGATGGTTTAAGCCGAAAATATCAAGGATACGAAGATCGAGTAACTGTTCCTAATTTTGACATTGAAGGGATGGGAACGAGTAATTTTCGTTTAATTGAAGATGTAGTAGCTTATTTAAGGACAAGTCCTAGATTATTTGAAAATATATGGTTAGTGTTTGACAAAGATGATATTCCAGAAAATTATTTTGATAATGCAATTAAAAAGGCTGCTAGTCTAGGTTGGCAAACGGCTTGGGCAAATGATTCTTTTGAACTATGGTTTTTATTGCATTTCGAATATCTTCAGTCAGGGATTATGAGAGAGCAATATACTGAAAAACTGGACATGTATATGAAAAAAGAAGGACTCGAGGGATATAACAAAAATGATCCTAGGGTAACTGAAATTTTACAAAATCGTAGAAATTCAGCAATAAAAAATGCTCAGAGACTTGAAGAGAGTTACGAGATGAACGTTCCAGCTTCGCAAAAAAATCCATGTACAACAGTTCATCACTTGGTAAGGGAAATTATTGAATTAGAAAGAATAATTGATAAGATAAAAATGCAAGAGAGATATTTTTAATGATTTGATTTATAAAAAAATAAATTTAAATATAAAAAACTTGAAGCGCCTTTATGTATCGCAGGCGCTTCAAGTTTTTTTATGTTTCAATAAAACTCTCAAAAACAAGCTTCACTCTCTTTTTTCTTTCCCCATCCCCCCTAAAACTGTACATAAATTCTGCACTTCTAAATCTAGCACATAATCATGCAAACTCTTGATAAATTCTTCAATTTTTTGATTTCGGGCTTGGCCTTGGCCCATTTGATAAATTAAATAGAGCGTGCGATGGACGTCACTTTCGGTTGGCACGGTTTTGATATGGGGATTTTTTTGGATAATGTCTTGATAAATACATAAGGGAACGATCGCCCAAGCCGCTTCGGATTCGAGGTAGTCCATCAGTAATTCGGGGGAATCGAGTGTAATTCTTGCCGGAATGTTTCGGTCCCAGTGTTGATGATACCACTTTTTGTAAACGGGTCCCCAGCCGATATAGATTTGATCGGGGCGTTTTAAATCGGTGAGTTTTTGGTAATCTGAAAAGCGTTCGTCATAAACAATTAGTAATGGCTCATTGATCAAAGCGGTGGTCGTTACTTGTTTAGACTGGTAAGGGCGAGAAACAATGCCAATGTCGAGCTCAAATGAATTGACCATATTGTAAATGGTGCGATTCCAATGGGAGCTGACGTGGATTTGATAAGTATCTGCTAGGTAACTGCGATAAAGGCCACGAAACAAGTACGCATTAACGGTTTGCGGTGCGCCGATTTTTAGATGCGGGAGTAAGGGGGCCTTTTTCCAATCGTTAATTTCATTTTCTAATTCAATATAACGAGCAGCGTAGTCTAAAAATTCAATGCCTTTTTCGGTTAAGCTTAGTTTTTTGTTGCCGGAACGTCGCTGGATTAAGCGTGTGCCAAGTTCTTCTTCTAAAGCAAAGAGTCGGTCAGATAGGGTGGATTGGCTAATGTACAACTGGTCAGCGGCTTTCGTAAAGCTACTTGTTTCAACGATGGCCAAAAAGGCGTTCATTTGATTTAAATTCATTCTTTCACATCCTATTCATCGGGAAATCCGATATTTCTAACGAGAATCCATATTTATCTCTAAAAGTTGTGGTGCTAAGATGACTTTAACGTTACTTCTTCACTTTAGCACAGAATCAATCAAAACGCTTTTATCATGCATGAATCGTAACATAAACAGGAAAAACGAAAAAAGCGATGAATGACTCAAAAGTGTGTATGAAAAAAGGAGCAAGGGAAGCACGCACTGTTTTTAGTTTTATCATAGAAAGGATTGAAGTCAGATGACCAATAATAAAGCATTTTCAAAAATTAGACACAATAGCCGCCCGAAAAAGCCAAGAAGTTATGGGGTAACCGAAATCCGCGGCCCGTACTACAATGTCATGGGGGAACGTTATTTAAGAGATATTATGGAAACAATGGGTGAACATGTGGATATCATTAAGTTTGCGGGGGGCTCGTTTTCTTTGATGCCAGAAGATCAATTAATTCATTTTATCAATATTTGTCATGAATATGACGTGAAAGTCGATACGGGTGGCTGGATGGAGTACGTTTTGACGCAAGGAATTGAAGCGGTCGATCATTATATTAGTGAATGCAAACGAGTTGGTTTTGATATTATTGAGATTTCTACGGGTTTTTTAACAATTCCAAGTGACGACATTGTGCGTTTAACCAAGCGTGTTCAAGCAGCGGGATTACTGGCAAAACCAGAGATTGGGATTCAATTTGGCTCTGGTGGGACCAACACGGTGGCGCAAAACGAAGCAGCTGGGTTAACCGATATCGATAAGGCAATTGAGACGGGCAAGCAATGTTTAGCCGCGGGTGCGTATATGCTTATGATTGAATCAGAAGGTATTACGGAAAGTGTGGATACTTGGCGAACAGACATGGTTTCTAAATTTGTGAAAGAGCTAGGCACGGAAAAAGTCATGTTTGAAGCAGCCGATCCGAATGTTTTTGCTTGGTATATTAAAAACTATGGTCCGGAAATCAATCTGTTCGTCGACCATAGCCAAATTGTTCAATTAGAAGGTTTGCGTCGAGGGATTTGGGGGAATGCGGAATTATTTGGTCGCGTCCTGACACTGGATGACGGCAAAAATGCTTAATGAATCATCGCAAGAAGGAGGGATTTCTGTGACAAAAACAAATAAAACAATGGTTGAATCACTTGCCGAATGGGTCGCACAACTTGAATGGCAAGATTTATCAGCAGAAGCGGTGGAGGCTTTAAAAAAGCGGCTATTAGATAGTGTTGGAGTAGCCATTGGCGCGCTAGAAGGAGAGCCAATTCAAGCGATTCGTCAAATGACGGAAACTTTTGGTGGCAAGCCGCTTGTGACTTTAATCGGTGGTGGGAAAACGACACCGGTGGACGCAACTTTTTACAATGGGGCAGCAATTCGTTATTTGGATTACAACGATTCCTTTTTAGCCAAAGAAGAAACGTGTCACCCATCAGACAATATTGCGCCAGTTCTTGCTGCGGCGGAATACAATCAAATTAGTGGCAAAGAATTTCTATTGTCGCTAGGGATCGCTTATCAAGTACAAACTCGATTATCAGAGGTAGCACCCGTTCGAAAACACGGCTTTGACCACACCGTGCAAGGCGCGTATGGTGCAGCGGCTGGTGCGTCAAAAGCACTGGGACTTGATGCACAGAAAATAGCCAATGCCATTGCGATTGCAGGCACAACTCAAAACGCTTTACGGGTAACAAGAACAGGCAGTCTATCCAATTGGAAAGGCCTGACTTATCCGAATACCGCAATGGGAGCTGTCCATGCGGCGCTCCTTGCAAGTTATGGCATTACTGGTCCACGCGAAGTATTTGAAGGCAATAAAGGTTTGATGGACAGTATTGCCGGCAAGTTTACTATTGATTGGTCAAAAGAAATGCTAGAACACGTAAACAAAACCATCATAAAAAAATACAACGCTGAAATTCATTCCCAATCTTCAATCGAAGGGCTTTTAGAAATTCGCAATAAGCAAAAAATAGCCGTAGAAGACATCAAACAAATCCGTCTAACAACTTTTGATGTGGCGTATCATATCATTGGCGGTGGCGAAGAAGGCGAAAAGAAAACCATCCAAACGAAAGAAGAAGCCGATCATTCGTTGCCATATATGCTGGCCGTGGCCTTTTTAGACGGTCAAGTTATGCCTGAGCAATACGAGCCGAGTCGAATTAACCAAGCCGACGTTCAAAACCTACTACAAAAAGTCGAGGTAAAAGTCGATGCGACCTACAGCGCGCGTTTCCCACAAGAAATGGCGTGTCGCCTTGAAGTTGAAACAAACGATGGCACGATTTATTCGGTAGAAAAGCAAGATTACGAAGGCTTCACCACCCACCCAGCTACTTGGGAAGTACTACTTAAAAAGTACGAGACTTTAACCCAAAAAATCGATCAAAAACTAGCCAATCAAATCGCCGCAACCATCCAAAAAATTGATGAAGTTGCCATCACCGAATTCACTTCACTGCTTGGTCAGGTACGGGTTTTGAATGAAATGAATGAAGGATAGTTATCGCGAGGAATTTGTTTTGCTACTCGAGCCCCAACCCCGACGATAGGGGACAAAAATTGTTTTAGACGAAGCAACCCAGCCCACTTTTCAAATTTGAAGAGTGGGCTGGTTTTTTATAGAAGAAAACAATTTTTATTACCTAGTGATTTAAAGAAATTAAATGCCATTTTAAATAAAGAAGTTTAAAAATTAAAATGAAATCAGTTATTATTTGCGTATCTTTTAACGAATGCATGGAATAATCGAGACCGTATTGCTGCTGAATCGATTGAAAAGGATGCCTATTGTGACAGTTTATCGTGTATTAAAAGAATTTATTAAGTTATAGATGGCTGTGTGCTAGCTATAGATTTTATAAAATTGAGAAAGAATGATAGCGAGATAAATGAGATCAAACGATTCGTTTGTTTAAGTATCTTTTTATGATTTGGTTTTTTAGTTTAAATTTTTATAGTCTCTCCTTCTTTGGAAATTAAGTTCACAATCCGTATCGTTATAATTGTGAATATTCACAAATGGTGTTACACTATGTGTGAAGGGATGGCGATAACAATGAGAAGTGATGTAAATACAGTAGAAAATGTAAAGAAATGGTTGACGGATAATGGTAAAACCCAAGCATGGTTGTCCACTGAAATGGACGTTGCACCTTCTTTGATTAGCCAACTATTTAATGGTACGCGAAAACTTCAACCTGCACAGATTGAAAAATTTGCCAAAATCACGGGTATGAGTATTTCTGAACTTGCCTCTTCAGCAGATGGATTTAGTGGCAAGCTTGTTTATTCTTTAAGAGGAAGTATTTCTAATGAACAAGGGGAACGTGCATTCAATCAATTGTTACTTGACGTAGAACACTTTGTTCAATTGCTAAATAAGTAGGTGGATTAGATGACAACAATCAATAAAAAACAAGCGGAAAAAATATCAAGAATTTATGCTAATGATTTTCTAAAAAATTATTTTGGAAAAGAAGTTTTTTTAGGGAGTGAAATTGAGAAGGTAATTGCTAAAAAGGCGTTTGTTATTTATCAAAATGTACCGGATTTTTCTTATTATGGCGCTTCAATTCATTTGTTAGATAAACATCTTATTGCAATTAATACGGCACAACCTTTACGTATCAGGTATTATAGTGCTGCGCATGAACTCTGGCATCTACAATATGAATCAGATGAAATTCCAATTGCTTATGAAAAAATTGATCATGAGCGAGCAGCAGACCATTTTGCTGCTAATGTTATGTTACCTGATGATCTCGTAACCGCTCTTTTTCGAAATTTGAAAGGAAATCTTGATAATAAAATAATCGAGATTGCGGATCTCTCCTCTATGCCTTATGTTGCAGTAACTAGAAGATTAAAAGAACTCGGAAATAGTATCTCTTCATCGATTATAAACAGAAGCGATGAAGAATGGAAAATAGTTAGAAAAGACCTCGGTTTTCCACCAAGTTATCTAGATGAAAGTTATCCGTTTGAACAGTTTAATTCTTTTTCAAAAGAAGTTGAGAAACAAGTTAGTAATCATCAAATCACGTTAGAAATGGCTGCCAATCTTCTGAAACACATTGATCCTAAACAAGCGGAAGTTTACTGGCTGAAGCGACAACAGCTAATGGACGATTGGGTAGAAGATGACTGATTCACCTCAAAAGGTATTTATTGATTCGAACATGTTAATCTTTGCCGCCAATTTTCAAAAAGAGAATGTTTTAGAATGGATGGATAACCTATATGAGAATATTTATATCCATATAGAAGTTTATAACGAATTACTTACCTCAGAAATAAAAAATACGGTGGTTTCTTTTGTTACTGAGAAACAATGGCTTCTATTTGATCCGGCAGATTCTTCTTGTTTAACGAAGGTTGAGCAAGAAATCTATCGAAACCGACTCACGGATGTTAAAGAATCTTTTCGTGAGATGAATCTTACTAAGATAGAAGAAGGGAAACGAATGAAACCAGTTTCTAACTTTGGGGAGATTGCCACAATTACAGCTTGCCTGATGGTCAATGCCCGAGTAATTTGTAGTAATGATTTTGATATTCGGACGATTGCCATTCAAGAGGATTATCGTGTTTTGATTGATAATCAAGAGGTATTGTTAGTATAAGATTCTGCCGAAGATTTTGTGTGTATTGTTATCAGAATAAGATTGCCTCACGTAAGAGTATTCGTTCTTTTTATAAATCGATTATTTTTGAATCCCACCAAAGACAATTCAAATTAGAACAGTTAGACAAACGATTAGCTGAGGTGGAGGGCTAATTTTTAAAGGGAGTGAATCATATCTTATTAAGACTACCAGGACAAAAATTAGCAAACCAGCCCACTTTTCAAATTTGAAGGGTGGGCTGGTTTTTTATAAATACTTTGTAATTTTCATCTGCTTATCACAAGGTTTTATTGATTTAAATAAGAAAATTAAAGGGTTCATCAAAGTTTTGGCAAGTAATGCAATAGCAATAAAAAAAGATGACCCCAGGCACATAGGAATGCTCAGCGATTTATGCCTACCCCATTTTGGGACCCAGTGTTTTTCCTTCAGAAGTCATCAATTATAAGTTTATTATACACGATTTTATTAGCATTATAGTGGCTATTAAATAAGATATATATTTAAGTCAATATTCGAAAATTGAGCACGTTATGAATATTTGGCAATTATTCAGTAGACATTATATAAAAAATTAACGAAAAGCCAACAGGCGATTTTTTTATCCTGTTGGCTTTCTAGTTGTTCAAAATTAACAAGAATTTACAATCCCTTTTTTAAAATTTAGCAATCAAAGCAATTCAAACAAAAAACCATTGTTAACAAATGAGCATTTATTATTTTTTTTAGCTAGAAAAAGCCTTTTCGTCGTTGTTTTCAAGCGGATAATAACTGGAAATTCTATTTTTTAATAAAAAAAAGGGTTTTATTATGTAAAAAATATGTTATTATAATAGTGAAAAAGATAACAAATTTATATATAAATACATATATTTATTTACATATTGAAAAATGAAAGAGGTAAGTCAATGTCATTATCACCAAAAGAATTAGTTGATGAAGCAATTAAAAGAGGAAAAGTAAAAGCAAACTATAGTTTTATAACAATCGCAACTTTAGGAATGATGGCCGGGGTTTTCATTGCCTTAGCGGGTGTTGCGATGATTCGAACAATGGGGACAATGCCTGCTTCGTGGGGGACAATGACTAACTTAATGGGCGCTCTGATGTTTCCGTTTGGCTTAATTTGCTTATTGCTTGTAGGTGGTGAGCTAGTGACTGGTAATATGTTTGTCGTAACGATGGCGCTTTATGCCAAGGAAATTAGTGTGAAGCAATGGGCAAGAAATTTATTTTTAGTTACGGTTTTTAATTTCGTTGGGGCTGTTGGTGTTGCTATTTTCTTTGGTTACTATTCAAAAACATTAGATGGTCATTTTTTAGAGCGAACCATTGCCGTGGCTCAGGGACGAATTGCGGATGCGCCATTACAAGCCTTTTTGTCGGGAATTGCTTGTAATATTCTTGTTTGTACAGGTGTGTATATGAATATGGCTTCGAAAGATTTTATTGGGAAAATTGTAGGTACTTTCTTACCGGTTGCAGGCTTCGTGATTGCCGGTTATCAACACGTGGTCGCTAATATGTTCTTGATAATGGCAGGCATTTTAGCTGGTGGTGTGACTTGGGGGGCGTTTTTGAATAATTTATTATTTGTTTGGCTAGGAAATTTGGTCGGTGGCGGTTTGCTACTGGGAGGGTTGTATTTCTTAGCGTTTAAAGTAGGAATGAAAGAAGTCGCTAGCGAAACAAGTCATGACCAAGTACTTGCCTCATCAAATGAAACGTATCCCAATTTGAGTGAGCCATTTAGTGAATCGCCAAATCAGTGATTCGCCTGAATTAAAAGGATAGAAACATACTGATTCGTAGTAAACTAAAAGAAGAATCATTCGAATAAAACTCAAATATCTTGTGCTTTTACCGATAGATAAACAGCTAAACCCTAATTAAATGGATTTAGCTGTTTTTGTTTATGAGGAAATTACCTAAGTGTAAAATATATTGCGGTAGGACTAGAAAAAAAGAAAGAAGACCATTATTCTTAATGTTAGGTTTAGCGGCCAATAACAAAAAGAGGA
>NZ_JAFBFD010000019.1 GCF_016909125.1 Enterococcus lemanii | reverse complement strand
TCCCACGTTGCACGTCGGATAAATGTTTATATTCTCGTTTCTTTGTGGTAAAATTGTCTTTGGTCATGTCGATACACTCCTATACTTTGGTTTAGACGCTAATAAGTATAACGTATCGACATGACTTTTTTCTATTTATTTTGTATGCACTTCATTTTACAACTTACCAAATCATAAGAAAAGTTGTATTTACTAGAAATTTCTTGGCAAACCTTGTGTAATTTCAATTGATGATAAATGGACTGTAAAAATAAATAACCAACATTAAATGTTTTTTGTTTCCCTTTTGGAATAACCTTATCGGGGTGATGTTTAATGAGGATGGTTTCGGTTTTTAATTTTTGTTCGAGTGTTAATTTTTTAGCATAGGCACGTGCCCACTCTTCTGGATCTACTCCAGGGTGTCTTTCACGAATTTGTTGCTCATTTCCTAGGGCTTCAATGACTTTTGTGGTTGATTTCCCATTAACGCCACGTACATTATCGATAACAGAATAAGAAACGGAATTTTTAGAAACACTTTTTTTAATTCGCATAACGACTTCACCTCACCTATATATCACCTATTATACACCAGTACTAAATAGTACTCAATAGCGAATGTAGAAATTTGACAAAAAAAATAAGCTATGACAAGCTTTTCGAGCGTTTTTATGAAGTGGAAGTGTCAAACTCCCGCGCAAGCCCACTTTGCGTTATTGTATCCATTTTTGCCGACACTTAGCGAAGTACCGGATTGGGAGAAGAGTTATCGTTACGAGTATCAAGCTATTTTTGGGGATGAAAAGGCGGCAGAAGCTTTAGCTGCATACCCAGAAATTCAGCAACTGAAAACAAAAATTCGCGCTTACTATCATGAATTTGCGTGAAATTTTGTAAATTTAGCAAAAAATAATGAATAAAAAAGAAAATCATCAGAACTTTTGTTTTAAAATGTTTACATTTCTAGGTGCTTAGTGTACTATTTAAAGGTATGCATGAAACTATTTCATATGTAAATTATTAGTTATTCGGAGGGAATTAAATGACTGCAAAATGGGAAAAAACTGCCACAAATGATGGCGTATTAACATTTTCTGTTGATCAAGAATCAATTCAAAAAGGTTTAACTCAAGCTTTTAATAGCGTGAAGAAAAACTTAAACGTACCAGGATTTCGTAAAGGGAAAGTAAGTCGTACTGTTTTTAACCGTATGTATGGCGAAGAAGCATTATATGAAGATGCTTTGAATGCTGTTTTACCAGAAATTTACGATGCAGCGGTTAAAGAAGCTGGAATTGATCCTGTTTCACGTCCAGAAATCGACGTTGAAAGTATGGAAAAAGGCCAAGATTGGGTTATTACAGCAAAAGTTACAGTAAAACCTGAAGTGAAATTAGGCGAATATAAAAACTTAACTGTTGAAAAACAAGACCGTGAAGCAACTGAAGCAGACGTTGACGCACGTTTAGCACAATTACAATCACAACATGCAGAATTAGTTGTGAAAGAAGACGCAGCTGTTGAAGGTGATACAGTTGTTATCGACTTTGAAGGTTTCTTAGGTGAAGAAGCGTTTGAAGGCGGCAAAGGTGAGAACTACTCATTAGAATTAGGTTCAGGTTCATTCATCCCAGGTTTTGAAGAACAATTAGTTGGTCAAAAAGCGGGCGATTCATTGGATGTTGTGGTAACTTTCCCAGAAGAGTATCAAGCAGAAGACTTAGCAGGTAAAGAAGCAACTTTCAAAGTAACAGTTCATGAAGTAAAAGGCAAAGAATTACCTGAATTAGATGACGAATTTGCAAAAGATATCGACGAAGAAGTTGAAACTTTAGCAGAATTAAAAGAAAAATTCTTAGCTGAAATTAAAGAAAGCAAAGAAGAAGCGGCGAAAGATGCAGTTGAAGAAGCGGCTATTCGTTTAGCAGTTGAAAATGCTGAAATCGTTGAATTACCACACGTGATGGTTCACGATGAAGTACACCGTGCAATGGACGAATTCTTAAACAACATGCAACGTCAAGGAATCGCGCCAGAAATGTACTACCAATTAACAGGTACAACGGAAGCTGACCTACACAAACAATTCGAAGGCGAAGCAGATAACCGTGTGAAAACAAACTTAGTGATTGAAGCAATCGCAAAAGCAGAAGGATTCGAGACAACTGCAGAAGAAATCGAAGCAGAAATCAAAGAATTAGCAGAAAGCTACAATATGCCTGAAGCACAAGTACGTCGCGTTTTATCAGAAGACATGTTAAAACATGATATTACAATGAAAAAAGCAGTTGAAGTAATTACTTCTACAGCTGTTGAAGCTTAATTTTACATTTAAAAAGACCGTCTGGGGAATTTCTCCTGGCGGTTTTTTAAATGAGGCCGTTGTTTCCGTAATTCTTTAGAATTCTTTAATGCAATTGAGTGAAAGTCTTTTTCTTTTAATTGAACTATGTTAGAATGTGCAAAGATTGTTAAATTAAGCTTTTCTACCTTTAGATTGAACGAAGGTGAAAAATCAAGGAGTGAACACCGTGTACGAAAATACAAAAGGAAATGATCCAGTTTGCTGTTCATTTTGTGGGAAAGCCCAAAATGAAGTGCGTAAAATCGTAGCTGGTCCAGGTGTCTACATTTGTGACGAATGTATCGAACTGTGTAAAGAAATTATCGATGAAGAATTTTATGAAGAAGCAGTTTTTGAGTTGATGGATCTACCTAAACCTAAAGAACTGTTAGATATTTTAAATCAATATGTCATTGGGCAAGACCGTGCCAAACGTGCATTAGCAGTAGCGGTGTATAACCACTATAAACGCGTAAACGCCGAAACAGAAGATGACGGAGTGGAATTGCAAAAGAGTAATATTTGTTTAATCGGTCCAACTGGATCAGGGAAAACATTTTTAGCACAAACATTGGCTCGTAGTTTAAATGTCCCTTTTGCAATTGCAGATGCGACAAGCCTCACCGAAGCAGGTTATGTCGGTGAAGATGTTGAAAATATTCTTTTAAAACTATTGCAATCAGCGGATTACGATGTTGAGCGAGCGGAAAAAGGTATTATTTACATCGATGAAATTGATAAAATTGCGCGTAAAAGTGAAAATGTCTCGATTACTCGTGACGTTTCAGGTGAAGGGGTGCAACAAGCCTTACTAAAAATTTTAGAAGGAACCGTTGCGGGTGTTCCGCCTCAAGGTGGCCGTAAACACCCACACCAAGAGATGATTCAAATTGACACAACGAACATTCTCTTTATTGTTGGTGGTGCTTTTGATGGGATTGAAACCATTGTTAAAAACCGGATGGGTGAAAAGACGATTGGTTTTGGTGCAAATAATCAAAAGATTTCAGATGACGAAAGTATCATGAAACATATCATCCCAGAAGATTTATTGAAATTTGGCTTGATTCCTGAATTTATCGGGCGCTTACCAGTGATGGCTGCACTTGACAAATTAACCGAAGCCGATCTTGTCCAAATTTTGACGGAACCAAAAAATGCTTTAGTCAAACAATACCAAAAATTATTGGCATTAGATGATACAAAACTTTCATTTGAGACGGATGCCTTAAAAGCGATTGCTGCAAAAGCAATTGAAAGAAATACGGGTGCACGTGGTTTGCGTTCGATTATTGAAGACATCATGTTAGATGTAATGTTTGATATCCCATCACAAGAAGACATTAAAGAAGTAATTATTACAAAAGAGGCCGCAAATGGCGATGCCCAACCGAAACTTGTTTATCAAGAGAAAAAAGTAGGATAATCTTAAAGCTAGCCAGATTGTTTGCTTACAATCTGGCTAATTCTAATGTTTATCTAGAAGGAAGGAATGAAAAAATGAACGTCCATTCAGCAGAAATTGTGATTAGTGCGGTGTCACCTGCACAATATCCAGAAAGTCCCTTACCAGAAATTGCCTTAGCTGGGCGATCAAATGTCGGGAAATCGTCTTTTATTAATACCCTAATTAACCGTAAAAATTTAGCGCGAACGTCTTCTAAACCTGGAAAAACACAAACTTTAAATTTTTATTTAATCGAAAACGCTCTTCATTTTGTTGACGTGCCAGGTTACGGTTACGCCAAAGTTTCAAAAACAGAGCGCGCAAAATGGGGGACGATGATCGAGACCTATTTAACACAACGAGAGCAGTTAAAAGCCGTCATTTCAGTGGTCGATTTACGCCATAAACCGACAGAAGATGATATTCAAATGTATCAATATTTGAAATATTATGATATTCCGGTGATTGTCGTTGCAACAAAAGCTGATAAAATTCCACGCGGTAAATGGAACAAACACGAAAGTATTGTAAAAAAAGCGCTAGAATTTGATTCAGCAGACCAATTTGTTTTATTCTCATCTGAAACAAAAATGGGGAAAGAAGAAGCTTGGGCTGCAATCGAAAAATTTATTTAAGCATAAAAAATAAACCCTTAAGAGAAAAAATCTCAAAAGGGTTTATTTTTAATTTTCTTGCTTTGTTTCTTTGTTTTCATTTGGTTGTGGTTCTAGGAATCGTTGTAGCGCTTTGTTTTTTTCTTCTGCCTCTTTTTCTAAGTCTTCTGGTAAAAAAGCAAATTCTTCAAACATTTTATCTAAAGAATCTTCTCGTTGAAATTTTAAGCCCATTTTGAATCCTCCATTAATCCGTCGCCAAAGACATTTTTCCTTTAGCTGTGGCATTTGCATTTTTTTCTAAGCGTTTGTCAATTCGATGAATAATTCCTTCGTTGACAGCAAGGCCACCCATATTTCTTCTAGCCTTAAGTAACAGTTCTTTTTCTTTTGAAGTGTTTGCTTGCCGGCGATAAAGATTCGCTAAGCGTTCCACGTACTCATAGTGGGTATAATCGGTTTGATTAATTAAAAATAAAAGAATATCTTCTGCCTTATCAAAGTCTTTATTGGTATAATAGTGAATCGATTCACGGTAAAGTTTAATTTCAATTTCGTTTAGTTTTTCGGCCTCTTCTTTTTTTGCTTTCCAATCGTTGATAGAGATTTTGCCAATAATGTTCCCTTGTTGATCATACTCAAAAATAACGGGTAAATCGTTCGGGTGGCCAGTATCTTCGTTAATTTTCTTCACTTGATATCACCATCCTCCATTTGTTCTCTTCTTACTATACTATAGCTTTTTTGAAAATACTAGATAGCACGAAATTTATGATAAAAAAATAAGATTCTCTTAACGTTTGACTCATAGGACATTAAATAAAAAACGCCTAAACTTTAGGCGCTTTTGACAAAGAGAAGCTTAGTTTAATTTTCGTAATTGGAAATAACCAATCATTTCTGAGACTCCCATAAAAATGAGAATGCCGGCAATAATGGTCATGATGCTTGTTGTCGCATTAAACATTAAAAACAAGCCAACAACAATTAAGATAATCCCGTATAAAATCCAAGGTAAAAAGGCTTGGTTCATACTTTTTAGACTAAGTGCTTGGAAAATGCGCATCGAACCATTGAAAACGATGAGTAAGCCAATAATAATAGTGGTTAGTGTTAATAAAGGTTTTGTTAAAACCAAAATAGCGAGTGCCGCAATGATTAAAATCACACCAAAGTAAACCTCGATACCGATGATTCCGCTGCGTTTCTTTTCTTTGAGTGCAGAAAAAACACTCAGTAGACCCAAAATACCCACATAACCAGCTACAATCCAAATCACTCCTTTAGTAAACTCCGCTGGGTAAAACCAAGCGATTAAACCTGTAATAAAATAAACAAGTGCTCGAATAAAAGTATAACGTTGGAACTGTTTTAATAAACTACCCATAAAAAACGTCTCCTTTCTTAAACTTTCTTTTCTTCTTTATTTTAACAAAGAAAAAGCGAAATCGGAAATAAAAATATGTTAAAATAGAAGAAAGTGGTTAGTTAGGAGGATAAAATGGCTGTTTTTAATCTTTTACTCGGTATTTTTACGGTTGTTTTATACAGTTATCTTTTTTTATTAAGAAAAGAGTTAGTCTTTGTTGCAAAAAGAAAAAGCAATCAGAGTTTTATTTGGCCCGTTTTTAGTGCGTTGTTTATTTTCTTATTTTATATGAAAGTGGACGATTGGCAAGAAGTGATGCGTGGGGGATTAGTGGTGTTAGTCGTATTGAGTTATCTATTTAATAATCGTGGATTAGCCGAAAATCGGATTGTGACTCATTCAATGGATAATCGCGGTGTAAAATATAGTGAAATCGATCGAGTTGTTATTTTTCATGATAGCGAGAATCAAGTTTTAAAAGTAAATTTTTTTCGATTGGGTTTACGCTTGCCCCTTTTCATTTTTACCCAGTCGCTAGAAGAGTTGTTGCCTTTTTTATCCAAACGTTTAAAAAAAGGGACAACGATTGACATTATTTTAAATCAGCCTTAACCGGGCGTTCCTTAGATGCGTATTATTTAAGGAGCGCTTTTTTGTTATTAGAAGAGCGAGAGGAGGCTTTTTTTTTTGCTAGAAATAAACGAAGAAATGTTAGGGTATGTTACAATTAGGATAGATTGAAAAATTTTGATTTTCGAATCTTCATATAAATGGCTTTACTTGAAATAAAATAAAGGAGGCAATCCGATGACACTACAATTTGTGACGGGAACAAGTAGCACCGATCACCAAACAACACTGATTCAAATGGCGCGAGAATGGT
Organism: Enterococcus lemanii; assembly: GCF_016909125.1. Lineage (GTDB taxonomy): Bacteria > Bacillota > Bacilli > Lactobacillales > Enterococcaceae > Enterococcus_I > Enterococcus_I lemanii. The sequence continues at coordinate 45,737 of NZ_JAFBFD010000019.1, read as the reverse complement.
TACTTAAACCGAATCGCGAAGTTTTTTTTCTAGTACCAAACTATAATAAATTTGAACGCGAGATGGAGCTTTTGACGGCTTTAAAAGAAGCCGAAGAAAGCCAATCGTTCAGCACCATTAAAAGCCAAGTTTATAGTTTTCAACGCTTATCTTGGTATTTTTTAGAACGTGCCGGCCATTTAGGAAAACCTGCATTAAATGAAACTGGAAGTACCCTTTTAATGCGTAAAGTATTAACGCAAATAAGTGAGCAGCTTATTTTGTATCGGCGAGAAGTCAATCAAAAAGGGTTTATCGCGCAATTACTTGAGTTGTATCAAGAGTTTCAATTAGGCAAAATTGAGATGAATAACTTAATGCTACCGGATGAAACTAAAAAACAGTCGACCCAAGAAGCCAATTTTCAAATGAAGTTAAAAGAATTACAATTGATTTTTTTAACTTATGAAGAAGAATTAGCCAAACGTGATTTACAAATCGAGCAACCGCTTGTTTCATTGACGAATTTTTTAACCAGTGAAGGCGAAGAGGCCCAAGCTTTACTTGATTCTCTTCAGCAAACGAAATTTATTGTAAGTGGCTTTTCAAAGTTCTCAGCGCAAGAGTTCGCGCTCTTACAAGTTTTGATGATGAAAGCGAATCTTTGTGTCGATGTGGTCATGGATCAGGCGCAAAGTCAATTTGCAACGCATGACTTGTTTTTTGAAGGAAAAGAAACTTATCAATTATTGAAGCAATTTGCTTTAGATCAACAAATCCCGGTTTATTTTGACCAAAAGGCCGCGCAGTTAACGGACGTTTCACCAAGTTTTCATGGGCTTGAGACACACTGGCGGACCAATCAACGCCTAGAACAAGAGGTGAATGATTTTGTCGAAATTTGGCAAGTGGCCACACCAGAAGAAGAGTTGCGCCAAATTGCTGTCGAAATTAAACGTTTAATGAGCCAATCGAAAAAGCTAGGGCAAGCTTTGCGCTATCGTGACATTCAATTGTTAACGTTAACGCCAGCGGTCTACTACCCGCTGTTACCAAGTATATTTAAAGAGATGTCTTTACCTTTTTATTTAGATGAAAATAAAAAGATGGAAGAGCATCCGCTAATTGAGATGATCCAAGCTTTATTTGTTTTACCGAAATATCATTATCGCTTAAAAGATATTTTTCGCTTTTTAAGAAGCGAGCTGTATATTCCAAAGGATTGGTCGAAAGAAGCAACGAGTTGGCAAGACGCGCGCAATCAGTTTCGTTATCAAGTTGATTTGACAGAAAATGTTGCCTTAGCTCACCAGTTTCAAGGCAATGCTTGGCTAAAAGAAGCGGATTGGCAGTTAATTGATTATGATTTTGAAGCGAGTCAAATGAAAGACACGCAAATTTTAACAGAGCAGACGAATCAAGTACGCCAAGCATTTCGGCGGGATATTGTTACTTTTTTTAAACAACTAAAAAAAGCAACAACGATTCGCGAAGGGGTCACTTTATTTTATCAAATGCTAGTGGACTTAGATATTGAAGGGCAATTGATTCATTGGCGCGACCAAGCCATTGAAAACGGTGCGTTAGAAGAAGCGCGCAACCATGAACAAACGTGGGATAGTTTGATGGACTTACTAGACCAATTTGTCGAAATTAACGGTGATGATCCATTTGAATGGTCGCTATTTGAAGAGATGTTGACGAGTGGCTTAACGAATGCCCAGTTTGGTAAAATTCCAACGGCGATTGACCAAATTAAAGTCAATCCGCTTGATTTGGCTCGACCATTACAAGGGAAAGTGACGTTTGCGATTGGACTAGATGAAGCCACTTTTCCACGTAAAGTTGAAAATGCGACATTATTATCTAGAGAAGAACGGGCTTTTTTAAATACTTATTTGCCTGAGCAAGCCTTTATCCGCGACCGTCAGCAAGAAACGATTCGGCAAGAACCTTTTGTGGCGTATAATGTATTTTTATCAGGCAGTCAAAAATTATATTTAACTTATGCAGCAAGTCATGATGAAAAACAAAAGATTCAACCGTCAACGTATTTAAAGCGATTAAATCAAGCCGCAAACGTGCCAATTCAAGTACGTAAACCACTTAGCCTAGCCAGTCCACTAGTTGAACAAATTGGCTCTTACCGTGGCTTGGTTCGACAGTTAAACCAAATGACCCGACAAGTTCAGGAAGAAAAAGTTGGTTTACCGAAAGCTTGGCGTATTTTAAAAGAGGCCCTTTTACAAAGTTCTTACCAACAACTAGCTAAACGAGCCTTAACGAGTCAAATGGCTAAAAATATTCCCACAAAACTTTCTGAAAAGACCACCAAAAAACTTTATGGTAAAGATATTTATACTTCTGTTTCGCGAATGGAAACCTTTTATGAATGTCAATATAAATACTTTGCAAATTTTGGTTTGAGGTTAAAAGAAAGAGAAATTTACGGTTTAAGCCCCATTGTTACAGGGGAATTTTTCCATGATGCTTTGGACCACTTTTTGAATTTATTGATTCAAGCGAATGTGCGTCTGGCCGATTTAAAAGAGGCGGATAAGCAAATTTTTGTAAATCAAGTTTTACAAGAAATTTTCGGAAAACGCCAATACCATTTACTTGATGCGACACCACGAATGCAATTCATTCGTTATCAGTTAGGCAAGACGATTGAAAGAGTGACGTGGGCCTTGCATCAACAAGGAACAAAGAGTCAATTTGAAGCAAAAGCAACAGAAGTGCTATTTGGTCAAGTCGCAAAAGAACAAGGCGTTCCAGGACTCGAATTGCCGCTTACTTCTGGGGGAAAACTTTTTGTTCGTGGTAAAATTGACCGAATTGATACGGCTGTGATACAAGGTGAAACTTGGCTATCGGTGGTGGATTACAAATCGAGCCGTCGTGAATTTAATTTGACAGATGCGTATTTTGGTTTGGCGATGCAGTTAATTACTTATTTAGACGTCGCTTTAAAAGATGCTAGTGTACTATTAGGGATTGAAGAAGCCAAAGCAGCCGGAGCCTATTATTTCCATGTCCAAAATCCACTGGTGACCGTTGAGGGCGCAACAGAAAAAGAACGGTTAAAAACGTTCAAATATGAAGGCTTATTTGTTGATCACGCAGAAGTTTTCCCGCTTTATGATCAGTCTTTAGCTGAAAAGGAATATTCTTCTGTTTTCCCAATTCGAGCGGATAAAGATGGGAAATTAACGAAAGTTGGCCAATCGGCAAATAAGTTTTATCAAGAAGAAGAAATTGAACGGCTCCGAGCACATAATCAAAAAAATCTGATTGCTGGTGGGAACCAGATTCAATCTGGCGATATTCAGCTAAACCCATTTTATCAAGTAACGAAAAAGAAAACAGCTTGCGAATTTTGTGCCTTTCGTAGCGTTTGTAATTTCGATGTAATGCTACCAGAAAATCAGTACCATCGGATTACACCGTTAACAAAAGAAGAAATTATGAAAAAAATGGAAGGAGAGCAAAATGGCTAAGATTCCTTTAAAACCAAATAACGAAACTTTTACCGATACTCAGTGGCAAGCAATTTTTGACGAGGGTGACCATCTACTTGTTTCGGCTTCGGCTGGTTCAGGTAAAACAACGGTTCTTGTACGTCGAGTCATTGAAAAATTAAAAAGTGGCGTTGGTGTGGACGAATTGTTAATTGTAACGTTTACCGAAGCAGCTGCCAAAGAAATGAAAGAGCGAATTCAAGTCGCTTTAGAAAAAGCCGTAAATGAAGAAAGTGATCCTGAGCGCCGGCAGCATTTTTCACGCCAACTGACGCTTTTACCAATGGCGCATATTTCGACGCTCCATGCTTTTTGTTTAGCGGTGATTCGTCGCTATTATTATTTAATTGGTTTGGATCCTGTATTTCGTTTATTGACGGATGAAACCGAACGGCTATTGTTACAAGAAGAAGTTTGGGAAGCGTTGCGCGATGAAAAGTATGCCGAAAATGAAACGACCTTCTTTGAACTGACCCGTAATTTTTCAAGCGATCGTTCAGACGAAGGGTTAACGAAAGTAGTTATGGCCCTTTTTCGCTTTGCCCAAGCCCATCCGAATCCAAAACAGTGGTTGCAAAATTTAGCTGAAAATTATCAAGTTTCAACTTCTCTAGCTGCCCATCCGCTCTACCAAGCAGAAATTAAGCCCGCTTTCATTGAAACGTTAAGCCATAGTGTTTATTTACTACAAGTTTCTTTAGACGAGATGCGCAATCAAAGTGTATTTACTAAATTGGCTGTTTTATTTGAAGAAGAAAAAAATCAAGCGTATCACCTTTTAGAAGCCATCAAATCAGATCAATTAGAGCGAGCATATACATTGGTTCAACAACTTTCTTTTGCACGTTATGCCGGTGCTCCACGAAAAGAAGAGTATAAAGAGCAAGCGGCTTGGTTAAAACAACAACGGGATGCAGCCAAAGAAAATTTGAGCGCTATTCAAAGTTTCTTTACAGTCACACCAGATTTAATGGTGGAACAGATGCAAAAGGCTCAACCGATTGTCACTGCTTTAGCTGAATTAACACTAGAATTTATGGTGGCTTTAAACCAACATAAAAAAAATAAAGGTGTATTAGAATTTAACGATTTGGAACACGATGCACTGGCTATTTTACAAGGGGAAGACCAACTTGGTAGTGAAGCATCCATCTATTATCGCCAACAATTTAAGGAAGTTTTAGTTGATGAATACCAAGACATCAATCGTTTGCAAGAAGCGATTTTATCTTGGGTTCGTCATACAGAGACAGAAGTTGGAAATCAATTCATGGTAGGAGATGTAAAACAGTCGATCTATGCCTTTCGTTTAGCTGATCCGACCTTGTTTATTGAAAAATACTTGGATTATGAAAATGAGACGGGCGGTCGTCGCATTATTTTAGCGGAAAATTTCCGTTCAAGAAGTGAAGTCCTCCATTTAACGAACTATATTTTTCAACAACTGATGGATGAAGAATTAGGTCAAATCCCTTACGACCAATCGGCTGAGTTAGTTCCTGGTTTTCCTGATTTTCCTGAAAGTACCCATTTTGCACCTGAGCTTTTGTTATACGAAAAAGGAGAAAAAGAAGTAGAACTCCTTGAAACGCCCGATTTACCAGAATTTACTTTCGATGGGAAAACAGAAGGCGAATTGCTGATGGTGGCTTTAAAAATCCAACAGTTGGTGCGAGAAAAATTTGAAATTTATGATAAAAAAAGTAAAGAAAACCGTCCCGTGACTTATCGAGATATTGTCTTACTAGCACCAACTAGAAGTAATAATTTAACTTTAATTGATATCTTCCAAAAGGTCGGTATTCCACTAGAAGTAAGTGATGCTCAAAATTATTTTCAAGCAACGGAAGTTCAGTTAATGATTGCTTTATTGCAGTTAATTGATAATCCTTTTCAAGACATTCCGCTAGCCGCTATTTTACGCTCACCAATGGTTGGTTTAACGGAAGAAGAACTAGCATTGATTCGTTTGGAAAAAATGTCTGGTAGTTATTATGAAGCCTTCTTACTGGCTAAGGAACACAACTCTTTACTAGGTAAAAAACTGACAGGTTTTTACACACAATTAATGCATTGGCGAGAGCAGGCCCGACGCCAAACCATTGCTAATTTGCTTTGGGATATTTACGAAAAAACGGCTTATTTGGATTACGTCATTGGACTGCCTTCTGGCAAACAGCGCTATGCAAATTTAATTGCTTTAATAAACCGAGCTCAAATGTATGAACAAAGTAGCTTCCGCGGGTTGTATCAATTCATTCGCTTTATCGAAAAAATTCAAGAAAAAGAAAAAGATTTAGCCCAACCTTTTTCAGAAGCAAAAGAAAATGCGGTGCAATTAATGACTGTTCATGGAAGTAAAGGCTTAGAGTTCCCAGTTGTTTTTTTACTTGATTTAAACAAGCAATTTAATACGCAAGAATTAGATGGGTTATTTGTTTTAGATGAGCAATTGGGTGCAGGTATCCAAGTCGTGGATGACGAGCGTGTGAAATATACGACCTTACCTTATCTTGTGATTCAGCAAAAGCGTTTAAACAAAGCACTATCCGAAGAGATGCGAAAATTATACGTTGCTTTAACTCGAGCGGAACAAAAATTGTATTTAGTTGGTTCTTATAAAGATCAAGCCGATGCTTATAAAAAATGGTCTCCAGCTTTAAATGAAACGAATTTGATGTTAAGTCAAAGCTTGCGTTTTAAACGAAAAGGGAATTTAATGGACTGGATTGGATTGACCTTAATACGCCATCCAAAAACAGCTTCATTTTTTGAAGACGCGGAGATACCAACAAAAACGTATCCTCATCCAGCTGTTTTTTCATTGGAATGGTGGAGTCAAAAAGATTTATTGACACGTTTAAAAACGATTGAAATGGATCGTTCACCTTTGCTTTTTGATGAAGAAGAAGCGCCGGACTTGACTGAAGTTTTTCAAACACTTACTTATGAGTATCCGATGAAAAAATCGACGCTAACAACGAGTTATCAAAGTGTTTCGGAAATGAAACGACTGTATAACGACCCGGATGACCAACAAATCGTTAAACTTGCTTGGGAGACAACGGTTGAACAAAGTCAAAAACAACCTTATCGTTATGTCAGCGAGCGACTAAGTCAACCTAAGTTTATGCAAAAACAAACGATTGCGGCCACAGAAATAGGGACCGCAACACATACGTTACTGCAACTGTTACCTTTAAGTAGTGCACCCACAAAAGCAACATTAGAAGAACTCGTTGATCGTTTCGTTTGTAAGCAACGACTTTCAAAAGAAATCGCAAAAAAAATCCCCCTAGATAAAATTATGTGGTTCTTTACAACAAAATTAGGGCAAGAATTAATTGCCAATCACTCACTCGTAAAACGCGAACAACCGTTTTCAATGATTAAAGAAGCAAAAGAAGTGTACTTAGATTTCGATGAAGAAAAAGCCAATTTATTAATACATGGGATTATTGATGGTTACATTGAATACCCCGATCGAATTGTATTATTTGATTTTAAAACCGATCATCTTTATGGCGAACAAGCGGCCAAACAATTTGCCGAAAAGTACACTGGGCAACTAAGATTATATAAAGAAGCCCTAGAAGAAGCATTAAAAAAACCAGTCACAAAGACATACTTGGTCGCTTTAAACACACAAGAAATTTATTCGTTTTTTGTAGAAGAAGTATAACTTAATGTCTACTGATTAGATAAAAACATTGAAACAACGGGTTAAAATGGACCCGTAGATAAGGACAGTTTGAAAAAACACCTTAGCTATGGGGTCTGTTTTTGTAAGCTGCTTCGAGTCATAACGAAGCAAAACGCGCAAAAAATAACCTTGCTTTTAAAATTGATTTCTAGTAGACTAGTAGCAATGAAATAGATAAAAAGCCTCGATGGAAAAGAGTAGTTTTGTGGATGCTAAAAAGGGAGCTCTGTCATGGACTGAAAGCAGAGTTGGACGAAACAAAATGAAGTTCACTTCCGGAGCTTGCTTATATGAGCCGGTTAGTTAATCACTAGTCGTTAAACGAATGAAGAGCATAGTTTGTTTAGCTATGAATGAGGATGGTAACGCGAGTATTCGTTCCTTTTTGTAAAAAAAGGAGGGATACTCGTTTTTTTGTCTTTAAAATATTTAAACAAACGGCATTTTATCAAGTAAAAAGATAGAAATAAAGGAGGATTCACATGTCTTTACAAGAGAAGTTAGAAACGCTAAAAGTTGCAACGTTAGCAAAAATTGAAGCAGTGAACGAATTAAATGCTTTAAACCAAATTCGTGTGGAAGTATTAGGGAAAAAAGGACCAATCACGGAAGTTTTACGAGGAATGAAAGATTTAAGTGCAGAAGAACGACCAAAAGTGGGTAGTTTTGCGAATGAAATTCGTGATTTATTGGTTGAAAAAATAGATGAAAAGAAAACGACTTTAGAAGCAGCAGCGTTATTGGTTGCTTTAGAAAAAGAAAGTATCGATGTAACGTTACCAGGTAAACAAATGCCTGTTGGGACGCGTCATGTGTTAACGAAAATTATGGAGGAAATTGAAGATATTTTCATCGGTATGGGTTATCAAGTGGTTGAAGGATTTGAAGTAGAAAAAGACCATTACAACTTTGAGCGAATGAATTTACCAAAAGACCATCCTGCTAGAGATATGCAAGATACCTTTTATATTTCAGAAGAAGTTTTAATTCGTACACATACTTCGCCCGTTCAAGCCAGAACAATGGAAAAACATGACTTTACAAAGGGGCCGCTTCGAATGATCTCACCAGGAAAAGTTTTCCGCCGTGATACCGACGACGCCACTCATAGCCATCAATTCCACCAAATTGAAGGATTAGTAATTGACAAAAATGTAACCATGGGTGATTTAAAAGGAACGTTAGAAAAATTAATGCAAAAAATGTTTGGCGCGGATCGTCAAATTCGTTTACGTCCTAGTTATTTCCCATTTACTGAGCCATCTGTTGAAGTAGACGTTAGTTGCTTTAAGTGTGGAGGTAGTGGTTGTAATGTTTGTAAACAAACCGGTTGGATTGAAATTTTAGGTGCTGGAATGGTACATCCGAACGTTTTAGAGATGTCTGGAATTGATTCAAGTGTTTATTCTGGTTTTGCTTTTGGTTTAGGGCCAGATCGAATCGCAATGTTACGCTATGGTGTCAATGATATTCGTAATTTCTATCTCAATGATATTCGTTTTATTCATCAATTTAAGGGGGAGTAAGGTAAATGTTCGTTTCATATAAATGGCTTAATGATTATTTAGATTTAAGTAAAGTAACACCAAAAGAATTAGGCGATACGATGTCCATTACTGGTATCGAAGTCGAAGGGATTGAAGTATTAGCAGAGGGATTAAAGAAAATTGTGGTTGGTGAAGTGATGGAGTGTGTCGATCATCCCGATTCAGACCACCTACATATTTGCCAAGTAAATATTGGGGAAGAAGAGTTAACGCAAATCGTTTGTGGTGCACCGAACGTGAAAGCAGGAATTAAAGTCATTGTAGCATTACCAGGCGCGCGAATTGCTGGGAATACTAAGATAAAAAAAGGCAAAATGCGTGGGGTTGTTTCAAATGGCATGATTTGTTCTTTACAAGAAATTGGCTATAGCGACTCAGTAATTCCAAAAGAGTATGCGGAAGGAATTCAATATTTACCTGAAGTAGCCGTTCCAGGAGAGGAAGTTTTCTCTTATTTAGATATGGACGATGCAATGATTGAGTTATCAATCACACCAAACCGAGCAGATGCGCTAAGTATGCGTGGCGTAGCTTATGAGGTTGGCGCGATTTATCGCCAAGTACCAAACTTCCATGATGAAGAATTAAATGAAGTCAATCGTTTAGCCGAAGATAAAATCAAAGTCTGTGTCGAAAATACAGATGATACACCGGCTTATCAAATTCGTATTATTGAAAATGTGAAAATCCAACCAAGTCCGCAATGGTTACAAAACCGTTTGATGAATGCGGGGATGCGTCCGATTAATAATGTGGTTGATGTGACGAACTATATTTTATTATTGTTTGGTCAACCGTTGCATGCGTTTGATTATAATCTGATTGGTAGTCAAGAAATTTTAGTTCGTCGAGCAAACGCAGCTGAAAAAATGACAACTCTTGATGGTGAAGAAAGAACGTTAACGCCTGAAAATATTGTTATTACCAACGGAGAAACACCGATTGCGCTTGCTGGTGTTATGGGTGGTTTAGATTCAGAAATTAACGAAAAAACGACTACCGTTGCGTTAGAGGCCGCCTTATTTGATCCGCTAATGATTCGTCGGACATCAAAACAATTTAATCTACGTAGCGAATCTTCTTCTCGCTTTGAAAAAGGTATTAATAAAGCAACCATTGGTCAAGCATGTGACGTCGCAGCAGCTATGATTGCGAAACTTGCTGGTGGAGAGGTTCTAACTGGCACCGTTGTTGGCTCAAAGGTAACCGCACAAGATGCGCATGTTGCCATCGCACTTGATAAAATTAATCGCTATTTAGGTACGACCCTTTCAGAAGAGGAAGTCAATGAAATTTTGACCGCTCTTGGTTTTGGATATGAAGTAACGAATGGGATGTATCAAATCACGGTTCCACCAAGACGTTGGGATATTCAAATTGAAGCCGATATTATCGAAGAAGTTGCTCGTATCTATGGTTATAATCGCTTGCCATCGACCCTTCCAAGTGGTGAAACAGTGGCTGGGGAATTAAGTAAAGGCCAAAAAATGGTTCGAAAAGTTCGTCACTTACTTGAAGGAAGTGGACTAAGTGAAGCGATTAGTTACGCGCTAACAACAGAGGAAAAAGCGGGACAATTTATGTTGACGCCAAGCTTGCCTACACGCTTAGATTGGCCGATGACGGAAGAACGTGCTGTTTTAAGAATGAACTTAGTAAGTGGGCTTTTGGATGATGTTGCTTATAACACCGCTCGTAAAAATCAACAAATTGCTTTTTATGAAATCGGGAATGTTTTTCATCAAGCCAGTCAGGCGAAAAATGAATTGCCAATTGAAGAAAATCATTTAGCTTTGGCTCTTTCTGGTGAATGGTTAGTCAAAGATTGGCAAGGCAAAGCGGAAAAAGTGAATTATTTCCATTTGAAAGGAATTTTAGATCACTTATTTGCAGGTTTAAGTTTATCATCGGAAATTACTTATCAGAGTAAAAATGACTTGAAAGAAATGCATCCAGGACAAACAGCTACGATTCATTTAGGTGATCAATGCATTGGTTTTGTTGGTCAGGTTCATCCAACAACCGCTAAAGCTTATGATATTGCGCAAACATTTGTAGCAGAAATTCATTTAGATGCTTTAATTGAAGCGCCAAGCACCTTTGTTTATGAAGCTGTTAGCAAATTCCCAAGTGTTTCACGTGATATTGCACTGCTTGTAAAAGATACGTTGGACCATCAAACAATTGTTCAAGGAATTAAACAAGCCGCAGGGAAGTTTTTAACGAATGTTACTATTTTTGACGTCTATCAAGGGGAAAATATTGAAGCAGGCTTTAAGTCGATGGCTTATAGTTTAACTTTTGCTAATCCGGAAGCGACTTTGACGGAAGAAGAAATTACTCGAGCAATGGAAAAAGTATCGAAATATTTAACAGAAGAACTAGCGGCTGTCATTCGATAAATAAAAAGTATTAGCTGTGTTGCATAGATAAAACCGTCACGAAATTTAATTTCATGACGGTTTTTAATTGATTTCATTTAGAAATATTGAATTCCCATCGCACGTTTAACTTCTGCTAAAGTTTCAGCCGCAACTTTTTCAGCTTCTAAGCTACCTTGACGTAAGATATCCATGACTGCTTGTGGATCTTTGGCAAACTCTTCACGACGCGCACGAATAGGAGCAAATTCAGCTTCTAACACATCGATTAGATAACGTTTAATTTTTACATCCCCTAAACCGCCTCGACGATAATGCGCTTTTAGTTCTTCAATATATGCTTTATCTTGTCCGAAAACATCTAAATAAGTAAAGACCATATTGCCTTCAACTTGGCCTGGATCAGCTACATGAATATGATTAGGGTCGGTATACATGCTCATCACTTTCTTTTTAAGTATATCCGCTGAATCGGCTAAATAAATGCCATTTCCTAGTGATTTACTCATTTTTCCTTGTCCATCAATTCCAGGTAGGCGGCCCATTCCTTTTGGCGGTAGCACGGCTTTTGGTTGCACTAAAACTTCCTTGTTATACGTCGAGTTAAAGCTGTGGACAATTTCTTGTGTTTGTTCTAACATTGGTTTTTGATCTTCACCAACAGGAACTAGGTTAGCTTTAAAAGCTGTAATATCTGCTGCTTGAGAGACAGGGTAAATAAAGAAGCCAGCAGGGACGCCTTCGCCAAAGTTTTTTTGTTCAATTTCTGTTTTAACAGTAGGGTTTCGACGAACGCGGGCAACACTTACTAAGTTCAAATAATACATCGTTAATTCTGCAAGTTGTGGAATTTGCGATTGAATAAACATCGTTGTTTTATTTGGATCAAGTCCGACTGCTAAATAGTCAAGTGCTACTTGTAAAACATTCGCGGAAACTTTTTCTGGATTTTTGGCATTATCAGTTAAGGCTTGCATATCGGCAACCATAACAAATAATTGATTGTTTTCTTCTTCTTGCATCGTTACACGTGTTTTTAAGGAACCAACATAATGACCTAAGTGTAATTGGCCTGTTGGGCGATCACCTGTTAAAATTGTATTCAAATTCTTCACCTTTTTCTTTCGTTCTCTGTCATATCTTACCTGTTTTTTAAGAAATAAACAATTGTCCAAAATGAATTTCTTAGCTTTTTTGCTTTTATTTTACGAATTGTTTTTAAAAACGTTAAATAAAAGGCAAAGAAATCAAAAGATGACTTGAAATAACGACTAAAAAAAGGGAAAATATAAAGAGATTGTAGTTAAGAAAATAAAGGAAGTTATCAAATGAAGAATACACAACCAATTGGCTTTATCGATTCAGGGGTTGGTGGCTTAACCGTTATCAAAGAAGCATTAAAGCAATTGCCAAATGAAAATATGATTTACCTTGGTGATACGGCTCGTTGTCCTTATGGGCCACGACCGGCGAAACAAGTCATTGATTATACTTGGGAGATGACGCGTTTTCTTTTAACAAAAGACATAAAAATGCTAGTCATTGCTTGTAATACGGCGACGGCGGTTGCTTTAGATGAAATTCGCCAACAGCTTTCGATTCCAGTCGTTGGTGTTATTTTACCAGGAACTCGGGCGGCGGTTAAAGCGTCAAAAAATCAACGGATTGGTATTATTGGCACAGTCGGTACAATTAATAGTGGTTCTTACGAAAAAGCCATCTATAGCCGAGTCCGTCAAGCTGATATTTATAGCTTGGCTTGTCCTAAATTTGTTCCACTCGTTGAAAGTAACCAAGCCCAATCGCCTATTGCTAAAAAAGTCGTTGCCGAAACGTTAAAACCGTTACAAAATAAAAAAATTGATACGCTCGTTTTAGGGTGTACCCATTATCCACTTTTACGCCCGATTATTCAAAATGTGATGGGAAAAGATGTTGAGTTAATTGACTCTGGTGCCGAAACAATTTCAGAAGTTAGTATGTTATTAGATTATTTTCAGTTAGCCAATTTAGAAGCAACCAATCCTGGAACGTTGGCTTGCTATACGACGGGTTCAACAAAAATGTTCAACGAGATTGCCAATGACTGGTTGCCCACTCAAACGGTTCAATCGATTCAAATACAGTTAGGAGAATAAAAAATGCGCTACGATGGTCGAAATCAAAATCAATTACGAAAAATCGAAATAAAAACACATGTCTTTAAACACCCAGAAGGTTCAGTTGTCGTTTCTTTTGGCGATACAATTGTTGCTTGTTCGGCGACGATAGAGCATTCTGTTCCACCTTTTTTACGAGACAGTGGGAGTGGTTGGGTGACTGCTGAATATAGCATGTTGCCACGTGCCACGAATACGCGGAATCGTCGTGAAAGCAGTAAAGGAAAACTAAGTGGGCGGACAATGGAAATTCAACGTTTGATTGGCCGTTCTTTACGTTCAGTCGTTGATCTGGATCTTTTAGGTGAAAGAAGCATTGTCGTTGACTGTGACGTGTTGCAAGCGGATGGGGGGACTCGAACAGCGAGCATTACCGGTGCATTCGTTGCTTTACGTTTGGCCATTGATAAATTACTTCAAACAAAAGAACTGACCGAAGACCCAATCAAAGAACACTTAGCAGCAATTAGTGTCGGTATTTTAGCTGATAATCAATGCGTGGCAGACTTAGATTACGAAGAAGATTCTCAAGCAAAAGTAGATATGAACTTGGTGATGACTGAAAGTGGCCGCTTTGTTGAAATTCAAGGGACGGGTGAAGAAAGCACGTTTGATGGTGCAGAATTAAATCAAATGTTGATCCTTGGTAAAAAAGCGATTGAAGAGCTAATTGAAAAACAAAAAGAGGCCTTATACGTCTCTTTACCAAAAGAGGTACAAACCGAGCGATTTGTTATGATTGCAACCGGTAACCAAGGGAAAGCAAAAGAGTTTGAACAAATGTTTGCACAAGCGGGCTATCAAATAAAAACATTAAAAGATTTTCCAGAAATTCCAGATGTGAAAGAAACAGGCAAAACTTTTGAAGAAAACGCACGTTTAAAAGCCGAGACGATTGCTAATTTATTGCAATGTCCTGTTTTAGCGGATGATTCAGGTTTAGAAGTGGATGCTTTAGGAGGATTGCCTGGTGTTTACTCTGCTCGCTTTGCTGGTGAACATAAAAGTGATGCTTCAAATAATGCCAAATTACTATATGAATTAACAGATGTGCCTGACGAAAAAAGAGGCGCCCAATTTCATTGTACTTTAGTTTTTGCCGCCCCTAAAAAAGAAAGCCTAGTCGTTGAGGCGAATTGGCGTGGCACAATCGGTCGTATTCCACAAGGAGAAAATGGTTTTGGTTATGACCCATTATTTATTGTGGATGGTTTAAATAAAACTTCCGCTGAACTAACGAGCGAAGAAAAAAACGCGCTTAGTCACCGAGGGCAAGCAATTCAAATGTTGCAAGAAAAATGGCAAGCGTGGCTAGAAGGAGAATAAAAATGAAATATTTAGTCGTTAGTGACAACCATGGGAAAAGAGCCGTATTAGAAAATTTATTTGCTCATTATAAAGATGAAGTAGATTACATGATTCATTGTGGCGATTCAGAATTTGATGCCGATGATCCACTTTGGCAAGGTGTTTTTGTTGTGACTGGCAATTGCGATTATGACAACAATTATCACCAAAACTTGGTAATTGAAACGCCACTTGATAAGATATTGGTTACACATGGTCATTTATATGATGTCCGTTTTGGTTTAAATCGCTTAAGTTTAAAAGCGCAAGAAGTAGGAGCTAACTTAACTTTATTTGGCCATACGCATCAAATTGCTTGTGAAAAATCGGGTGACTGCTTATTTTTAAACCCAGGTAGTATTGCTCAACCAAGAGGAACCATTTTAGAAAAAAGCTATTGTATTATTGAGAGCACCAAAGATGAATTTAATGTTCAGTATTTTCGAAATGATTTCACCAAAATTTCAAATTTATCTTTTATATTTAAGAAGTAAGTTAGGTACACTAAATTGGAGTGAGCGTTTTGATTGGAAAACACATTGAAGAAATTTTAAAAGAAAATGAAGAAACATTTATCGTTCCTGCTGACAACGTAGCAACCTTATTATACACACATCCCTTAGAACACGCGCTATTGATTCTTTCCACAGTTGGTTATGCAAAAATTCCTGTTTTGGATACCGATGACCGTTTAATTGGCTTAGTTAGTTTGGCAAATATTGTTGAAAAAATGATGGGGTTAACTGGATTTGACTATGGTTTGTTAAGTAACCTCACTGTGGCAGATGTTATGGAAGTAAACGTTCCAACCGTCCAACATTCAGAAGACTTAGAAGATATTTTACATTTACTCGTTGATGCTTCTTTCTTACCAGTGGTTGATGAGCAACAAATATTCCGAGGCATCATTACAAGAAAAGAAATTTTAAAATCGGTTAACCATCTCGTTCATGAAGTTGAAAAAAGATATACACTTGAACCAAAAGTTGCAATAAAAAATAAGTAAACGAAAGCCCTAGGAATCACCTAGGGCTTTTTGCTTGTTTATTTTAGCGTAATCGGACTACTTGGAATGGTGTATCCTGCATCTGTTAATTCTTGAATCGAAAGAGAAAGCAATTCTTGTTGGATTTTTAATTGCATGCCATTTTCAACGGTAAAATTTGTTCGAATAGCATAGTTGCTATTTCCTAAGTCAACTAACCCAAAAATAGCAGGAGGGGTTTTTAAGACTGACGCATAGTTTGTTTCGATTTTATCGTTCGCTTGTTGAATCGTCGCTTTTATTTGCTCCAAACCTTCAGTAGGGACAACGCGAACATCTACCACAACGCGGCGGTCCCCACGTGATGAGTTACTAACCGTAGTAATATTTCGATTCGGAATAAAGTGAATAATACCGTCTGCAGAGCGTAATTGTAGTGTTCTTAAACCGACAGAAATCACTGTTCCTTCAATGGCTAGATTTTTTAGTTCAATGTAATCACCAACGTCAATTTGTTGTTCAAAGATAATGAAAAAACCAGTAATAATATCGTTCGTAAATCCCTGTGCGCCTAAACCAATCGCTAAACCAACGATCCCAGCTCCGGCGAGTAAAGAGCTGACTGGGACGCCTAAAATGGATAAGAGGGCATAAATAAAGAAGAAGCCTAAAGTATAATGCGTCATATTTGTGACGAGTGCTTTTAAAGTTTTTAAGCGAACGGCCGATAATTTTGAACTTTGATTGTTTTTAAATGCTTGCTCTACTGTGAAGATGGCTAATTTTCGTAAAATTAAAAATAAAACAATTAAAAAAGCGATCGCCATGCTTTTTTGAATCATTAAACCAATCACTTCATCCCAATTAATATTTTCCCACCATCGTTGCAAGGCATTTAATTGTTTAGCCGCGGGTTCAATAATAGGGGTATGGTCGGCAGTCGTGCTTGTTGTTGCTGTTAAAAAATAAAACATCTTTTTTTCCTCCAAATTCTCAGTCTCTTTATTTTAACCATTTTGGTAGGAAAAGAGCAACTAATTTAAAAAAAAGCAGAAGAATCTAAGTTCTTCTACTTTTACAAGTTGATTATGAAAGATGAACGCCTTTATCAACGAAAATCACTTCGCCGATAATGCCGCTTGATAATGGACTAATTAAAAACGCACAAGTATTACCGACTTCTTCAATCGTTACACCAATATGATCTGGTGTTCGATCTTCTGAAAGTTGAATTAGTTTTTGGTAATCTTTTACGCCAGTGACTGCTAGTGTTTTTATGGCACCCGCTGAAATGCCATTGACGCGAATTTTTTGTGGTGAAAGCTCAGCAGCTAAATAACGAACGGCTGACTCAAGAGCAGCTTTGGCAATTCCCATCATGTTGTAGTTTGGAACGGCGCGTTCAGCTCCCAAGTATGATAAGGTAACAATGCCACTGTTTTCGGCTAAGATTGGTTTTGCAAAACGAGTCACCGCAATTAAAGAATAAGCACTGATGTCTTGCGCTAATGCATAACCATCGCGTGAAATTTCAGTTACTTGTCCTTGTAAATCTTCTTTATTAGCATAAGCGACGGCATGGACAACACCGTGAATTTCGCCGGCATAATTTTTAATTTCTTCGAAGGCTTTCGCAATGCTTTCATCGCTGGCAACGTCACATTCGACTAAAAATTCGTTTCCTTCAAGTAATTTTTCTAAAGGTTTCTTCATTCGCTCGCTTTGATAAGTGTAAATCACTTCTGCCCCTTGATTACGTAATGCTTGTGCGCATCCCCAAGCAATACTTCGTTTATTGGCTACACCCATAACGACGATTTTCTTTCCTGCTAAAAAACTCATATTTCCACTCCTTAAAAATGAATAAATAATATCAAATAATGATTCCTATGATTTCCTATTATTAGATAAAATTGTTTGATTGTCAAACTAAATATACTTTTTTTAATCTGAAGTTGCCAAAAAGATAAAAATATGATACTTTGATAATCAAAGTATTATATTTCTTTTAATTTCTTGAAAAGAGGGAACTCAATGAAAAAATTATTAACGGAAACAGAAGTAATGGATCTGATCCCAAACCGTTACCCAATTATCTATATTGATTATGTTGATGAAATTGAATCCGGTAAAAAAATTATTGCAACAAAAAATGTAACGATTAACGAAGATTTTTTCCAAGGGCATTTTCCAGGTAATCCGGTCATGCCAGGTGCGTTGATTTTAGAAACATTGGCACAAGCTGGTTCAATCTTAATTTTAAAATCAGAAGAATTTTTAGGCCGTACAGCTTACATTGGTGGGATTAACCGTGCAAAATTCCGTCAAAAGGTCGTGCCAGGTGATACGATGAAATTATCTTTTGAAATTATGAAAGTCAAAGGCTCTGTTGGGACAGCCGATGCGATTGCTACCGTTGAAGGCAAAGTTGTTGCGGAGTGCGAGTTTACTTTTATTGTGGGGGAGCAAAAGCAGGCAAATAAATAAACAAAAAAAGAGGCTGAACGTTAATAAAATAGCGTTCAGCCTTTTTTAATTATTTTGCTTCTTGCAATACTTTTGTTCCTGTAATGGTTACAGGGTCAACTGGTTTTGAAGCTTCTCCTTGGCTAGAGGCTTCAACTTCTGCTTGGGCGATTTTATCGACAATATCCATGCCTTCTGTTACTTGACCAAAGACCGTATAACTACCATCTAAGCTAGGAACCCCGCCTGTTTTATAAGCTTCAATGATTTTTTCTGGTGTAAACTGAATCGCTAAATTTTTTGAAGCATCTTCATCGTTTTGCACGATAAAAAATTGACTACCTTGACTATCTAAAGCACTGCTTCGCGCCATCGATAGTGCCCCGCGAATATGATACAGTTGGTTTGAAATTTCCACTTTAAATCCTTTACCCCAGATGCTTTCGCCACCAGTCCCATTGCCGTCAGGATCGCCTCCTTGGATCATGAAACCTTCAATGACACGATGAAAAGGCGTACCGTCATAGTAACCTTCTTTCGCATGCGTTACAAAGTTTTCAACGGCTTTGGGCGCAATTTCTGGGAAAAGTTTGACAGTGATATTTCCAGCAGTCGTTTCAATCTCAACGACGCTTTCATTTTCTTGAATCGCTGTTTCTAATTGTGGTAAAGCAATTTTACTTAAATCAACTTTTGATTCACTTGTAGAGGCCTCTTCTTTTTGAATATCGCCTTTTGCACTGACAGAACAAGCGGCAAGGGTAAAACTAGCCATGATTGCTAAAGTGAGTAAGAATCTATTCTTTTTTTTCATTTTTTGGATAATTCCTTTCTTTTTTCCTTTCATTATCTTATCAAAATTTGAATAAATTTGGTAGCGTTTGTTAAGAAAAGATAAAATGGTAAAATTAGATATGATTTGTTATAATGAATGCGGTTTAATAATTAATTAGAATCCATAGGGGGAATTTTTAGTGGGAAAATTAGGTATTTCAATTTATCCAGAGCGCTCAACATTTGAAAAGGACAAAGCTTACTTAGATTTAGCGCATCAATATGGCTTTAAACGCGTATTTACGAGTTTATTACAAATTACGGAAGACAAAGATAAAGTATTGGCAGAATTCAAGCAAGTCGTTGATTACGCGAATTCTTTAGATATGGAAGTAATGGTTGACATTAACCCAGCCTTATTCTCACAATTGGGGATTTCGTATGATGATTTGTCTTTCTTTGATGAAATGGGTGCGTATGGCGTACGATTAGACTTAGGATTTACAGGGGCAGAAGAAGCTAAGATGACGCGGAACCCTTATAATATTAAAGTTGAAATTAACATGAGCCAAGGAACCAGTTATGTTGATAATATTATGGCTTATTCACCAAATACGAGTAACTTACTAGGATCACATAATTTTTATCCACATCGCTACACAGGGTTAGAGTACAATCATTTTGTTGCTTGTTCTGAAAAATTCAGAAAATATAATCTAAATACAATGGCTTTCGTGAACTCGCATGCCGCAACGTTTGGACCTTGGCCAACTCAAGATGGGCTTTGTACTTTAGAAGATCATCGCGAACTTGAAATTGCGACTCAAGTGAAGCATTTATTATTGACTGGCTTAATTGATGATATTTCAATTGGTAACGCTTATGCCTCAGAAGAGGAACTAAAAGCAATGGCAGAAGCTTTTTACTCACCATACCCTCAAATTAAAGTCGTTCCAGGAAAAGCAATTACTGAAAACGAGCGTGTTTGTTTATTTGACCATTTACATAGTTACCGTGGGGATCGCTCTGCTTACATGTTGCGTTCGACTATGACACGTGTCATTTACAAAGACAAAGAATTCCCAGCCCATAGCACACACGATATTGTTCGCGGGGATGTTTTAATTGATAACGTCGGTTACGGCCAATACAAAGGTGAAACGCAAATTGCCTTGAAATCAATGAAGAATGACGGCCGCGTGAACGTAGTTGGGCGTATTTCAGAAGATGAATTATTCTTATTGGAATTTTTAAAACCGTGGTCAAGCTTTAAATTAATTGAAGCAAAATAATTTTCTAAGCATAAAAGACGTCTGAGAATCTCAGGCGTTTTTATTTTATCGCGATTGTTATGGTCAAATAACCATTATTGGCTAGAGTGTTTTATCAAAGCATTTATCAAGAGAGTGAAAAGATAACAGCTTACCTGCTTTTATATTATGTAAACAAATGATTTTTGGTAATTTTTGATAAAACTTTTGAAAATCCATTTGAAATGATAGACAAATCTAGCTTTGGTGGGTACAATAGATAAGACTTTTGTGCTGAATGTTAAGTAGTAAATAGATAGGAGGACAAAATAATGTCCATGTTTTTAGATGAAGTAATAATCGATGTGAAGGCCGGAAAAGGCGGCGACGGAATGGTTGCTTTTCGCAGAGAGAAGTATGTACCAGATGGCGGTCCAGCTGGTGGTGATGGAGGAAAAGGTGGTTCGGTTGTCTTAATCGTTGATGAGGGCTTACGAACATTAATGGATTTTCGTTTTAATCGTCATTTTCGAGCACAACCAGGGGAAAACGGGATGAGTAAAGGGATGCATGGCCGTGGCTCTGAAGATACGTATATCAAAGTCCCTGAAGGAACGACGGTTCGCGATGCCGATACGGGTGTCTTATTAGGCGATTTAATTGAACACGGACAAACGCTAGTAATCGCAAAAGGCGGTCGAGGTGGTCGGGGGAATATTCGTTTTGCTTCGCCAAAAAATCCAGCACCCGAACTTGCTGAAAATGGCGAGCCCGGACAAGAGCGTCGCATTAATTTGGAACTAAAAGTTTTAGCTGATGTTGGTTTAGTCGGGTTTCCTTCTGTTGGTAAATCAACTATTTTATCGGTAATTTCTTCGGCGCGACCTAAAATTGGCGCGTACCATTTTACAACCTTAGTTCCAAACTTAGGCATGGTTCATCTTCCAGATGGCCGAAGCTTTGTCGCGGCAGATTTACCTGGATTAATTGAAGGGGCTTCTCAAGGCGTTGGTTTAGGGACACAATTTTTACGTCATATTGAACGAACACGTGTCATTTTACATGTGATTGATATGAGTGGGATGGAAGGTCGAGATCCTTATGAAGATTATTTAGCTATTAATCACGAACTAGCCTCTCATAACTTACGTTTAATGGAACGTCCTCAAATTATTGTAGCAAATAAAATGGATATGCCAGATTCAGAAGAAAACTTAAAATTGTTTAAAGAACAATTGGCAAAAGAACAAGTTGATGAATTCGCAGAGCCAATCCCTGTTTTTCCAATCTCAGGGGTAACAAGAAAAGGAATGGATGCCTTAATGAGTGCAACGGCTGATTTACTTGAAGTAACAGACGAATTCTTATTATACGAAGACGAACCTAGAGAAGAAGAAGTAGTTGAGTATAACTTTGTAGCAGACGAACCAGAATTTGAAATTAACCGTGACCCGGATGCGACATGGATCTTATCTGGTGATAAATTAGAAAAACTTTTCCAAATGACCAACTTTGCGCATGACGAAACGATTATGCGTTTTGCTCGTCAGTTGCGAACAATGGGGGTTGACGAAGCTTTACGTGCGCGTGGAGCCAAAGACGGCGATATTGTTCGTATTGGTGAATTTGAATTTGAGTTTGTGGAATAATAGTCAAAAAGTTGCGAAAGATCAAATGCTTTTGCAACTTTTTTTATAAAAAACGGGTGAAACCATATGTTTTTTTTCGATTAATTGGTAAAATTAAAGAAAAGAACAAACGGAGGGATTCAAATGCCAAAACGAGTGATTGTAATTAATTTTACTGAAAATGCAAAAGCTTACCAAGCGTTTTCAGAAGTCAAAAGAGCCCATTTATCTGGAAAAATCAGAGGCGAGCAAATGGCTGTTGTTACCCATTCTGCTGAAGGTGCACACCATTTTAAAGTGGAAGATTTTCTTGATTTCACCGGGAATAATAAGACCTCTCGCGGCGGAATGATTGGCATGCTTGTTGGTATTTTAGGTGGCCCTTTAGGAATCTTGCTTGGTTGGTTTGGTGGAAGTATGATTGGTGCCAGTCAAGATGCGCAAGAAGTAAGAAAAGCCAATACTATTTTTGAGTTATTAAGTAAAAATATTGGTGAAGGTCAAACAGGCTTAATTTTAATTGCTTTTGAAGAGGATAACCGAATCTTAAATGAGATCATCATGTATGAGTTAGGTGGCATCATTCATCGTTTTGACTACGATGAAGTGGAAGAAGAGCTTCAAAAAGCGCAACAAGTGGAACAAGTAACAAAAGAAAATGCGCAAAAAAACTGGGAAGAAAATCACCCAGAAGAAAAATAGTTGAGAGAAAGTTAGGTCGATATGGAATTAGAATTTTTAGGTACCGGCGCAGGCGTTCCAGCCAAGCACCGAAACGTTAGTGGCATAGCACTAAAATTATTAGATGAACGAAATGCCATTTGGCTTTTTGATTGCGGTGAAGGCACGCAACTTCAAATTTTAAGAAGTAATATTCGCCCAAGAAAAATTGAGAAAATCTTTATTACGCATCTGCATGGGGATCATATTTTTGGGTTGCCGGGCTTAATTAGTAGCCGATCTTTCCAAGGTGGCGACGAAGCTCTTGAAATCTATGGACCAAAAGGAATTGAAGAGTGGGTCCGAACGACTTTACGTATTTCCAAAACACATTTGAGCTATCCGCTTCGTTTTTTTGAAATTAAAGAAGAGGGGATCATTTTTGCAGACAAACAATTTAAAGTTTCTTGTAAAAAATTAGACCACGGCATTGAAAGTTTTGGCTATCGAATTGAAGAAGCCGATCATGTAGGAGAATTGCAGGTCGATCGCTTAATGGCAATGGGATTAAAACCAGGGCCTTTATTTGGGGAGATTAAAAAAGGTAAGATGGTTACGTTACCAAATGGTCAACAAGTGAATGGTCGCGATTTTATTGGCGAAACGATTAAAGGCCGAATTGTTACAATTTTAGGTGATACTAGAAAAACAGTTCAATCCGTTGAGCTTGCCCGTAATGCCGATATTTTGGTTCATGAAAGCACCTTTAATAAGGATGAAGCGAAACTTGCCAAAGCCTATTTTCATTCAACAACGCAACAAGCGGCTGAAGTTGCAAAAGCGGCACAAGTTAAAAAATTAATTTTAACGCATATTAGTGCTCGCTACTTAGGTAAAGATATTTCTGATTTAGCAAATGAAGCCAAAGAGGTTTTTGAAAATGTTCGAATTGCCAAGGATTTCGATTGTTTTGAAATCCCCTTAAAAAAGGAGGCGCTCGATGAAACTAAAACATAAAGTCGTTGTGGTGACTGGCGGAAGTACTGGGTTAGGTGAGGCAATTTGTTATGAAGCAGCCAAACAAGGAGCCATAGTGATTGTTTGTGCTCGGCGGAAAGAACAGATTGAAAAAGTAAGTCAAAAATGCCAACAGTTAAGCGGTCAACCTTCCTTTGCTTTTTTAGTTGACGTTTCGGTCCCAGAAAGTATCGAAGACTTGGTAGTTAAAATTAATCAAGCAGTAGACAATGTTGATATTTTAGTTAACAATGCCGGGTTTGGCGTGTTTGAGGAATTTCTTTCTTTTGATTTAGAGCAAGCACGCCAAATGTTTGAAGTGAATTTTTTTGGAATGTTATATTTAACTCAGGCTCTTGCAATCGGGATGGTTGAAAAAAAACAAGGACACATTATCAATATCGCTTCCATGGCGGGTAAAATGGCGACACCCAAGTCGACCGTTTATTCGGCAACAAAATTTGCGGTTTTAGGTTTTTCAAATGCCTTACGTCTGGAATTAAAACCTCACCATGTACAAGTGACAACGGTTAATCCTGGTCCAATTAAAACAACCTTTTTTGACCAAGCCGATCCATCTGGCGAATATTTGGACAAAATCGATTGGTTTGTTTTGGATCCACAAAAATTAGCCAAATTAATTGTTAATAACATGATCCGACCAAAGCGTGAAATTAATCGACCATATGCGATGTCATTTGCTGCACGGTGTTATGATTTATTTCCAACAATTGGCGACTATTTAGCTGGTGGTATTTTTAATAAAAAGTAAAATTGAGGAGAATCCAATGAAAAATCAATGGCGTTTGTACTTAGGTTTATTTTTTACCTTCATAATTGTTATTTTTGCGATTTTAAATAATCAAATCGTTTCAATTAATTATGGTTTTGGTCATTTTGAAGCACCATTAGTTTTAGTTATTTTCAGTGCCACTTTGATTGGAGCATTGATTGTCTCTTTGATGACGACAGGTGTCATTTGGCGCCAAAAAAAAGAACGAAAAAAACTACAAAAAGAAATAACGGACTACAAACAAAACTTTGAAAAAAAGGTTGAAGAACGAGTAGAGGCTTTAATATTGGAAAACAATCAATTAAAAGAGTCGCAACCGTCAATGTCTCTTACGGAATTTGAAAGTAGTCCCGAAGAAATCAGTGAACTGGAGTAGTTTAAACAATAAAAAAACGCCTAGTTTGAGTATGCTAAGGCGCTTTTTTTATTTGCTTTAGTTTGATATACTAGTCAAGTTAGGAGTGATTAATTGAAAAAAGCAAAATATGATTGGCAAATACCAATCAATGAAAATCTCCCTGAAGAATTTATTGCCGCGGTGTCTGAGCAAGGGTTAGCCCCTGTTTTTGCTCAATTACTATGGAACCGGGGAATTCAAACAAGTGAAACGATTCAAACATTCTTAAATCCAAGTATGGAACAATTACATGATCCTTATTTATTTTATGATATGGAAAACGTTGTTGAACGGATTCATCAAGCGATTGTAGAAGATGAAAACATTTTAATTTACGGGGATTACGACGCGGATGGTATCACTAGTACAACCGTCTTAAAAGAAGCTTTAGAGATACTCGGTGCACAAGTTGAGACTTATTTACCAAATCGTTTTGAAGATGGTTACGGTCCAAACAAAGCACGTTACAAAGCGTTTATTGATGCGGGCGTTCAATTAATTATTACGGTTGATAATGGTGTTTCTGGCCATGAAGCAATTGATTTTGCCAATGAATGTGGGGTTGATGTGATTGTTACAGACCACCATGAGTTGCCACTAGAATTACCAAATGCGTATGGAATTATTCACCCGCGACACCCA
The DNA here is from genome assembly GCF_016909125.1 of Enterococcus lemanii. Classification (GTDB taxonomy): domain Bacteria; phylum Bacillota; class Bacilli; order Lactobacillales; family Enterococcaceae; genus Enterococcus_I; species Enterococcus_I lemanii. The sequence goes on along the minus strand of NZ_JAFBFD010000019.1, from coordinate 20,488 downwards.
GAAGGTTCTTATCCTTTTAAAGATTTAGCGGGTGTAGGGGTGTCGTTTAAATTAGCTTGTGCGCTTCTCGATGAAATTCCCATGGAGTTACTTGATTTGGTTGCGATTGGAACGGTAGCAGATATGGTATCATTGACAGATGAAAACCGGATTCTCGTAACGTGGGGGTTAAAACAGCTAAAGAAAGGCACAAGACTCGGCTTAAATCAGTTGTTAATGGTAAGTGGCATCAAACTTTCTGATGTTGATGAAACAACGATTGGTTTCTCAATTGCCCCTCGTCTGAATGCTGTTGGTCGTCTAGGAGATGCAAATCCAGCCGTTGAATTGATGGCAACGTTTGATGAAGAAAAAGCAGCTTCTTTGGCACAAGCATTTAATCAAATTAATCAACAACGAAAAGAATTAGTTGAAGAAACAACAAAAAAAGCACTAGATCAAGTACGTTCAGAAAATCATGTCCATTTAGTTGTAGGGGAAGATTGGCATGAAGGGATACTAGGAATCGTTGCAGGAAGAATTATGCAGGAAACTGGAAAACCAACGATTGTCTTAACTAAAAAACAAGAGGATCTTTATAAAGGTTCTGGCCGTAGTTTCCAAAAGTTAAATCTTTTTTCTGTTTTGCAAGAAAACCAAAGTTTGTTACATACTTTTGGCGGGCATCATTCCGCAGTTGGTGTAAGTGTTATGAAAGAGCAACTCGCGCAATTACAACATAACTTAAATCAATATGTTGAGACGCACCAAATTGATTTTTCACAAGGGTTACCATTATCTGTCGAAGGAAAACTTCCATTTTCAGCGATCACTTTACCATTTATTCAATCATTGAAAATCTTAGCCCCATTTGGCATGGATAACCCCGTACCACAATTTATTATCGAAGAGGTAGATATCGTTGAAAGTCGGATTATCGGTTCGAATCAGCAGCATTTAAAATTTGTAGTAGGGGATGCAACTGGTGCTAGCATTGAAGGTGTAGGGTTTGGTTTTGGTGGGGAACAAAGTGAATTTCAACATGCTAATTTACGTTTGGCTACAGAATTAACGATTAACGAGTGGAATGGGAAGAAATTGCCCCAATTACGTTTATTGGATTACGAAGTGCCAGATTTTCAAGTTTTTGATTTTCGTGGGAAAAGACAACAACAAAGTTTCTCTTCAAGTGAGTCAATTATTCATTTTGCCTTTAGTCAAAAATTATTTAAGTCTTTTAAGACAACAACCAACCAACCGGTAATTTATGTGGATTCATTTGAGCATTTTAGTGCCTCTTTTTCAACGCAATGGTTGGGTAAAACAATTGCGTTTATTGATGCCCCGAGTCAGATACAATTAGTTAAAGAGATTGTAAACTATACAAAAACGACACGTGTTTACCTATTAGGTCAGACCGCTGATGAAGCGTATCTAGATGGAATCGGTTCAAGAGAACAGTATGCCACTCTTTTTCGCCTGTTAAAACAACAACCTTCACTAGATGTTAGACATAAACTAATGGATATTTCACGTTACACAAAAATTCCTAAGAATTTGTTAATTTTTATGATTCAAGTTTTTTCTGAATTAGAATTTGTTACAATAACTGATGGTGTTTTGAAAGTAAACCAAACCCCTAAACAAAGATCTTTAGAGGAAAGCCAACTTTACCAAAATCGTTTAATGAAAATAAAAAGTGAAGAATTTTTATTATTAAGTGACATATCAAAAATTAAGCAGTGGTTCGCTGCAAACGAGGAGAAATAAAATGAATTTAAAAGATTATATTGCTAGTATTCCCAATTACCCATCAGAAGGAGTGACGTTCCGAGACATTTCACCACTCATGGCTGACGGGCAAGCCTATCGTTATGCGACACAGCAAATTGTGGATTATGCAAGCGAAAAAAAGATTGACATGATCGTTGGTCCAGAAGCACGTGGTTTTATTGTCGGCTGTCCAGTTGCTTATGAAGCTGGCGTTGGTTTTGCTCCAGTTCGTAAACCAGGAAAATTACCTCGTAAAACAATTGAAGTTTCTTATGAATTAGAATATGGTACGGATACTCTAACCATTCATGAAGACGCAATCAAACCAGGCCAAAGAGTTCTAATTTGTGACGATTTACTGGCAACTGGCGGGACAATTAAAGCCAGTATTGAGTTAATTGAACGATTAGGCGGTGTAGTTGTTGGCTGTGCTTTTTTAATTGAACTAACGGATTTAAAGGGCCGCAATAAAATTAAAGATTATGATATTCTTTCGTTGATGGAATTTTAAAGAAACTCTAAGCTAACTTGTAAAACACCCTACAAGAAAGACTCTTAAAAAGTCTCTCTTGTAGGGTATTTTTGTCTATAAATAGGAAAGTGGATTGAAAATAAAATGCTATTTCGAATAGACGAAATAGCATTCAAAAACGAAAGATGGGCGTTCTTTTGAGTCTCTCGGAAAAGTTAATAGTTGTCTGAAGAGTAGAAGTAGGATTGTTCTGACTCTGTTTCATAATAGTATTGCTGTGATTGTGCTTGTCTAATTTTTTTATCATCCCAAAAAGAGAGCCACAAAGTGAATAATGGAGCGACAATCAATAAGGCAATAAGCGAGCCAAAGTGTCCAATAATAATCCCGATTAATAAAATCCCAATTAGTAAACCAAAACGACGCATTGCCTTCATAAAAATCACTCCTCATAATTTGCGAACTTTTGTTCGTGTTTTCATTATACGAATGTTTGTTCGGTTTGTAAAGAGTGATTTTGTAAAAAAATAAAGAAAAAAAGAAACTCACAAAGTAGTGAGTTCTTTTTAGCAAAATAATTTAATTAAAATTGCGATATAAACCAACAACTAAACCTAGTATTTTAACGTTTGGTAATAAGATTGGTTCTAAAAAATCGTTTTCAGGTTGTAAACGAATATGGTCTTTTTCTTTAAAGAATCTTTTGCAAGTTGCTTCATCATCATCCGTCATAGCGACCACAATGTCACCGTTGCGAGCGATGTCTTGTTTGCGAATAATAATTTGATCACCATCTAAAATCCCCGCATTAATCATACTTTCTCCGGAGATCGTTAACATAAAATGTTGGCTTTCACTTTTTAATAAGTGAGGCGGCATTGGGAAAAAATCAGAAGCTTCTTCAATAGCTAAAATAGGCTCTCCAGCTGTAACAACCCCTAATAAAGGAATACTTTTTTGTTCTGCACCAATTGCTTCCATGCCTTGAGGGGTAAGTTCGATGGCTCGAGGTTTCGTTGGATCTTTTTGGATATAACCTTTTTTTTCTAGTCGGGATAAATGCCCATGTACGGTTGAAGTGGAAGATAGTTGAACCGCTTCAGCAATTTCTCGAACAGTTGGTGGATATCCTTTTTCTGCGACACGTGTATGAATAAAGCGTAAAATTTCCAATTGGCGGCTTTCAGTTTGTTTAGCCAAAGAATACACCTTCTTTCTTTGATTTGATTTAATTTTAGCATAATCAAAAAGCGAAATCAAACGGATGTTCGCTTTTTGTAAGGATTGTATTTTCTCGTATTTTTGTATAAGATAGCAGAGAGGGAAGAAGGGGGATTTTTTATGTTATCAAAAGAAAAATTAAATCGAATTAATGAGTTGGCGAGAAAGAAGAAAGCAACCGGTTTAACGCAAGCGGAAGAAAAAGAACAACAACTTTTACGCCAAGAATACTTAACTGCTTTTCGCGGTGGGATGAAGCATCATATTGAAGGGATGAAAGTCGTTGATCCGCTAGGAAACGATGTAACCCCGGATAAATTAAAAGCAATCCAAAAAGAAAAAGGGTTACATAATCGAAAATAAATCAAACTTCCTGACAAAAAGGCTTGAAAAAAAAGAGGTTGTCTTTTATAATAAAAGAGAATTAAGGTAAAAAAAACCTAAATAGGAGGCGCTAGCTGTGTTTGATAAAATCGATGAGTTAGGAGTCAATACATTAAGAACATTAAGTATTGATATGGTACAAAAAGCCAATTCTGGACACCCAGGACTACCAATGGGGGCTGCTCCAATGGCGTATGCTTTATGGACAAAACATTTAAAGGTAAATCCAAGTACATCAAGAAATTGGGTGGATCGCGATCGTTTCGTATTGTCAGCAGGACATGGCTCTGCTTTGTTATACAGCTTACTTCATTGTGCAGGTTATGACGTAACGACAGAAGATATGCAAAATTTCCGTCAATGGGGAAGCCGCACACCCGGACATCCAGAAGTAAATCACACAGACGGCATTGAAGCGACGACGGGTCCTTTAGGACAAGGAATTGCGATGGCAGTTGGAATGGCGATGGCCGAAGCTCATTTAGCAGCGACTTACAACCAAACGGATTTTTCAGTTGTTGATCACTATACTTATGCACTTTGTGGTGATGGTGATTTAATGGAAGGTGTCTCTCAAGAAGCTTCTTCAATGGCTGGACATTTAAAACTAGGAAAATTGATTGTATTATATGATTCAAATGATATTTCCTTAGATGGCCCCACTTCAAAAGCTTTCACTGAAAATGTCGGTCAACGGTACGAAGCTTATGGTTGGCAACACTTGTTAGTGGAAGATGGCAACGATTTAGCAGCTATTTCAGCAGCAATCGACGCAGCAAAAGCCGAAAAAGACAAACCAACATTGATTGAAATTAAAACAGTAATTGGTTTTGGCGCGCCAAAAGAAGGGACATCGGCGGTTCATGGTGCCCCTCTGGGAGCAGAAGGCATTCAAGTAGCGAAAGCGGCTTATGGTTGGGATTATCCAGAATTTACTGTACCAGCAGAAGTGGCAGAGCGCTTTAAACAAACAATGATTGAAGAAGGTCAAAAAGCAGAAGATGCTTGGAATGAGTTATTCAATCAATATGAAGCTGCTTATCCAGAATTAGCAGCACAATTTAAACAAGCTTTTGCCAAAGAATTACCTGAAAATTGGGCAGCAGATTTACCAACGTATGAAGTAGGTTCAAGCCAAGCGAGCCGTGTTTCAAGTAAAGAAATGATTCAGGCATTATCGAAAGCTGTACCAAGTTTATGGGGCGGATCTGCGGACTTATCTTCTTCTAATAACACAATGGTTGCAGCTGAAAAAGATTTTGAACCAGGTCAATATGAAGGCCGTAACATTTGGTTTGGTGTCCGTGAATTTGCAATGGCCGCAGCGATGAATGGGATTCAATTACACGGCGGAACGCATGTTTATGGTGGTACTTTCTTCGTCTTTGTAGATTACTTACGTCCAGCAGTTCGTTTAGCGGCTCTACAAGACATCCCAGTTACTTACGTCTTAACACACGATTCAGTTGCGGTTGGAGAAGATGGACCAACACATGAGCCGATTGAACAACTTTCAAGTTTACGTAGTATCCCGAATTTACATGTGATTCGTCCAGCTGACGGAAACGAAACACGTGCAGCTTGGAAAATTGCAATGACTTCAGAAAAAACACCAACTGTTTTAGTTTTAAGTCGTCAAAACTTACCAGTTATTGAAGGGACAACGACTTTAGCAGATGAAGGCGTAACAAAAGGGGCTTATGTTGTTTCTGCTCAAAAAGGTGAAAAACCAGAAGGGATTTTACTAGCAACTGGTTCAGAAGTCTTTTTAGCGACTGAAGCGCAAAAAGCTTTAGCGGAAGAAGGTATTGATGTTTCAGTTGTCTCAATGCCAAGTATGGATTTATTTGAAGCACAATCAGCAGAATACAAAGAGTCTGTTTTACCAAGAGCGATTAAAAAACGCGTAGCAATTGAAGCGGCATCACCATTTGGTTGGGATCGTTATACAAAATGTCGTGGCAAAGTCATTGCAATTAATCATTTTGGTGCCTCTGCTCCAGGTGATAAAGTCTTAGCAGAATTTGGTTTTACTGTTGAAAATGTTGTAAATACTTTCAAATCAATTTAATTGACATGATAAGTCGGATTTTGTTTCAATTAGAGAAACAAAATCCGGCTTTTTTGCTAGATAATTTCTGAAAGTCATAGTATCATAGCTTTATGAGTTCAAAATAATTCAAGGAGGGGAAAATCGTGACTGCGTTTGATGAAGCATTAACTTGTTTAAAAGATGAAAAAATTCGGATTACACCTCAACGAATCGCTATTTTAGAGTTTTTAACAGAGGTTCAAACACATCCAACGGCGGAAGAAGTGTATCAAGCGATTGAGAAAAGATTTCCAGGAATCAGTGTCGCAACCGTTTATAATAATTTGAAGCGATTCACCGAATTGGGCTTTTTAAAAGAGATGAATTATGCTAGTGCTTCTAGTCGTTATGATTTTTCTTTAAAGCCTCATTACCATGTAATTTGTGAGAGTTGTGGGAAAGTAGCAGATTTTTATTATCCTAAATTAGATGATGTAGAAGTCGCTGCAGCTCAATTAACCAATTACACTGTAAAGAGCCATCGCCTAGAGATTTATGGAATTTGTCCAAATTGTCAACAAGTTGAAGGAGAGTGATTTAGCCAATGACCATTATACAAACATCAGATGCTCCTAAAGCAATTGGCCCTTATGTTCAAGGTAGAATTGCAAATGGATTTTTATTTGCCTCTGGTCAGGTACCATTGGATCCGCAAACGGGCCTCGTTGTCGGAAAAACAATAGAAGAACAAACAACCCAAGTTATCAAAAATATTTCAGCCATTTTAGCAGAAGCCAACATTAGTGCCGATGCTATCGTAAAAACAACTTGTTTCCTAAAGAATATGGATGATTTTGTTGCTTTTAATGGCGTTTATGCTACTTTATTCGGAGAAGTTTTGCCGGCAAGATCTGCAGTTGAAGTGGCACGTTTACCTAAAGATGTGTTAATTGAAATTGAGATCATTGCAGCTGTTTCAAGTAAATAGTTAAAAGAAGGGGACTGATGTTAGTTTCCCTTTTTTATCGTAAAGAAAGGAAATATAAATGATCTCATTAGAAGAATATCTTGCAAGTGGTCAAACGACTTATTCAAATTTAGTTTTAGATAATTATCGAAAAATTGGATTAACGAATGAAGAATTTTTGCTTTGGTTACAATTATTTCGCTATAACGAAGCAGGGAATCATTTTCCGGACTTAGCAATGATTGCAAGTCAATTAAGTTTTACTCAGCAAGAAATCTATTATTTATTGAATCAATTAGTACAAAAGCAAGTGGTGCAAATTATTTCAACAAAAGATACTTCTGGAAAAATTGTCGATCACTATGATTTGAGTTTGATTTTTAATAAAATTGCTGTTTTAAAAGAACAAGAAAAAATGACACAAACGAAGAAAAAAGAACAAGAAAAAATTCGCGAATTATACCAAAGTTTTGAAGCTGAATTTGGACGTCCGCTTTCTCAAATTGAATTCCAGCGCATTGGTCAATGGCTAGATGAAGACCATTATCAAGTGGAACTGATTCAACTTGCTTTAAGAGAAGCTGTTTTAAATCAAGCCTATAGTTTAAACTATATTGACCGAATTTTACTTTCTTGGGAGCGTAAAAATATTCGGACGAGCCAGCAAGTACAAGAAGAACAAAAGCGAAGAAAACGACAATTGATGCAAAAAGAAGCACCAAAGGAAAAACAATTACCAAAAATTTCATTACATAATTGGTTAGAAGAGGATTGAAATGATTAGTAAAGAAAAGACGCAGTGGGCAATGAATCAAATGTATCAAATGTTTCCGGATGCCCATGGTGAATTAGTTCATGAAACACCATTCCAGTTATTAATTGCGGTTATTTTAAGTGCCCAAGCAACCGATGTTTCTGTTAATAAAGTGACGCCAGCTTTATTTGAAGCTTTTCCAACACCAGAAAAATTAGCCCAAGCTTCGGTAGATGAAATCAGTCAACTGATAAAAACAATTGGTTTGTATCGAACGAAATCTAAGAATTTGCAGCGTTGTGCGCAACAACTGGTTGAAGATTTTGCTGGTCAAGTTCCCAATACTCGTGAAGAGCTGATGCAATTAGCTGGGGTAGGGCGCAAGACGGCCAATGTTGTGTTAGGCATCTCTTTTGGCATTCCTGCAATCGCCGTTGATACGCACGTTGAACGTGTATCGAAGCGTCTAAGGATATGTAAGTTAAATGCTTCTTTGTTAGAAGTAGAAGAGACCTTAATGCGTAAAATTCCTAAAGAGCAATGGGTAAAAGCACACCATACGTTAATTTTTTTCGGGCGGTATCACTGTCTGGCGCGTTCACCAAAATGTGTGACTTGTCCCCTTCTTGAAATTTGCCAAGAAGGAAAAAGCCGAATGAAAGAAAAAAATAAAAATAATCGGTAAAAGAATAACTTATAAAAGTTTTCAAGTTAAAAAAGATTACCTGATTAGAGGATGTACATGAAAGAATCTTGTGAATCTTATTTTGTAATCGATACTGTTAAATTTAAAAAATCTCTTTGAAGGATAGACCTTCAAAGAGATTTTTTTGTTTATGGCGTCGGTGTTGGAGCTGGTGTTGGCGCAGTTGGTGTCGTGTTGGGTGTTTGAGGCGTTTGCTCATTGTTGCCATCACCATTTTCAACTGGTGTACTTTGAACAGGAGGGATTTCTACTGTTTCACTCGGTACTGTTTCAACAGGTGGAGTGCTCGTCGTTGTACTTGGTTCTGCACTCGATTCACTTGATTTAGATTCCTCAGACGCTTTTTTAGATGATTCTTTTGGTTTTGAGACAGCTGGTTGTTCAATTTTGGTTCCTTCCAAGTAGAGCTCAATTCCAACACGAGTTAAACCAGTAGGCATCTCCCAGTCGATATTAGGTACAGAAGCAGAGACATACTGCATCAATTCGCGATAAACGTCACTAGCAACTCGGGCATACTCACTTGTAATTGGTGTGAGTTTTTCATCGTAACCTGTCCAAACGGCTAGGGAATAATTAGGTGTATAGCCAGCAAAAGTTGAGTCTGGAGAGATGGAATAAGGCGAATTAATTTTGCTCAATTCTTCATCCGTATAATTGGATGTTCCGGTTTTACCAGCTTGATACAACCCACGAATACTTGCATTTGTTCCTGTCCCGCTAGTAATAACCCCTTTTAATATATCAGTAACCATATAGGCAGTCGTTTCTTCCATCGCTTTTTCACCAGTTACGTTAAATGCATCGGTTTCTTCTGAGCCATCTTGGAAAACAATTTTGTTAACATATTGGGGCTCGTAGTATGTTCCACCGTTGGCAAAGGCTGCATAGGCGGCTGCCAATTTTAGACTAGAAATACCATACTTAGTTCCATCTTCTGTACTAATATTACTAGAAATGGCATTAAATTGTTGTAATTCTGCGTATTCAATTCCCAGTTTATTAATAAATTCATTGACTTTATCGGCACCGACATCCCAAAATAATTTTGCAGCAGGGACATTTCGTGATTCGACTAAAGCTCTTCTTAACGTCATGGACCCCCAATATTGGTTATCCCAGTTTGTAACGGACAGGTTGGTTCCAACATATTTATAAGGTTCATCAACAATATATTTTCCAGTTGAATATTTTAAATATTCAAAAGCAGGTGCATAATCCATTAAAGGTTTCACTGTCGAACCAAAATCTCGGCGAACATTGGTGGCTAAGTTTTGTCCAAGCATGGTTCCCTCAGGAATTTTACGACCCCCAATTTGAGCGGTAACTTTACCGGTATTTACATCAATTAAAGTTGCAGCGACTTGCATTTCGTCATCTGGGTAGGCGACATACTGGTCCGAATTAACAATGTCGTAAAGTTGTTTTTGGGCTTGGATGTCAATATTAGTATAAACTTCTAAACCATCCGTATAAACGTCTTTTCCTGTTTTTCTTTTGACTTCGGCAATGACTTCCGTTAAGTAGTTATCAAAATATTTCCAATTTTCATTTCCTGGTCTTAATTTGATTAAACCGTCATCAATAGGTGTTGCAATCGCTTCTTGATATTCTTGTTCGGTTATTTTATCGTTTTCTTTCATTGTATATAAAACAATATCTCGACGATTTTTGGCGTTTTCTGGGTTAGCATAAGGATCAAAGTAAGAAGGGGCATTTGGCAAACCAGCAATTAAAGCGGTTTGAGCTAAAGTTAACTCATCTAAACCTTTGCCAAAAAAAGCTTTTGACGCCGTTTGCATGCCGTATAATCCATTAGACATATAGACCTTATTGATATAGTACGTTAATATCTCTTGCTTAGATTTTTCTTTTTCTAATTGGACAGCTAGCCAAGCTTCTTGTGCTTTTCTTTTGATTGTTTGATCTGAAGCATCCGTTGAGAAAAAAGAGAGTTTAATTAGTTGTTGTGTTAACGTACTACCACCTTGCATTCCGCCGGTTGTAACATTCGATAGCGCGGATCCGACAATTCGAATGGGATCAATTCCAATATGTTTGTAAAAGCGTCGATCCTCAACAGAGACAATAGCATCTTCTAGTAACGGTGGTATTTCATTGGCAGTGATTGTTTCTCTTTTTTCAGCACCAATTGATTGGAATTCTTCGCCGTTTAATGCAAAAAACTTAGAGGAATTCGGTGATTCTAATCGTGTTTCATCTAGTGATGGGGCGCTTTTAGCATAGTACCAAAAAAGGCCAACGCCAGATAAAAAGGCAATACAGCCAATGAGGACAAATCCTAGAAAAACATTTAAAATAATAGTACCGGCAGAACGCTTTTTCTTAATCGATTTCTTTTTCTTCTTTTTATTTTGTTGTCTTGTTAGTTTTTGTGACTCATTATTCATTTTCTTGTTGTGCTCCTTTTTGCTTAATATGGCTATCTACTGCTTTTAAATAGGGGACTCTTGGTGCAATTCCTAGTTTGATTTCAATGCCAATTTCCTCGATTTTTTTTAGCGACAATGATTTTTTTCCTGTTTCTTGTTTTTCCCAGTGATAAATAATCATTTGACTATCCACAAAAAAACAACGCTCTAAAGTAGAGAACCAGAGTAACACAAAACAAATCCCATTTTGCTTGAGGCAGTTTTTCATATGCTCAATTTGATGCAAGTGAAAGTTTTTGAAAGGAAAAGAGGTCTTGTTTTTGGTTTCTTTTGCTTCGAAGTCTAAATAATACCCTTGATATACCCCGTTATAATCTGTCGTTGAAGCTTCTCTAAAATAGGCTTCTTTAATGACCGCGGCACTTCTTTTTGGGTAATCCACCTTAACAATTTGCACTGGTGTTGGTTTTTTATGGATAACGGCTAGCTGATGGTTTAAATAGTACTCGTTGCTAGCATTGATCGATTCCTCAAATCGCATGCCCCGGTTAGCAAATGACGGAGTAAGCGTTTTGGGTTGTCTTTTTTGTTTTTCCTTATACAATGGAAGATGACCATTGGGGTATTGAAAGTTCATTACAATCACACTCCTGACAAGTATTATAACAAAAAGTGAAAGAGAATGAAAAGAGGAGTTTATGGAAACGAAAAAAAGTGTTTATATATCTGGGTATCGTAGTTATGAAATGGGTGTCTTCAATGAAAAAGACCCCAAAATTAAAATTATTAAGAAAGCGATAAGTTCGCAATTAGAAGCATTTATTTTTGAAGGAACTACGTGGTTTATTGTATCGGGGAACCTTGGAGTAGAGTTATGGGCGGCTCAAGAGGTGTTACGTTTAAAAGAAAATTACCCAGAAATTCGGCTAGCTATTTTGTTGCCTTTTGTTGGATGGGGTGAAAATTGGAACGAACAAAACAAACAAGCCTTTGATGAAATAAAGCACCGGGCTGATTACGTGAATACTGTCAGCCATAAAAAATATGAGAATCCGCAACAACTAAAAAACCACACGCAATTTTTATTAAGAAAAACGCAAGGCTGTTTACTCGTATATGATGAAGAGTATCCTGGAAAACCACACTATTTTTTACAAGAAGCGAAAGAACAGCAAAGAAGGCAGAATTATTTGATTCAGCAAATTTTGATGGACGATTTAGAAAATAGTATAAATTCCTACGATTTTAATTGATTTATTGGGCTTTTTTGGTAAAATAGGAAAGAAGGCTATTTTTAGTAGAATTTAACTCATGGGGTGTGGATATGGCAAATACAACTTATACAGCAAAAGATATTTTACAACAAGAATTTAAAACAAAAATGCGTGGTTATGATCCAATCGAAGTAGATGAGTTTTTAGATGGTATTATTAAAGACTATGAAACATTTACAAAAGAAATTTTAACTTTACAAGAAGAAAATGATCGTTTGAATGCAAAAGTAGCACAATTAAGCAAGAGTCAAGCAATTTCTTCTCGCATTCAAACAACAGAAGCACCAAAAAGCCAAGCAGTAACGAACTTTGATATCTTAAAACGCTTGTCTAACTTGGAAAAAGAAGTCTTTGGTAAAAAATTAGACCAATCAGCTGCAGCAGAATCTTTTGTTGCGCCAACTTTAACGACTGAAGATTTAGAGCAAACACGTCAGTTTTAATGAACAGATGATTTTATTGTGATTTTCAGATAATCGCGGTTTGACTTGATCAAGCTGAGGAAAGTCCATGCTCACACAGGCTGCGATGCCTGTAGTGTTCGTGCCTAGCGAAACCATAAGCTAGGGTATTTTTTAGGAAATAACGGCAGGAAAAAAAGCTAAGGTGAAAACTATGCTTGAGTACCCTTGAAAGTGCCACAGTGACGAAGCGCTTAAAGAAATTTAAGCGGTGGAACGCGGTAAACCCCTCGAGTGAGCAACCCAAACAATGGTAGGGGCGCTTTTTGTAACGGAAATGAACGGGACAAAGAGGCAATGTAAATTGCAGATAGATGATTATCCAGATTGTTTTTCCCTGAAAAAACAATCGGACAGAACATGGCTTATAGAAAATCACAATACATCAGGGAATCCTTCCGTTTTGGGAGGTTTTTTTTATCATAAAGGAGAATACTATGAAAGAAAATCAAGTTTTTAATTTAGTGGCAACCGCTGCAAGTGGGTTAGAAGCACTTGTTGGCAAAGAGTTACGTGATTTAGGGATTGAATGTGAAGTCGAAAATGGTCGTGCCCGTTTTAAAGGCACCATGGAGACGATTGCAACCGCAAACTTATGGTTAAGAACCGCCGACCGAGTAAAAATTGTTGTCGGGGAATTTGATGCCTACACTTTTGACGAGTTATTTGAAAACGTGAAAGCTTTGCCTTGGGAAGATTACTTGCCGCTAGATGCAGAGTTTCCAGTTGCAGGTAAATCAATAAAATCAAAATTATTTAGTACACCCGATTGTCAAGCAATTACTAAAAAAGCAATTGTAAATCGTTTACGTGACTACTACCACCGCCCAGCAACCGTTCCTTTAGCTGAAACAGGCGCACTGTTTCAACTAGAAGTGGCTCTTTTAAAAGATCACGTCATGGTGACTTTAGATACAACTGGTCCAAGTTTATTTAAACGAGGCTATCGTCTAGAAAAAGGGGGTGCGCCTTTAAAAGAAAACATGGCCGCTGCTTTAGTTATGTTAACGAATTGGCGCAAAGACCGACCTTTTTATGACCCAGTTTGTGGTTCAGGAACCCTTTGTATTGAAGCTGCTTTAATTGGGCATAATATCGCTCCAGGTTTTAACCGAGAATTTGCTTGTGAGAAGTGGGATTGGTTTAAGCCTGAAATTTTTGATAAAGTCCGAGCTATAGCAGACGATGCGGCTGATTATGATGTGGAATTAGACATTACTGGCTCAGATATTAATGGTAAATTAATTGAGATTGCTCGAGCGAATGCGGAAGAAATTGGCTTAGGGGACTCGATTACTTTTAAACAACAAGCCGTAAAGGATTTTAAAACAACAAAAGAGTATGGTGTGATTGTTGCGAACCCTCCTTATGGTGAACGCCTAGGCGAAGAAGAAACCGTGCGCCAACTGTATCGTGAAATGGGTCAAGTCTTCAAGCCTTTAAAAACTTGGAGCAAGTACATTTTAACGAGTGACTTAATGTTTGAAGATTTTTATGGAGAAAAAGCAACTAAAAAACGCAAACTATATAATGGCGCATTACGGACCGACCTGTTTCAGTATTGGGGAACCCGACCTCCGCGAGCACCGAGAGAAGATTAAAAATCACTACTTGAGTAAATTTGAGGATTATGACTGATTTTATCGTCATAATCCATTTTTATGTGTAAAAGATAGAACCAATGGACAAATAAATTTTCAAGTCACATGAGGTAAAAGTAGGTTTTTAAAAATGAATGTGCTATAATCACAAAGATGTTATTAAGAAAGAAGGTGTTTGAATGACATTTGAAACATTTGCATTCCAACCATTTATTTATGAAGTACTAAATAATAAGGGCTTCAAGCAACCAACCGAAGTCCAACAAAAAATGATTCCTCTAATTCAAAAAGGCCACAGTGTGATTGGACAATCACAAACAGGGAGCGGTAAAACCCATACTTTTTTACTTCCTTTAATGGATAAAATTGATCCAACAAAAGACCAAGTCCAAATTGTAATCACAGCACCAAGTCGTGAATTAGCGACACAAATTTACCAAGCGGCAAAACAAATCGCAGACTTCTCCAATCCTGAAATGCGTGTTGCCAATTTTGTTGGTGGAACAGACAAACAGCGTCAATTAAACCGTTTGAAAAACCAACAACCTCACTTAGTTGTAGGTACCCCTGGGCGGATTTTAGATTTAATTAACGAACAAGCATTGAAAGTTCATACCGCGTTTGCTTTTATTGTTGATGAAGCAGATATGACGTTAGATTTAGGTTTTTTAAAAGAAGTTGATCAAATTGCGAGTCGTTTACCTGAAAAACTACAAATGTTAGTCTTTTCAGCAACAATCCCAGAAAAGCTCCGTCCATTCTTGAAAAAGTATTTAGAGAATCCAATTATTACTGAAATTCAGCCGAAATTGGTGATCTCAGAAAATATTGAGAATTGGCTAGTTTCGACTAAAGGAAAAAACACAAATCAGCTAATTTATCAATTATTGACAGTAGGGCATCCTTATTTAGCCATTGTATTTGCGAATACAAAAGCACGAGTAGATGAGATTGCCAGTTATTTAGTTGATAAAGATTTAAAAGTTGCAAAAATCCATGGGGATATTACACCGCGTGAACGTAAACGAATCATGCGTCAAGTTCAAAATTTAGAATTCCAATACGTGGTAGCGACAGACTTAGCTGCTCGTGGTATCGATATTGAAGGTGTCTCCCATGTTATCAATGCCGAAATCCCTGACGATTTAGACTTTTTTATTCATCGTGTCGGACGAACTGGGCGCAATAATTTAAATGGAACCGCCATTACACTTTATGAACCGAGCCAAGAACAAGCAATTGCTGATATTGAAAAATTAGGTGTTGTATTTGAACCAAGGGAAATTAAAAATGGTGAAATCGTAACAACGTATGATCGAAATCGTCGTCAAAAACGTGAAAAATCACGTGAAGAACTCGATCCAAAAATGCTAGCAATGATTAATAAAAAGAAAAAAACAGTCAAACCTGGCTATAAGAAGAAAATGCAATGGGAAATTGACAAAAATAACAAAGCGAAACGAAAGCTTGAACGCCGTCAAACGACGCGAACTGCGCGTAAGAATAAGAAAAATTCAAACAAAGCTTAAAGACAAACAAAGAGAAAAAATTAATGGAGAGATTTGCTTTCTCGTTAGTTTTTTCTCTTTATTTATGTTCTGCCGATCATCGTAAATAATGTTTACTGAATATTGACTTAAAGTTATTAAAAATAAAAAATATCCTGCACTATTTAAAAACTTTTATTTAACAAAAGAATATGAAATAATTTATTTTAAGAAATAATGAGTGACGAGTATCCATTAACAAATAGGGGAATTTCGTCAAATGAAGGGCTGCAAATAAGGATTTTCTTGAATTTGCATAATGGTTTCTTCATCACTGAAGCCATATTTTTTTTGAATTAGTAAAGCATCCAAAGCCATTCGTAAAGGTTGTACAATATTGCCTTTATTATTAAGGAATTTTTTAACATATTTCTTTTCTAGCTCTACCCAAGGAATACGATTTACTTTTTTATCCAATGATTTTTTTGGTTTATTTTAAGCCAAGAGGTTGATAAAAAACTGCAAAAGTAAGTTATGTTTAAATTTGTGGTTTATACATTAAAAGCCTCTAATATTGATAAAAGTGCATGGATTTCTGTGTTCTACCGTTAAAATTCGGGTACTTATTATATAAAATCTCGAAGTCAAACACCGTTGTTTCAATGTTTTTTATTCAATCGATAGATATTAAATAAAAAGGATAAAACTTGTAACAATGGTCATTGCTTAGCTTCACAAATGAATCATAAGACCCCGTCAAATCGAGTCGGTGAGTAATCGAGAATTTTAAAAGTAGAAAGAAACGGATGAATTCACATGTTCGCAAGAGGGATTTAATGCTATACTAGATAAAAAGACAGGAATAAGGGTGGGAACTAGATGGATTTTTTTGAGGCGTTAGAGTGGAGTAATTGGAAAAATTTATCACAAGAACTTCGGACACAAGTTATGAATCAAGTCTTAATGTACTTTGTTAGCCCATTAAAGTACGTTTCTGACGTTGAGTACAAGGAATTTGAACTTGCTGGTGTTAAATGCAAGACATTTGAATGTTCAATTGATGGAGAGCGGTTTGTTTTAATTCCAGGAAACAAAGAAGCAATCTTGGGGTGGAATTTTGGTACACAAGGTTTACCGATTACTTGCTGGGATCAAGAACCTAACGAAGAGAATCTTTATTTTGAAGAACTACGTAAAAATTATCAATTCATAACAACAGAAGATTGGGATTTTTTTGTTAACGAATCAACAAGTAGTCTACGAAAAGTTGCTATTTCCCCGATGCTTGTTCAAAAAACAGCACTTCCAGCGGGGACACGAGCGATTGGAGAATTAAATGCGGTCACTGGAGAATTTACCGGCATCGTTGAAGATTTTTTACCAATTGAACAAGCGATACGCACTTATTTTAAACAAGGGACGTCATTGTTAGATAGTCTTACTTTTCAATTACCGAGTGAACTGTATGAAGAAAATCAATTTTACGCCAAATTAAATCTAGCTGATGAAACTTATCAGGTTTATCACCATGAAAGTTGTACTTTTGAAACTTTAAAAACAGCTGTAAACCAACAAGTTTTTGATTTATTATCTGAAGATGAATGGGAATACGTTGTTGGTGCTGGTACGAGAAAGTTGTTTCGTTGGGGAAATGATCTTGAACAAGGTGAAAATTACCAAGGGCGTCAAGTAGCACGAAAAATAAAACAAGAAAATATGTTTGGTCTAGTTATTGATCATAGTCGTCGTTTTTGGGAATTAACGGATTCAGGATTTTTAAAATTAGAAAAAATGGAAGCAACGGGTATTCCGTTGTTTGATTGGATGCCATTGTCGTCTTATTATCGCTCGCGTAAAATTTTAATCAAAGAAAAAAAATTACATCCAGCAGACTATGCTTACCGAAAAGTAATTGTAATTTCAAAAGATTAGTTTAGTGGCAAGGATTGACTTTTAGCGCAATCTTTTTTATACTTCATAAAGAAGATAAGAGGATATAGTTTAATTACGTTCATTTCACAGAAAGTTTTTCAAAGCTGAGAGAAAAACAAGGTCTAGTTAAATTGCTCCCTCTTGTAAGATTTGATAGAAATATCAACGCTACTCCGCGTTACCGAGATAAAGAGGTAATGATAGATATCATTGCAAACAAGGTGGTACCGCGTTTAGACGTCCTTGTGTTGCAGTGGTGTCTTTTTTTGTCTAAAAAAATAGAAAGAAGGAATAAAAATGAAACAATTAAGCAGTGCTCAAGTGCGCCAAATGTATTTAGATTTTTTCAAAGAAAAAGGCCATACCGTTGAACCTAGTGCGTCTTTAGTTCCAGTAAACGACCCCACATTATTATGGATTAACTCAGGGGTTGCGACTTTAAAAAAATACTTTGATGGTTCAATTGTGCCGGAAAACCCTAGAATTACCAATGCACAAAAATCAATCCGAACAAATGATATTGAAAACGTTGGCCGAACTGCTCGTCACCACACCATGTTTGAAATGTTAGGGAATTTCTCTATTGGCGATTATTTCAAGAAAGAAGCGATTCATTGGGCTTGGGAATTTTTAACCTCACCAAAATGGTTAGCTTTTGAACCAGAAAAATTGTTTGTGACGG
Source organism: Enterococcus lemanii (assembly GCF_016909125.1). Lineage (GTDB taxonomy): Bacteria > Bacillota > Bacilli > Lactobacillales > Enterococcaceae > Enterococcus_I > Enterococcus_I lemanii. Next base: position 2,370 of record NZ_JAFBFD010000019.1, on the reverse strand, counting down.
TTTATCCGAAAGACTTAGAAGCAAAAAGAATTTGGTTGGAAGAAATTAAACTTCCAAGTGATCATGTGATAGACGTGGAAGATAATTTCTGGGATATAGGTGCCGGACCAAGTGGACCAGATACTGAAATTTTCTACGATCGCGGCGAAGCATTTAACAATCTAGCAGAAGATGATCCAGAAAATTACCCTGGGGGCGAAAATGAGCGCTACTTAGAAATCTGGAACTTAGTCTTCTCAGAGTTTAATCACAAACCAGATGGCACTTATGAACCACTTCCTCATAAAAATATTGATACGGGGATGGGATTAGAACGTGTGGTGTCAATCATACAAAATGCACCGACGAACTTTGAAACAGATTTATTTATCCCAATCATTCAAGCAATTGAAAAATTAAGTGGCCAAGTGAAATACGGTGAGAATGCGGTTAGTGATATTTCTTATAAAGTCATTGCTGATCATGTGCGTGCTCTTTCTTTTGCAATTGGTGATGGGGCATTGCCATCTAACGAAGGTCGCGGTTATGTTCTTCGTCGTTTATTACGTCGTGCAGTGATGCATGGGCAAAAACTAGGCATTCAAGAAGCATTCTTATATAAATTAGTACCGGTTGTAGGCCATATTATGGAAAGCTATTATCCCGAAGTTTTAGAGCAAAAAGCGTTTATTGAAAAAGTAATTCGTACAGAAGAAGATCGTTTCCATGAAACCATTAATGAAGGTTTAGCAATTTTAAATGCAGTGATTGCCGATTTAAAAACAAAAAATGAAACCATTTTAAATGGTGAGACGATTTTTAAATTGTATGATACATATGGTTTCCCTGTTGAACTGACAGAAGAAATTGCAGAAGAAGCAGGCTTTACTTCTGATCATGTTGGTTTTGAAGCAGAAATGCAAGCGCAAAGAGAGCGGGCACGAGCTGCTCGAAGCAATGAAAAATCAATGGATGTTCAATCTGGATTGTTGACTGGCATTAAAGTAGCAAGTGAATATACTGGGTATCAAACATTGAGCCAAGCAAGCGAACTACTAGTCTTGATTCAAGCAGAAACACTAGTTGACCAATTAGATGAAGGACAAGCACAAGTTATTTTTGCCCAAACACCTTTTTATGCAGAGATGGGTGGACAAGTTGCGGATAAAGGGGTCCTTTTAGATCAAAATAATCAGTTAGTAGCACAAGTGACAGATGTCAAACGCGCGCCAAATGGGCAACACTTGCATCAAGTGACGCTTGTTTCACCTTTGAAAGTAGGGGAAGTTTACACTCTTCAAGTAGATAAAACGTATCATAATGGTGTGATTAAAAATCATACAGCGACTCATTTGCTTCACCGCGCACTTAAAGAAGTTTTAGGCGAACACGCCAATCAAGCCGGTTCTTTAGTTACCGCCGAGTATTTGCGCTTTGACTTTACTCATTTTGGTCAAGTTACGGCAGAAGAATTAGCGAAGATGGAAAGAATCGTAGAAGAAAAAATTTGGGAAGCTTTGCCAATCTCAACGATTGAAACCGATCTAGAAACTGCTAAAAAAATGGGTGCAATGGCCTTGTTTGGCGAAAAATACGGTAATGAAGTTCGTGTAGTAAATGTTGATGGTTGGTCGGTTGAATTGTGTGGCGGAAACCATGTAGCAAATACGGAAGATATTGGCTTGTTTAAAATTGTTTCAGAATCAGGGATAGGTGCAGGTGTTCGCCGAATTGAGGCCGTGACAAGCAAAGAAGCATATGAGTTGCTTCATAAGGAAGAAACGCAGCTATTAGAAATTGCCCAAATTGTGAAAGCGACTCAAGTAAAAGAAGTAGTGCACAAAGTAGAACAACTTCAATTACAATTACGTGATTTACAAAAAGAAAACGAACAATTATTAAGTAAATTAGCGAATCAACAAGCGGGCGATCTTTTTAAAGACGTGAAAGAAAGCAATGGTACCACTTATATTGCGGCACAAGTTTCGGTTAAAGATATGAATCAACTACGTCAACTAGCGGATCAGTGGAAACAAAGAGAACTTTCTGATTTATTGATTTTAGCAACTTCTGCTCAAGAAAAAGTTAACTTACTTGTTGCAGCAAGTCCAGCAGCGATTGCAAGAGGTCTAAAAGCAGGGGACTTAATTAAAGCCATTGCCCCTCTTGTTGGTGGTGGCGGTGGTGGCCGACCAGATATGGCGCAAGCTGGTGGGAAAAATCCAGCAGGGATTCCAAATGCTTTAGCAGAAATTGAACGTTGGTTAAACGCATAAATTTAATGGGCGCTAAATCCTGGCTCTTTGTCAAATAGTGTTGTTTAGCAATATCCGTATAATTAAGAAGGACTCAGGTTCTTCTTTTTTTGTTATTTAATTTTGGCTTTTTAAA
>NZ_JAFBFD010000018.1 GCF_016909125.1 Enterococcus lemanii | reverse complement strand
AGTCGTCAAAAGACAGAAACTTTTAGACCAAAACATTTCTTTCCAAAGAGATTGTTTTACTCTTGGAAAGTCTCGTTTTATCAATCGGGAACTAGCGCTTTTATAAGCATTGATAAACTTTGTCAATTCTGTTTTTGGTTGTGCTTTGAACAAAATATGAATATGGTCTTTCTCGTGATTCCACTCAACGAGCGTGATACGATAGGGCTCTGCGATTCGTTCAAAAGTTATTTTAGCAAATTCAGATATTTCCTCATCAATCACTTGTCTACGGTATTTAGTTACTAGTACAAGATGATAATAGAGAAGAAATACTGAATGATTGTTAGTGTCTAATTCCATTGTTTTATCAACTCATTTCTTATATAGACTGATTGTAACACAGAACGAAACAAAAAGAAAATCAGTCTTATATGTATATGTCGGTATGAGGGTTATCCACAATAACCCTCATACCGAACAGCATTCATCACCCACCTATAGAGGATGGGCGACTTCTGCCTAGTTAAGTTAAACCAATTTGCTGCGGTAAAATCACAGTTTTCTAAGGTGAGGTGTTGCCAATTTATTTCAAAAAAATCACTTTGAATAAAAGATGATTGAGTGAGTGCGGCCACTTTAAAACTAGCATAACTAAAACTTGAAAAATCAGCCAAACACGCTTCAAATTGGCAGTCAACAAAGACGCTTTCGGCAAAGTTTGTGCCAATTAATTTACAATTTTTAAATAAAACACGATGAAATGAAGCACCAATCATTTCGGTATTTGAGAAATCACAATGATCAAAAATGGTATCGGCAACTTCAAAATTGCGCATCGTCAAATTACTCAAAGTACATTTATTTAGCTGTGTTTGTTCAAATGCAATGAATCGCGTCTCATAAGAGCGACAGTCGAGTTGTTCAATCAAGCATTTTGCATAAATTTCGTCATCAATTAACGTTGTAAACTTTCTTAATGGCAAAAAATCAGGTATTTTGGGAGAAAGTGGTTTTTTAATGGTTTTTTCTTCAAAAGATCACTCCTTATCTCATAGAGTTTATCAAAAAAAGGGTTAAGAAAATAGAGTAAAGGAAGAGAAAAAAAGTCGATTTGTTGAAGGATAGTAAAAACCCATGAAATCCGTAAAAGTAGATTTCATGGGAAGTTAAATTAATTTAGTTAGAGCTTTCCTCAACTTCAAATTGATTGGTCAATTCACGTAAACCATCTGAAATGGTTCTTAACTCGCCAACGTGTCCAATAAATTCTTCCATTGTTGCTAACACTTCTTCAGCGTTGGCAGAAACTTCTTGTGTTCCAGCTGCATTTTCCTCTGTTGAAGCAGAAATAGTTTCTAAATTTTCTAAAACGACTTGTTGAATCGTCACAATTTCTTGTGTTGCCTCTTGGATCGTTGTGACCCCTTCGATTAACTCATTGCTACGTTTAAAAACTTGGCCCGAAGCTGAAATAGCCCGTTCAATAAGGCGTGATTGTTTTTCACCACCTGCTAAAGAATCAGTCGTTTGTTGTACCATTTGAGTCGATTGCCCTTGAATTCGTGCGATAATCGCTTCAATTTCTTGAGTTGACGTTTTACTTTGTTCGGCAAGTTGACGAATTTCAGCTGCTACGACTGCAAAACCTTTTCCTGATTCACCAGCACGAGCCGCTTCAATTGACGCATTTAAGGCGAGTAGGTTTGTTTGGTAAGATATATCATTAATTACGTTAATAATTTTATTAATATCTTGAATATTTGTATTCATACCATTCATACCTGTTACTAAGTGTTCCATTTGGCCTAATTCATTTTGCCAATTTTGACTGACTTCATCCATGATTGTCATACTCTGTTGGTTGATTTCAATCGATTCTTGTGATTTTTCATTCATTGTTTCAACATTTGATTGTAAGTGGTTAATCACATCTGAAAGTTCTTGAACACGTTCGACACTTTGCCCAGTTTCACTTGCTTGTGTTCCAGTCACTTCGGCAATGCCATTAATTGTTTCAGCGACTTCTTCAGTGGCTGTATTTGTTTGTTTTGATAAGTCAAAAAGTGAATCAGCCATCGTTGCTACATGCACACTTTCACCTTTCACTCGTGAAATCAAAGCGCCGACAGAATCAATCATTTGGTTATATTTATCAATGAGGCGATGAATTTCTGAGCCATTTGGATCCGGGTAAATATAAGATTCTACCAGGTTCTTCAGAGTCTTTTTCGACTTTTCAGGGCGTTTAATATGTTCTAATTTTCCTTCACTGATTTTATCGAATTTTTCGATGAACGTGAAGAGGATTGCTTTAATCATTGTGACAAAGATAAGAGCCGCTAAGATAACTAAAACCATCATAATAACCAACACAATTAGCGAAGTTACAATTAGGGATTGGCTTTCTTTTTTGTATTCATTTTCATCGATGTTTATTAAAATCCAAAGATTACTATCGAGACTAGATTTGTCGTAAAATAAACGTTTTAATTTTCCGTCATTAACTTCAATTCGTCCACTAATCGCGTCACTTGCTTGGACTTTTGCAAAACTTGGATACAAATCGGCTATTTGTTTTCCAATAAATTCTGTGTTTGAAGCACTAACAATGATTCCTTTATCAGAAGTAAGGTAAATATTACCGGTTCGCCCAACGGATAAATGACGAAGCATATTTGTGACGTTTTGATAAGAAATATCAACCATTAAAACGCCCCACTCGCCTTGCTTGTTCTCGAACGCTTTAGCAAAAGTGTTAACATAACCGGCCCCACTTGCTGCTAAGTAAGGTTCTGTCCGGATAATCGTCTCCTTATTTTCCATGGCCATCTTATACCACTCACGCGTTGTTGGGTCATAGTCTTCTCCTGGAGAATTCAAAGCAACAAATTCACCGTCGTCTTTTGTAAAGACAATTTGCGTTGTATTTGTATCACCAATACTAGACCACTGAACAAGGTACTCAATTTCGTACATATCAAAAGAATCTTGCATATCAGGCAAGGCAATTAAATCATTAATTTTTTGATCAGCCGCTTCAAAAATCGACTGCTTTACTTCGATGACAGACTTTGAGACCGTTTCTTGAGTTAGTTGATTTCGTTCAATTAATAGTTTTGTTGAAGAGTTAATCGAAGCAAATAATAAAGTAACAATTGGAAGTAATGCACTAATGATTAAAATAAAACCAACAGTATGTGCAAAACTTCTCTCTTTTTTTCTTTTTTCTTTTTGAGGTATTTTTGTAGCCATAATGCCATCCTTTCATTAAATAACGAGATATACTTATCTTATCGGATGAAGGTCAAAAAGATTCAATAAAAATGAAAAAATCTTAATTTAATTATCGGGAATGATTTATTGCGATTCACATTTTGCTTATTAAAATTGTAGTTTTAATGGAAAATACGTAATCGAAGGGTTGGGTGACATACAAAGGGAGAGGGACTGTTTTTTTTAATTGTTTTCGCGGAGTGCTGCGTATGGAGTAAGTTCGCACGCACGTTTGCTGGTTAAGAGAAAAAATTAGGGGGGAGTTTTGATATAAGAACTGAGCGAAAATAAACATACAAGAGCTATTTGCTGCAAAAAATCAGCACATCCTCAAATGATTACAACTTTAAGAAAAAGTGAGTTTTATGCTATTATAAACGTAAGAAAAATCGAATTAAAAGGAATGGTGGGGTATGAAAATGAATAAAATAAAAGAGAAAGGCTTCTTCATTTTACTAGCAGGTGTACTTAGCGGTTTTCTTATGCCTTACGTTTTAGGAGTTTTTTAGCCAAAGTTTAATCTTTTTCGCTCAGTCATTAGTTTACTAGGAGATGTGAGCAGTCCTGTTCAGCAAGCTTTTTTAGTTTGGTCAGTTGTTACAGGAACATTCTATTTATTCTCTCTTCCAGCTGTCTATCAAGAGATTTGTAAAACATCGGTCAAATTGGCGCGCATCGTCGCCAGTTTAATTGCCGCTTATGCTTTAGGGGAAGAAATTTTTTCAGGAATCTTTCGTTTAGACACACAACAACCAACTTGGAATTTTTCTTCTTGGATGCATAATATCGGTTCTGCCATTGGTTTTTCTGGTTTTATGGTTTTACCCTATTTCATTTATCGTTATTATGAAAAAAAGAAGATAAAAAATGGGCACGTCGCTATTTTTGGTTAATGCTTATTAATTTCTTAGTGATTGGTTTTTATTTCGTTTCGCGTATGATTACAATGTTTCAATTTGCCCCGTTTCACGCTGACGGTTTCTTCCAACGTTTGAGCTATTTTTTTAACTATTTACCAGTAGGAATTTTTGCGCTAAACCATCTGAAAAATCAAAAACAGGACGATTTTATGCCAAAATAAGGCGAAATTTTTACTAAGTAGCAAGATTCACAAAATCATGCTATAGTTAGATAGTAAAGAAACGGTGGAGCGCAAGTTATTACTTCATCTAAACCCGACAAGGATACGCCCACTTCAATCGTGTGCAAACGATAAGTGGGTGAGGAATGGTCGTCAGCTACGAACGTATCTGAAATGCCTTTTTCTAACATAAAGTATTTAATTTCACTAGGATATATATAGTATAATAACATTAGTGAAAGGTGGTGAGGTGAATGTCTACCGTTACGGCAAAAATACAAGTTTACGTTTCGAGTCTCCAAGCGGAAAATCTAAAGGCCACAACGGACGCTTACCGTGAGGCGTGCAATTGGCTGTCGAAACATATTTTTGAGACAAAAGACCTGAATCAAGCAAGTTTAAACAAGCGCTATTACGCTGATTTGCGACGTCTATTTGAGCTGAAAAGCCAGATGGCACAATCGGTAATGAAAACCGTTATCGCGCGTTATAAATCAGCGCAATCGAACGGACACAACTGGTCTTTCATTGTGTTTAAGCTTCCTGAATACGACCTCGTTTGGAATCGAGATTATTCTCTGACGCAAAATCAATTTAGCGTAAACACGTTAGCGGGTCGCCTTAAATTGAATTACGAACGTACCGCCATGAAAAAATACTTTAATGGGACGTGGAAATTCGGCACGGCGAAATTAGTGTACAAATATCAAAAATGGTTTTTGCACATACCGATGACAAAAGAGTTTCCAGAACTGAACGACACCGATGTCAAGAATATTGTTGGTATTGATTTAGGTATTAATTTTCTAGCGACGACGTATGACAGTCAAGGAAAGACCACGTTCTACAATGGTAACGTTGTTAAACATAAACGCGGACAATTTAAAGCCGTTCGTAAACAATTACAATTGCGTCAAACACCTTCTGCTCGTAAAAAATTAAAACAAATCGGTTCAAGAGAAAACCGTTATGTCGCTGATGTGAACCATCAGATTACAAAGGCACTCGTTGATAAATACCCGAAAGGGACGCTGTTTGTTTTAGAAGATTTAACGGGTGTTCGTTCGGCGACTGAAAAAGTACGCGTGAAAAACCGCTATGTTTCTGTCTCCTGGGCGTTCTACCAATTCCGTCAATGTTTGGAATATAAAGCAAAACTGAACGGACAAAAGGTAATTGCGGTCGATCCTAGATACACGTCTCAAACGTGTCCGAAATGTGGACATATTGAAAAAGCAAATCGCAATAAAAAACGACACCTGTTTAAGTGTAAGAACTGCCAGTACGAATCAAATGACGACCGTATTGCAGCGATGAACTTACACCGCAAAGGAATTGAACATATCGGTGTTGTTACCACAAGAGTATAACTCTTGTGGTAGGGGCGAAGTCAACCGTCCTTATATTCCACCATACGAAGGTAGGAGGTCTAAACAACCGTTCGCACTACTGGGTAGGAATAAGTGTAATGGTTATCTGTAAGGGCAGAAACCCTGTCGAATTTAGACAGACACAAGCCCCCCACTTCAAACGGTTACGTTAAGTGGTGGGTCGTTGACTGATTCCCCGTTAAGAAGAAAGGAGAAAAATACATGTCGAATTTACCAAATTGTCCAGAATGTCAATCAACTTATACTTATGAGGATCGTGGGTTACTTGTTTGTCCAGAATGTGGCCATGAATGGACGGCCGGCGAAGAAGCAGCTGTGGAAGAAACGGGTTTAATCGTAAAAGATGTGAATGGTAATCTTTTAAGTGATGGGGATACGATTACAATTGTGAAGGATTTAAAAGTTAAAGGGGCACAGTCGGCTCTAAAACAAGGAACGACAGTGAAAAATATTCGTCTAGTTGAAGGCGATCACAATATCGATTGTCGAATTGATGGTTTTGGTCCAATGAAACTAAAATCAGAATTTGTGAAAAAGATTTAAGGAAATAAATCAAGAAAAAACCGAAATGATTGCAGAAGTCTTTTTCAGCAATCATTTCGGTTCTTTTTGAATGGCTGGAGAATTCAAGGTCACGCTTTCGTTTCTGTCGTCGTTGTTATAAAATAAATGAGAAGTTTAAATAAAAGAAAGCAAAAGAGGGTAAAAATGTTGAATTCGTATGAAAAAATAATGGAAAGAACAAAGTGGTTTCGTCAAGATCGTTTTGGGTTATTTATTCACTGGGGATTGTATGCGATTCCAGGTCGTGGAGAATGGGTTAAAACTTATGAAAAAATGACGAATGAGGAGTACAATCAGTATTTTGAAGCGTTTAACCCAACGGAATATGATCCGAAAAAATGGGCAAAAGCGGCGAAAAAAGCGGGGATGAAATATGTTGTTTTGACGGCAAAACATCATGATGGCTTTTGTTTGTTTGATAGTCAATATACCGATTTTAAGTCAACGAATACCGCTATTAAGCGTGATTTAGTTGCTGAATATGTCGAAGCGTTACGAGAAGAAGAGTTGAAAGTTGGTTTGTATTTTAGCTTAATTGATTGGCATCATCCCGATTACCCGAAGTACAATGACTGGCATCATCCCATGCGAGGAGTAGCGACTTATCAAAATGAAACGATTGATTTTGATAATTATCTCGACTTTATGCATAAGCAAGTTGAAGAGTTAGTGACAAATTATGGTAAACTCGATATTTTATGGTTTGATTTTTCTTATGACGAAATGACTGGGGAGAAATGGCAGGCCGAAAAATTAATGGCGATGGTTCGTAAACACCAACCGGATGTCGTCATTGACAATCGTTTAGAAACATCAGGTGAAGCTTTTGGTAGTATCGTTTCAGCGCAACCAAGTAACTATTCGGGTGACTTCTTTAGTCCAGAACAACTTTTACCCCCAGAAGGCATTAAAAACCAAGCGGGGCAGCCAATCCCTTGGGAATTATGTATTACCATGAATAATAATTGGGGATATAATCCAATGGATAAAGATTACAAGTCAAGTAAGACGTTAATTCGCAAATTGGTTGAATGCGTTAGTAAAAATGGCAATATGCTTTTAAACATTGGGCCAGATGCTAAAGGGAGAATAAATCAAGAAAGTTTCGCTATTTTAAATGATTTTGAGCAGTGGATGAATGACCACGATGAGTCGATTACAGGTTGTGGAAAAGCAAACGACTTACCAAAACCAGAATGGGGTTACTATACCCAAAACGCCAATATTTTGTATGCCCATGTTTTTGAACAACCCATTGGACCGCTAGCAATGGTTGGTTTGAAAAAAGATAAAATAAAACGGGCGTCCTTACTGAGTGATGGTAGTGAAATAAAAATTTCAAATAGTTGGACGACAAAAGCGTTTGATGATGTTACGTATTTAGAATTTGGCGGCGTTTCTCACTATACGTATCCACTTCCTAATGCGATTGATACGGTAATTAAAATTGAACTTTTTGATTAAGTGAATAAAAAAGAGATCGTTAGACAATTTGAAAGTCTAGCGATTTCTTTTTTTGTTAAAGATACTTGCGTCCCTCACGAATACTTAGTGCACTTAGTTGTGGCTTATTTTCTTGAATAAAATCGGTAACCCAAGCCGGATTGGTTTTACTATAATCTCTTAAGCTCCAACCAATCGCTTTATTGATAAAAAACTCGGTCTGGTTGAGATTATTACTTAAAATTTGATGCAATAAAGTTGTATCCATTCGTTCTTTTAAGAGCAACTGGTGTAAAATGGCGACGCGTCTTAACCAAAAATTTTCGGCAGTACTCCACTCAAGCATGGTCGTTTTTAACTCAGGGAAAGCCAAAACCAGCACACGCACAATGGCATTTAAAGCATCCACGCTATCCCACCAAGCTTTTTCAGTAATCAGTTTTTGTATTTTAGGTAAATCTTTTTTATCTAATAATTGGCGATAGTATAGTAGATAATCAATCGCTAAATATTGAAACTCTCGTTCTTCTTTTTGCCAACAAGTCTCAATAAAAGCCCAATCAATCTGTTTTACTTCATTTTGTTTAAAATAATTTTTGCTAATTTCTCGTCGTTTAGGCGTTGGAATACCTAAAAAAGGAAATTGGTTCCGCATGTAAGCAGCCATTTGGCCCGATTTTTCAGTATTTGCTTGGTTAAAAAAAGTTTCAAAAATATCCATCAGCGCTTTCTCCTTTATTCGCTTTTAAAAGTAAATTTCAACGTAACCGGATTATGATCAGAATTTGCAAATTCTAAATCAGAAACGACGACTTGCTGCACTTCAATGTTATCTGAAACAAGAAAGCCATCGATTAGTGAAACAAAGCTTGTTTTTTGGTCATAGGGAACACCGTTTTCTCGCACGCTTGGAATTTTTGCTTCAACTAGCCCTGTTTTAGCAATGGAAAAATGATCCGGCAATAAGTTTTCTGGAAAAGGTTGCGTCCAAGTTTGAATTGTATCGCTCGTTTCAAAAATGGCGGGACTATTACCAAGCAAATCATGATTAAAATCGCCGCCAACGATGACACTGCGCCCTGCTTCGTATTCACTGGTCATGAGTGCGGCTAATTTTTTGATCTGGGCATCTAGCACACTCGTATCTTTTGTAAAAGCAGATAAGTGCACGTTGATTAAAGTAATTGGATGATGATCAAAAGTAGTTTGTGTCACAGTAAACGCCCGATCTAAATCAAAGTATTTATTAAAATTGGTTTCGATAGGCAAAGAAAACCGGGTGCTTTTTTCAAGCGGAAACAAACTGAGCGTGAAGAGACCCGATTGCGAGCGACCAATCGGACGTGTAATTGGGTAAAATAAATAACTAGAGTCGTAATTTTGTCCAAAGGTATAATGATAAGTTGGTAAGGCATCGCTTAAATAAGCGACTTCATTTATTTTATAAGAGCGATGTGCCCAAGTATCGACTTCTTGAAGTAAAAAAGCATCGGAATGAAGGGTTTCTAGCGTATTAGCGATTCCACTTAAATTATCTAAGACATTTTCTTGGCTGTAAGCCCGCGAGTATTTCCCACCATCCATAAAAAAAGTATAGTCAGCTGGATAAGCTGCGTAACCAATATTAAAACTTGTAACTTGATAGGTCTGTTTTGGTGAAGTTAGACTTGTCTTTTGATTAACAATGGCCAACTCCTGTTTGTCAGGGAGCCGCTTATAATCGACAAGTAAATAAACGAGATAAGTAGCCAGAACAAGAATGAACAAGAAAAGAAAAATGATTGTGTAGCGTAGACCTTGCTTCATTGAAACACCTCCAGTTATAATAAGTTTAGTATAACACAGCGAAAAACGAAGGAGCATTCAGATGAATTTAAGTGAGCAAATAAAAAATTATCAGCCATTTAACGAACAAGAGGTACAAGACAAAAAAACACTTCTTGCGTTAATAAAAGAAAAAGGACTCGAAAATTTATTAACACGTGAAAATTCTCTGGCTCATTTGACGGCTTCTGCTTGGGTAGTTAACGCAGATCATCAAAAAGTCTTAATGGCTTATCATAATTTGTATGATTCTTGGTCGTGGCTTGGCGGACACGCGGACGGGCAAGCGGATTTACTTGCCGTTGCTTTAAAAGAAGTAACAGAGGAAAGCGGCTTAACAAAACTGCAACCGATTTTAAACGAAATTTTTTCTTTAGAAATTTTGACTGTTGATGGACATGAGAAAAAGGGTGTCTATCTTTCTTCACATTTGCATTTGAATGTGACTTATTTAATTGAAGCCAGTGAAGAAGAGCCTTTAACGATCAAGCCAGATGAAAACAGCCAAGTCGCTTGGTTTTTCCGTGATCAAGCAGTCGCAGCATCGAGTGAGCCGTGGTTCCAAACGCGAATTTATACAAAATTAAATCAAAAACTTGCTAGTTATTTTGAAAAAAATAACTGATAACATCATTTAGGAGGAAAAATGACAAATAAACATTATTTTAAACGCGGATTGATTGTCGTTATAGGTTCTTTTATTATGGGAATTGGCATTTATTTGACGATGCTCTCGCAACTAGGCAATGATCCATTAACGATGTTTTGGATTGGTGTCTCCAAGCAACTATCATTAACAGTCGGACAAGCCAATTTACTCGTCAGTGGGATTATGTTATTTATTGTTTTCTTTTTTCAACGTAAAGAGCTTTCAGTTGGTAGTCTTTTAAATCCGGTTGTGATTGCATTAACGACAGATTTACTTGTAAAATTACCGATTGAAGCATCGAATTGGCCGCTGCGTTTGGCCTTTTTTTTAGTTGGGATTGTCTTATTGTCTTTTGGTGTTGCCTTTTATGCTTTGGCCGATTTTGGTCGGGGTGCTTATGAAGCAGTCACGTTTACCCTTATCCATCAATTAAAATTATCGGTTCGAACGGTTCGAATTGGTTGTGATTTGACGTTTGCGATTGCCGGGATTTTACTAGGGGCACAACTTTCAATTGGACCCGTTTTAGCGATATTACTAATGGGGACTTTGATTCAATTTTTCATCCAGCGCCTTGTTCAACCAATTCAACGCTATCTAACCTAAGCAACAAACGGCCCATTTTGTTTAATGGGTTATTTTTTTTATTTGTGTTATGCTAGGTTAGATTCAGCACAAGTGCCATAAAAAAGAAAACAAAGGTGAAGTAACATGGAACAAAGCAAACATCGACCAAAACCAATACTAGAAGGTTTGCGTCCCTATCCGATTGAAGGGCGAAAAACCTTAACGGTAAAAAATCGGCAAGAAATCTACCAACGCCTAACTAAGCCTCAGCGTGAATTGATTGAAAAGCATAAAAAATATAAAATGGGCTCATTCTTTTTAGAAAAACAATATTTAAAAGCAGAAGAGTGGGACTTTCACACACTGAATGTTGATGAAAATTATAATCAAAAATTAAAAAAATACCACTTGTACTGTCAATGTGGCAAACCCGTTAAATATCAATTTGTACTAAAGTCAAAAACAACCAATGAGAAAATTCATTTAGGGATTACCCATTTTACGGATCACTTAGGGGTAACGCCAGCGGTTGCGAGTGAAATAAAAAAAGGCTTAAACCAAGTTGATTTAGCTCTTGATGAGATTCTTTGGTTAAAAGATCGTCGCTATTTCTTTCCACAAGACTTATGGCAAAAATACCTCATTGCACTGCACAAAAACGAACGTTTAGTTCACCCAGTTCCCGTTAATTTAGTTTTAACTCAACGCGTTTGGGCCTTTTTTGAAGTGGATATGCCGATTTTTGTGGCCGATTATTTAGCAATCATCCAAGATATTCGTGCAATTGATAAAGCGTTTCAAAAAGGGACGAAAAAACAAGCCATCCAAAATTTTGAAACATTCAAAAATCACTTTGTTCAACAACTCCAGCCAAAATCAGTCGCTAAAAAAGAATATTTACCTGAAACAAAAACTCTCTTTGCTCAATTTATGCAACTAGAGGAAGAAAAAATAGCCCAAGTTTGGTTAGAGCTGCAACAATTAATGGTGCAAAATCAAGAAAAAAATAAAGGAGGAGATTCCATCGCCTAGAAGATACCACGGCCCTTATTTGGCTTTAAAAACCCATCATTTAATGGTGCCTTATACCCAACAACCCCGTCGTGTTCGCGTATTACTTCCGGTAAATTATGAAGAGAACACTACGAAGACGTATCCCGTAGTCTATATGCACGATGGCCAAAATGTCATCCATTCAAGAGAATCGTATTCGGGGTACTCGTGGAAAGTGATTCCGCATTTAAAATTTAACCCAAATCTGCCAGAACTAATTATTGTAGCCATTGACAATGACGGTGAAAATCGTTTAGATGAATACACGCCTTGGCCATTTCCTCATTTGGAAAATATAGCGTCTCGTCATTTAGGTGGTTTAGGTAAAAAATATGGTAAGTGGGTAGTCGAAGAAGTCAAACCCTTTATTGATGCCCACTATCGAACAAAACAAGCAGCTGATCAAACTTTTTTAGCGGGAAGTTCTTTAGGTGGGCTAATCACTGCGTACATGGGAGCGGCTTATCCCGATGTTTTTGGTGTTTTAGGCGTCTTTTCTTTAGCATCTTGGGTCCAAGAAGAAGCTTTCTTGCATTATATTCAACATCAAAAAATCAATCCAACAACCAAAGTGTATATTCAAGTAGGCACAAAAGAAGGAAATGAAACCGACGAAAGTTTTATGGCCGGCAATATGGATCAAAAATATATTGATAGCAGTTTATGGTACTATCAAACCCTCTTAAAAACAGGTGCTGCACAAGAACAACTTTGGTTAAGGATATTAGCCGATGAAACGCATTACGAAAAATACTGGGCCGATCATTTTGGTGAATTTTTAGAATTTGGCTTTAGTCAATAAAAGGCATCCGCCCGCCATTAAACTATTGCTTAATGTCTACTGATTAATAAAAATACCCAAACGATGGTTAAATTCGCCATCGTTTGGGTATTTCTATGTTTAAATGATTCCTTGTTCAGCAAGTTTGCCTAAGTAGTAAGGCATTTGAACGCGCCACCACTCCCAGTCGTGGGCAACATCATGCCCCCAATAGTCAAACCAAGCAGGAATGTTTTTGTTAGAAAAAATTTGTTGGAGTCTTTTCGTATCCGCAATATGAGGGCCTTCCCATGCGCCTTGTCCAACACAAATGATAAAGTTGTTTCGGCGATAGTGCTCGATAAACCAAGCATCTTGTAAATTAGGCAAATAATCAATCGGTGAATTGAAGTAAACACTCGGGCTATTACCGTAATCACCAGTGAAAAATTTTGCATCGTATGAACCACTTAAGGCAATACTCGTATCAAAAACATCGGGATGACGTAAAGCAAAGTTTACTGTATGGTAAGCGCCCATACTACAACCGGTTGCTATTAGTGCGCCATGCCACTGACTTTCATAGCGAATGAGTGGGACAAGTTCTTGAATAATATATTGATCGTAACGGTCATGCGCTTGCCCCATTGCTTCGGGTGATTTCCAAGTCGCAAACCAAGACGCTTGATCATAAGAATCAGGCGTATAAAATTTAACCAGCCCTTGTTCGATAAAAGGCCGACAAGCTTCGATCATACCAAAATCACCATACTCGTTTTGGCTACCACCAGATGATGGGAAAACGACAATTGGTTTACCGGCATGGCCATAAACATTAAAGTAGACTTCTTGTTGTAAAAAATGACTATATTGACTTCTTCTTTCAAAATGCATATTTTTTCCTCCTAAGCGCGTTGATGAATCAGTTGAATAAACTCAAATAGTTGAGTTTTGGATGGGGTGCGAATTAAATAACCTTCATCGCCCATAATTTGAGCAAAAATACCTGGGATGGTTTGAATGCTAATCAGTCCCATTCCAATTTTTTCTTTTAATTCAGCATTTGTATATTGGTAACGATGCTGTCCGTATTTACGTGAGACATACGCGCAGTGGTAAGGCCGGGTCACGTCAGCTAAAAACTGATTATGCGCAACAACATTCGCGTATTCTTGGAAAACATCAATGTCGTTCGCGTAGTTAAACATATCAATCGTCAAGCCACCTGGCGGGCGCATATTTACTTCTAAAGGAATTAAGCGACCTTCTTTTTTAGTACGGAAAAACTCAAGATGAAAGAACCGCTCTTTTACTTCAAACGCTTTGACAATGTTCATCCCCATTTGATAAATATCTTCTGGAATTTCTCTTGGAATATAGTAGAACATGTCATCATTTTTTTCTAACGTATCTAAAACCGCTTCACTATAGTTTAATGTCGAATAAAAAACGACTTTTCCATCTTGGTCCGCGATACCATCAAAAGTCACGATGTCTCCTAAAATAAACTCTTCCATAATATAAGTCACATCAGGTTGGTAATACGTGAAAAAAGTTTTTAATTCTTCTTCAGAATGAATTTTGTACGTATCGCTTGCACCAACGCCACGATTCGGTTTGATGATGACTGGATAATTTAATTCTTTGGCTAAGGCTAGGGCATCAGCTTGGTCGGTAAAAACACGGCCTTTTGCGACCGTTAATCCAAGTGAACGAAAAATTTCTTTCATACCTGATTTTGTTTGGATTTTTGGCAAATCTTCAATCTGATAACCAGGGATGTTAAAATCCGTTCTTAAGCGAGCGTCGAGACTTAACCAGTGCTCATTGTGTGATTCAATCCGATCAATTTTGCCATATTTGTAAGCAAAATAAGCGACCGCTCGATAGACTTGCTGATAATCTTCCATTTGATCGACACGATAATACTCGACTAGATTTTCTTTTAACGACTGGGATAATTGTTCATAAGGAGCATCTGCAATCCCTAAAGTGCGAAAGCCTTGCTCTTTTAGGCGTTGAGCAAAAGGCGCAAAATTATCAGGAAAGTGGGGCGAAATTAAAATAAAATTTTTTTGATTTGTCATGGGACGTCACCTCGTTCATTAAAGTTTTGCTAATCATAGCACAATTATGAATAAAACTCTAATGTTTCATTTATATAATTTTAATCTATGTAAAAGTAAACGCGCGTGTGAAAACTTCATTTATAACACATCAATAAATCGTATGGACTTGAATTATTCGCTTTCTTTTTTTGTTTTTAAGTAACTAAAAAGAAGGCGTTAACAACCTTATTTAATAAGGTTTTTCATTTTAACATACTCGAAAATATATACACATTGCGTAAAATGTTGAATACGTTTACATTGGATGCATAGACCTAAGGGGGGATTTTATGAGTGAGATTCGTGGAGACATTGAAGAAGCGAAAATAAATCAAGAGCAAGACACAATGATCTATCCAGAGACAGAGATGTTAAGAAAACGATTAGAATGGTTTCAAGATTTAAAATTAGGCGTAATCTTCCATTATGGGTTGTATGCGGAAGCGGGCATTGTCGAATCTTGGCAGTTATCGGAGAAAGATTTATGGGCTAGAGAAGGACGAGAGTTTCGTAAAGATTTCAAACAACTACAATTAGATTATTGGAATTTAATTTCAAAATTTAATCCAACCCAACTAAATGCAAAAAAGTGGGCAGAAGATTGTAAAGCGGCTGGGTTTAAATATTGTATTTTTACGACGAAACATCATGATGGTTTTAACCTCTTTAATACAATGACAACCGAATATAAAGTCGGTGGGAAATTAAGTCCTTTTAAACGAGATATTTTAGCGGAAGTTTTTGATGCTTTTCGTGAGGAAGGTTTGGGAATCGGCGCCTATTATTCAAAAGCCGATTGGTACTCACCATATTATTGGTTAGATGATGACACAATCAAAGGTCGAAATGCGAGTTATGATACCGCAGCCCATCCTGAAATTTGGCAAAAATATGTCGCGTTTGTTCATGAACAAATTCGAGAAATTACACATCAGTATGGTGAAATTGACTTGCTTTGGTTAGATGGTGGTTGGTGTGGACAAGGCAAAGAAGATTTGCAAATGGATCGCTTAGCAGAAATTGCTCGTGAAAAACAACCGGAATTAATTATGGTTGATCGCATGATGGGTGGCCGTCACGAAAACTACGTCACACCAGAAAGAAAAATTCCTAGTTTAGCAGAAATTCCAACCAAAGTTTGGGAAAGTAACATTCCAATAGGAAAAGACTGGGGATATGTGCCAACAGATCGCTTCAAATCTAGTCAAGAATTGCTAGATACGTTTGTTGATGTAGTTAGCAAAGGTGGGAACTTGATTTTAGGAGTAGGACCAACACCACAAGGGACCTTTACACAAGAAGAAACGACTATTTTAAGTGAAATGGGGACTTGGGTTGACTTATATGAAGAAGGAATCTACCACACAAGAGCACAAGCAAAAGAGCGTGACAACCACTGGAAACTCACTTTCCATAAAGATGGTCAAACACATTACGCCTTTCGCAGCATTTTAGAAGATTCAACCGGTCCTTTTAGACTACAAGAAATTGAAGCCACAACGGAGGATACTGTTTTTGATTTAGCGACAGGGGAAGTGTTAAAAGTATCAGAAGACGGCACGCTTGATTTTAGTCAAATTCACCAACCCGCCATTGGTTCAATTGGCTTAAAAGTGATAAAAAATAACTAAAAAACAAGGAGGAAAAGAAATGAAATTGAGAAATAAATTAATATTCGGGTTAGGTATCTTATTATTTGGCACGTTATTGGGCGCTTGTTCATCTGGCTCAACAACAAATGGGAGCGATTCAGGTGAATCCAAAGTTAAATTAAATACGGAATCACAATTTCCAATTATTGCAGACGGTGAAGAATTAACATTAAGCATTATGGCACCAGGAATGGGCTTAGCGGAGTGGAAAGATATGCCGACGCTACAAGACTATATGAAGAAAACCGGCATTACAACAACTTACAACACGCCACCAAATGCGGACTTTTCAACAAAATTAAACTTAGCTTTTGCAGCCAATGACTTATCAGATATTATTTATGGCGCAAGTTCAAATGCTTTAACTTCAGCAATGGAAATTGATTATGGTGCACAAGGCACACTCGTTGCATTAGAAGAGTACATCACACCTGAAATTATGCCAAACTTTACAAAATTAGCTGAAGAAGATCCAGCTATTTTAAAATCGATTACGACACCAGATGGGCATATTTATTCATTACCAATGATTGCCCGAAATGCCACAGCGATTTGGTACCAACAACCAATGTGGTATAACGGTGAATGGCTAGATGCACTAGGCGTTACGGAATTACCAAAAACAACGGATGAATTATATGATTTATTAGTTCGCTTCCGTGATGAAGATCCAAACGGAAACGGCAAAAATGATGAAATTCCATTAACGGACGTTGAAATGGATGGGACGCGTTTATGGTTAATGGGTGCTTTTGGAATTAAAACACGTGGGATTCAAGAAAACGATGGGGTCGTTTCGTACACGCCAATCTCAGAAAATTATAAAGGCTTTTTACAATACATGAATAAACTTTATAAAGAAGGTTTGTTAGATAAAGAAGTTTACAGCCAGTCTGGCGACCAAAAGAAAGCAAAAGGACAAGACAATCGTTTAGGATTATTTAACGATTACTATAGCTTCTTTACAACTGGTCGTAGCGAACATGAGGCGATGAATGATCCGTTATTCCAACCATTAACTTCTGAATACTCGAAAGAAGCAGTCATTGCGGGTAGCCCACGTTTATCTCGTGCAGCCTTTGCGATAACAAAACAAAATCCATCGGTTGAAGCTTCTTTACGTTGGGTAGACTACTTCTATTCTGTTGAAGGAATTAAATACTTAGAACAAGGTCCAGAAGGCGTTTTATGGGAAAGTGCGAAAAATAGTGCAGGCGAAGAAGTTCGGGTTTACACGGATCAAGTCGATTTAAATGATACAGAAAGCTTCCGTGGTAAAATCACGCCTGCTTTTGGTTTAGTGACACCAAACATTGTGGTAGACAACGAAGGCGAATATTTAATTCGTAAAGATGCCAATGACGAACCAGATACGGCGTTTAACGAATGGGTTGCGAAAGAAACGCAAGAAAAAATGGACCCAGCAGCAGAAGTGCCATTCCCATTATTATATTTAACAAAAGAAGAAAATGATAAAGTCAGTGCAAATGCGACAGATTTAAGTACTTATGCCAAAGAAATGGAAGCAAAATTCATTACAGGCGTGACTTCTTTTGATGAATGGGATAAATACGTCAAAACGATTGAATCAATGGGTGTGGAAGATTACGTAGCAACTTACCAAGCAGCTTATGATCGTTGGGCGAAAAACTAGTTCTTAACTTTGTTCACTCTTTCAGACCTGAGGCAAAAACCGTTTGGCTTTTGTCTTAGGTCTATTCCCTTTTTAACAATAAACCAATAAGGAGCAACGACAAATGACCCATAAACAATTTGAATTTGAACGAATTCGGAAACTCTTTTATAAACTAGGACGTTATAAAGTCAAAGAACGTCAAAATCTAAGTCCTCTTCAATTGAAGCAAGAAGGCACTTGGCAAGACTATACTGCGGGCGATTATTTTGGTAAAAAAAATACACACTATGAAATCAAAGGTCGGTTTCAAATACCAGCTGCTTGGCATGATTTACCCGTTGCTTTTGAAGGATTTAGTGATTTAAGTCAATCCGATAATAGTACGAATCCACAAATGCAACTTTATTTAAATGGTGAATATTTACAAGCACTAGATGCCAATCATCGAGAAGTTGTTTTACCTGAAAAATGGAAAGAGGCAGGAGAAATTCAATTTGAAGTCAAAATTTTTTCTGGCCGCGAAGAAAAAAAGTTTCCGTTACACTTTCACTTGGTTGCGTATGATCAAGCGACTTATGATTGTTATTATGATTTAGCAACGATTTTTGATGCTTGGCGTGGTATCCAAAAGTATGGAGGCAATGCGACTTTTTATCAAGAAAAGCTTGTTGAAGCTGTTAATTGTCTTGATTTTCGTCAAGTTTATTCTGGAAATTATTATGTAGGACTAGAAAAAGCGCAAGCCATTTTGGCAACGATGAATGAAAATGTGTGTCCGAATCAGCCCAAAGTCACTGCGGTTGGGCATACACATATTGATTTGGCTTGGTTATGGACCGTTCAACAAGGAATTGATAAAGGTGAGCGCAGTTTTCAAACAGTCTTTAAATTGATGGATGAATACCCAGATTACACTTTTTTACATAGTCAGCCACAAATGTATCAATTTATGAAAGAGACGTATCCACAAATTTATGCCGAGATAAAAAAACGCATTCAAAGTGGTCGCTGGCAAGCAGAGGGTGCAATGTGGGTGGAAGCCGATTGTAACTTAACTTCAGGTGAATCGCTTGTTCGTCAAATTCTATACGGCAAACGTTTCTTTAAAGAAGAATTTGGCATTGAAAGTCAAATTTTATGGTTACCAGATGTATTTGGTTACTCAGCAGCTTTGCCTCAAATTTTAAAGAAATCAAAAACGCCTTATTTTATGACAACCAAGCTTTCTTGGAACCAATTTAATCAAATCCCTTATGATTCATTTTATTGGCAAGGAATTGATGGTTCAAAAGTATTAACGCATTTCATTACAACGGTGAGTGAACACTATAATCCAACTCCTTATTACAGTAC
Source organism: Enterococcus lemanii (assembly GCF_016909125.1). Lineage (GTDB taxonomy): Bacteria > Bacillota > Bacilli > Lactobacillales > Enterococcaceae > Enterococcus_I > Enterococcus_I lemanii. The sequence continues at coordinate 33,149 of NZ_JAFBFD010000018.1, read as the reverse complement.
TTATAATGGATTACTGGACCCTTATACCGTTAAAGGTAGTTTTGAGCGTTACCAACAAAAACAAGTCAATGACGAAATTTTACTGGCTTATGGTTATGGCGATGGCGGTGGTGGACCAACGCGCGAAATGTTGGAATATCAAAAGCGTTTAATGAAGCCACTGCCAGACATGCCAACGATTACAGGTGACCACGCTTTAAGTTTCTTTGAGCGTTTAAGTGAGAAACAAGCCCAATTACCGACTTGGTTTGGTGAACTTTACTTTGAATATCACCGAGGCACGTTAACGTCGATTGGTAAAAACAAAAAATACAATCGTCAAATCGAATTTTTATTACAAACACTTGAAAAACTTTACACGCAGTACGCTTTTGATCAATATCCGCAAGCAGCTCTTGAACGAATGTGGAAAGTGTTATTACTCAATCAGTTTCATGATATTTTACCGGGTAGTTCGATTGAAGAGGTCTATGAACAAACAACGCTTGAATACGAAGCGATTTTAGCCGAGTGTCAAACGCTATTGTTGCAACTACCATTGGAACCAGCAACTGACTATTATACGCTCTATAATTCCCTGGGCTTTGCTCGTCAAAGTGTAGCGAAAATCCCACTGATTGGGGCAGTCACAACGCTAGCAGGGCAAGTCTTAACGAGCCAAGTGACCCATGATCAAAAATTATTAGTGGCTTTACCAGAAGTGGGTGCTTTAGACACCGTTACTGTTCAAGTGACTGAAAAAGCAATGCCAGTAAGTCTGAAAAAACAAGTCGACAAAGCTTTTGAAACGCCTGATTTTTGTGTCGTTTTAAATGACCAATACGAAATCATTTCGTTATTTGATAAACAAGCGCAGCGAGAAATCATTCCAAGCGGCCAAGTCTTAAACCAATTGATTGCCTATGAAGACGTCCCGATGGATTATGATGCTTGGGATATTGATGTCTATTACCAAGAAAAATATTGGTTGGTTAATCAAGTCGATTCAGTTGAATGGGTTGAACAAGGACCGATTCGTGATACCTTAAACATCCGTCGTAGGTTTGAAAATTCAACGATTGACCAAATGATTCATTTTTATCATGGTACCAAGCGCATTGATTTTGAAACAAAAGTTGATTGGCATTTGCATCAAGTTTTACTCAAAGCACAAATGCCAATTGATGTAAATACCCTTGAAGCGACTTACGATATCCAGTTTGGGAACGTCCGTCGAGCCATTCATAAAAATACTACTTGGGACTGGGCACGCTTTGAAAGTTGCGGTCAAAAATGGGTTGATTTATCAGAAGGCAATTATGGTGTCAGCATTTTATCGGATAGTAAATACGGGTTTAGTGCAGATTTCCAAAAAATTGGGATTAGTTTAATTAAGTCAGCCATTGATCCTTACCCACAAGCCGATATTGGCCAACATGAATTTACTTATTCGCTTTATGCCCATGAATCTTCTTGGCAACAAGGCAAGACAATGGCTCAAGCGTTTGATTTAAATGTGCCGCTTCTTTTATTAGAAGGTCAATTAAAAGAAGAACACCCCCAAGGACTCTTCCAAATAAGTGCTTCAAATATTTTACTGGATACGGTGAAGAAAGCAGAAGACGAAGCAAGTGTGATTGTGCGACTAAACGAATTTATGAATATCCAAACAGACACGAAACTATGCAGTACGCGCCCAATCAAAGCTGCCTACTTATGTAACTTATTAGAAGAAGTGGAAGAAGACTTACTAGTCGAAGGAAATAGCGTGAAATTGAAATTTAAACCTTATGAAATCCAAACGGTAAAAATTATTTTTGCTTAATGAGGAGGCAAAACATTGTTAGACACACTTATCCAGCAAATGACTTTAAAAGAAAAAGTCGGCCAACTAAACCAACGTTTATACGGCTGGCAAACGTATGAAAAAACGGCAAATGGCATTCAATTAACGGATTACTTTAAAGAAGAAGTCAAACGTTGGGATAGCTTAGGGGTCATTTATGGGGTGTTTCGCTCGGATCCATGGTCTGAAAAAAATTTAGAAACCGGCTTAAATCAAGTCGAAGCCAAACAAGTTAGTGAAATGATTCAAGCGTATGTAAAAGAACATACGCGTTTGAAAATTCCTGTTTTGTTAACGGAAGAATGCCCCCATGGCCACCAAGGTTTAGATTCAATCACAACACCAACCAATTATGCAGTTGGCGCAAGTTGGAACCCAGCCTTATATCAAGACTTGCAAGGCATTGTTGCCGAAGAATTACGCGAAAAAGGCGCCCATGTTGGCTTAATTTCAACGCTTGATTTGTGTCGTGATCCACGCTGGGGCCGCACAGAAGAGTGTTTTAGCGAAGACCCCTATTTAGCTAGTGCTTTTACCAAAGCAGCTGTCATTGGCTTGCAAGGCGAAAAATCGGAAAAAATCCTTGCGCCACAAAAAGTCCTTGCTACCTTAAAACATTTTGCGGCACAAGGCGCTGCCATGGGAGGACACAACGCAGGTCCTGTTCCTATTGGAGAACGCGAGTTAAGAGAATTACATTTGCCGATGATGCAAGCGGGGATTGATGTCGGCGCAGTCATGTGTATGGCGGCTTATAACGATATTGATGGCGTGCCCTGCCATATTAATGAAAAACTGCTGACGGATATTTTACGGACAGAAATGGGCTTTAAAGGCGCCGTGATGGCGGATGGCTGTGCCCTTGATCGCGTGGCTGAAAGAACTGGAAAAACAAGGGCGGCCACACTCGCTTTACAAAGTGGCGTCGACATTAGCTTATGGGACAATGTGTATCCTAGTCTAGAAGAAGCCGTTTTAAGTGGTCAATTAGATGAAAAAGTTTTAGATCAAGCCGTTTATCGCGTACTCGCATTAAAAGAAAAAATGGGACTGTTTATGGCCGAAGAAAGCACGCCTGTCCATGCAACGCGCGCGCAAAAAAAAGCCGCTTTAAATATTCAAATGGCCGAAGAATCAATGGTTCTTTTGAAAAATGACGGAATCTTACCACTTACAGCGAAAACAAGTCAACGCGTCGCACTAGTTGGTCCACATATTGACAATATCTATCACCAATTAGGAGATTATACGCCGTTTAAAAAGCTAGATGATTGTATTACGCTGGCACAAGGAATCGAAATGGCGTGTAAGGAAAGTGCGATGAGTTACGCGAGTGCATATGGTTCGTTCATTTCAGCACCCTTAGAAAATGGGATGGCAGAAGCTTGCGCCTTAGCTGAACAAAGTGATGTTGTGATTGTTACCCTCGGTGGTTCCAGTGCGCGTGATTTTTCAACGGAGTTTGATGCCAATGGCGCGGCTTTGGCGGGTTCCAATGAAATGACTAGCGGTGAAAACATTGATTTAGCCGATTTGGCCATTCCAAAAGCCCAAATGGCTCTATTAAAAGCCCTACACCAGACTGGCAAGTCAATTGTAGCCGTCGTCATTAGCGGCCGTCCTCACTTGTTAAGCGCCTGTTTACCTTATGTCGATGCTTTATTATTAGCCGCTTACCCTGGACAACATGGCGGCCAAGCACTTGCGAATTTATTATTTGGTAAAAGCAGTCCGAGCGGTAAATTGGCGATTTCATTGCCAGATGAAAATGGGCAACTACCGGTTTATTATAATTATCGAGCAGCGGCTTTTAAAGAAGATTATTTAGACTTAAGTGGGCAGCCAACATTTTCATTTGGTGCCGGTCTAAGTTATACGAAGTTTGCTTTAGAAGCCGTTCAGTTGCAAAAAACGGCGCAAGGTTGGATTGTTTCAGGTCAATTGCTGAATACCGGCGATTGTGATGGCGCCGAAGTGGTTCAAATTTACATGAAGAATTATTCGACCCTTGTTTTGCCACGTGTGAAAAAACTTTGTGGTTTTGAAAAACGCTTCGTTAAACAGGGCGAAAAAGTTTCCTTTGCTATTCCAATTGACGCACAGGCATTACAAACGTTTGATTTAAATATGCAACCGACAGCAATTACGACCTTTGATTTGTCGGTTGAGATTCAGCAACAACACGTACAACTGTCTAATCAAGCCTAATCTTTTTTAGAAAAAAAGGGTTGTCCGCTAGATAAAAACAAGATAAAAAATATCCCAACGATTGAAAGTAAGAAGGGCTAGTTCGAGTAGAGCGGCCATGAACGCCTCTTTCAAATCGTTGGGATATTTGACTGTTAATAGACTGACGATACCGTTTCTTTTTTTGAATTTAGCGATGAATCGTCCGAAATTGCCCAGGCGTAACACCAACGACTTGTCGGAATTTACGAGTGAAATTAGAAACGTCGTAATAGCCATTACTTTGGATAATTTCTTTAATCGGCTCATCGGTTTCAATTAAGGCTTGCTTAATTTTTTCCATCCGAATATTCGCTAAGTATTTTGCAAAGGTCGTATCGGTCTCTTCTTTCATGATTTTATTAATTGTGGTGGAAGAAAGAGCGAAGGTTTCCGATAAGGATTCCAAGGTCAGAAAATCTGAATTATAGTGCGCTTCAATATAGCTAAACAAGGCTACTTTTAAATCGCTTTCTTCTGTTTGCACTTGTTCTTCAACCTGGCTACAAATCATTTGCGTCAGTGTTTGTAAATGCAGTTCCAAAGTTTGATAGTTATTCACATCAACCAGGACTTCTAGTTCTTGTAGCAGTTGATCTTCAGGTAAAAGGGCACTGAAGTTGGCATAGGTATTCATTAAAAAATAACTATACATTCGAAACAACTGGAAGGTCTCGCAATGAGTGATTCCATATTGAATGAGTTCTTCGAGTGTTTCAAGGGCGACGGTTTCGTTTCCTTTCGTTAAGCTTTGCATTAATTTTAATTGTTTATCTTCAGGAAAGCTAAAGGCGTAGGCACCACCGGTTTGGCCACTTGGCATATCTGTATAGTAATAAATCATTTGCGTGGCATTTTTATAGCGATAACTTAACGCGGCTAAAGCTTCAATAAACGAGTGTTTGACGGCTAAGAGATTCGAAGTTGTTGTGCCAACACCGATTGGTAAAGCGACTCCGCAAAGTTCGACTAAAGCTTCCACGAGCTCATCCAGTATTTCGATTTGAGGGCGTGTGTGATTGGTTGCAACAAGTAAGGTCAAAGCATTTTCGCCGATACATTTTGTTCCAATCCATTCAAAATCCGTTTGTTTGATTTGGTTGAGTTGTTGTAAAATTTGTTTAATCACGTGATCGCTTATACTTGTCGGTGTGTCACTAATTTCTTCTAAAGAAATAACGACTGAAAAGTAAGCCGTCTTTGAGGACTCGTTAAAACTTGCTTGAAAAAGCGACTGAGTTTTGCTTAAATCATTTAATTGTCCAGTTAAGAGTTGATGCAAAAGGCTTTCTTTAATATAGGGTTTTTGCTGTATAATTTCATCTTTTAAGTGATTATTTTCAGATAGGAAATTTGATACTTTTGAATGCAGGTCTTCAAAAGAAAGCGACTGGTTGTTGGGGCTGTCTTTGTCATGTTTTAACAATAAGGACTCAATCTTTTTATAAGGTCTTAAACTTTGTCGTGCTAAAAATAAACTCACCACAAGTCCAATAATTAACACGGCTAAAATAAGATAAATAGATAATTTATAGACTTGTGAAATTTTGGCTAAAGCAACTTTCGTATTTACAATTGCAAGGTATCTTAACTGTAAGCTATTGTTAACAATCGATTGAACGGTAAAGGTTTCGTTCCCTTGTTTGATTTTTGCCGGTAAAGTGCTTTTGTTTTCAAATTTATTGGCCAAAGAAGACTCCAAGGTAGACGCTTGTCGACTAAAGGACAGGATTTGTTGGTTGGCATCAATTAAATAAAAGTATTGATGCTCAATTTCTGATAAAGGAGCAAACAAATTATCCATCGCGGCTTTTTTGATGATAAAAAGCATCGTTGCTTGGTGAGAACCAAAACTATCGGTGGTCGGCACGCTATAAAAGAACGTTTGCCCCTCTGCCTGTTGTTGATCAATGCTTGAAAAAACAGGGGCTGTTTGATTTAAAAAAGTAATGAGTTCATCTTTACTGATGGTCATTTTGCGAAGGGCTAGTAAATCCTTAATTTCGGTACTGCCATTTGGCGAATAAAGCTTTGTTTGGTCGTCTGGGTAAAAAAGATAAATTTGTTCAATAAAAGCATTGTTTAGCCGGTATTTTAATAAGGCTGAGCGACTAGCAATGGTTTCGTAAGGATCGGCTAATTTCGAAAGAGAAATCGCTGAATCGTAAGGCAATTGTTGTGCCAGTAAATCGAGTTGCGTTAAATCGCTTTCAAAGGAAGCTTTGGATTGTAACAAAACATTTTTAGTCGATAATTCGACTTGCTTCATGACACTTTGTTTTGAAGTGGCGTACCAGACAAGGGACATCGGAATGAAAATCAAAGCAAAGAAAAAGATATAGCTAAAAATGGAATACTGTGTAATATTTAATTTCTTCATAAAATTCATGTAAAAAGCTCCTTAGGCAATCAAGCGTTTTATTCGCTACTATTATAGCAGAAAAAGTAACAGAAAAAAGCAAAGTGGGAGAAAATAAAGAAAGTCTTCTTCTTTATGCTACAAAGAAAAAGACTTCTTATCTAGTTGCGAAAGTCTTTCTTTTGATAAAAGAAAAAACTTAAGCCAAGCAATAGTAGGCTCACAATGAGGATCCACCATTGATTTGATAACCCATTAACTAAAAGGTTCGCCGGAATTCCTTGGGAAATCGGCGAAATTTCACCTAAAAAATGAAGTTTATCAAAGAGATTGGCCAAGATTCCCATTAGATAAAACCCAAAAATCACACTTAAAGTCACACCGGTGCTTTGTTTGACGTTTTTTAAAAAAGTTGAAAAAAAGAAGCCTAAACATAAAAAGAAAAACAAAGAAAAGAATTCACCGCAATAGATGATACGAACACCACGGATAATTTCAGCAGTTGCATCACTTTTTTCTTTAAAAAACCATAAAAATAGGCTGGTCGCAAAGGCATTGACTACCCAAAACAAAGCCAATTGAAGCAAAGAAACAAGTAATTTCCACTGAACAATTTGCCAACGTGCAATTGGTTGGGCATATAAAAAATCAATGGTCCCATCGCTTTCTTCTCGAATTAGTCCTTGAGTGCCAAGGAGCATCGCATAAATACAAGCAGCTAGATAAAGGTATTGAAAATAATAAGCAAAATAACCAACCGGGGTCATCATGCTGGCCGGTCCACTTAAGGCAATGTTAAAAGTTCCTAGCAGACTATCTGGTAAACTAGCCATCATTTGTTCCATGGATTGCTTTAAAACGGGGGTAAACATTTGGGGATAAATCGCTGAAAAAATCAGCAATAAACTTAAAAAAGTACTCAGCCAAATTATCAACGCTTTTTGTTGATTGCGCCATTCGATTTTAAAAAGTGTCATCATAAACCCCTCCTTCATAAAGTGCCATAAACTGCTCTTCAATACTAGGGATGCTTACTTGAAAGTCCACAATCTCCGGTCGATTTAAAAACTGCAGTAACTCATTTTTAGAACCGGTATAAAGCGTCTGCCATTCGTTTTGTTGTTGGGCGATTACTTTAAATGAAGCAGGGAAATCCTTTTTTTGAATCGTTGGTGCAGTGAAAGTAACTAGTTTTCCCAAAGCACTTTCTTCAGCCATTGATTGTACAGTGATGAGTTTTCCTTGCCGAATAAACGCAGCACGATGCGCATTTTCTTGAATTTCATTGAGTTGATGGCTGGATAAAAAAACCGTAATCCCTTGTTGATTACGGGTTTTGATTTCACTAAATAAGCGCCGCTGCATTAAAGGGTCAAGTCCGCTAGTTGGCTCATCTAAGATTAATAATCGTGGTTCAGGTAATAAACTACAAGCTAAAGCGATTTTTTTGCGATTGCCTAAAGACAATTCTGCCACTTTTTTTTGGGGGTGCATTTCAAATAGCTCAAGTAAATACTGAATTTTTGGGCTAGCTTGCTGGATTTGGTGAAAATTCGCGACGGCTTGTAGGAGCTCCATGGCAGAAAAATTTGGATAAAAACGCACCTCAGAGGAAACATAACCGGTCACGGTTCGAATTTCTTTGGCTTGTTTTTGGCTATCATAACCAAAAATACTCAGCTTTCCTTGTGTCGGTTTAATAAAATCAAGGAGTGCTTTAATGGTCGTCGATTTCCCGGATCCGTTTGGTCCGATAAATCCATAAATTTCTCCTTCTTCAACCGTCAAAGAGAGTTCGCTTACGGCAAGGGTTTCTCGGTATTTTTTGGAAAAAGACTCAATTTTGATTGCTGGCATTTTTTCCCCCTCTTTTTCACTTCTTTGAAAGTAATGATTTCTTTGCCTTCATTTTACTTTGAAAAGAACGTAAAAGTCAAAACATCGATAGGCAACCAAAGCGCTTTTTCTTTTTTTCGCGTATACTAAAAGGGCAGCGGATGATGAGGAGGAATGAAAATGATCGATGTGAAGATGTTGGGCATGATTTTTTTAATTAATTTTACCTACGTAACGGTGAGTACCATTCGTTTGATGCTGATGATGAAAGGGTATCGCTTGTTGGCGCCGTTACTTAGTATGGTTGAAATCACGATTTACGTATTGGGCTTATCACTTGTTTTAGATCGTTTGGATAACTTATTCAATTTATTTGTCTATGCCTTAGGTTTTGGGGTCGGCATTTTAATGGGAATTAAAATTGAGGATTATTTAGCATTGGGGTACATTATGACTACCGTTATCTTACCAAGTAATTCCCAAGAAGAACGAACGTTGCCAAATGTGTTAAGAGAAAATGGCTATGGCGTGACTCAAAGTATGGGGGAGGGCTTAGCTGGCCCGCGTGTTATTTTAGAGATTTTAGCCTTACGTAAAAATGAACGCAATTTGTATCAAATCATTCAAGAAGTAGAACCCCGGGCTTTTATTATTACTTATGAGCCGAAGTATATTTCAGGTGGTTTCTGGAGCAAAAAAGTGCAAAAAAGGCTAAGAAAATAAGGGGCATAAAAGACCTATAAAAAGGTAGACCAAAAATATTTGTGTATAAAAAAACTGAGACTCCAAAAAAAATTAGACTAAAAATCTAACTTTTTTGGAGTCCCAGTTTTTTTTAGTAGGTGTGAGGAGTTTATTTCGTAATCTTGATTCGTTTTTAATTACAAGTCAGTAGTGAAGCAAGTTTTTAATTTTTTTAGATAAATCTCTTCGGCGGCCTGTTGAATAATCACTAAATCTTTTTTTCCATAAACGCGGTTAATGTAAAGCATATTTTTATAAGTGACGTTAGCCATCTCTTGGTAAAAATCAAACCCAATCACTAAGTCAAATTCTTGGCATTGAGATAAATCATGGTGGCAGCAAATTTGATATAAAGGCAATTGTTTGGCAATGTCTTGAGCCAATTGATTATTTTTATCAGGCCAAAGAAGTAAGAAATTTATTTTAGGCAGATAGCCTTTTTTTTGTAAATTGCTATATAAAAAACGCGCCATATCTTCTAAAAATAACGAATTTTCAACGAGTGGCTCATTAAAAAGTACGACCGACTGAGTCGCTTTAAAGTTATTTTTTACGTAGTCGTAGAAGAACTTTTGGATGGGGTTAAAAGCCACTGTTTCTTTTAGATGAAAGTTTCCCGGACTTCCTGAAAAAAAAGAATATCTGATTTGCATATTCAGTAGATTTAAATAAAAATGGTCAAAATCTTGTGCGGTCATAGCTGTTGTTAGTGAGCTGAAAAGTCTTTGTAAAAAAATTTGGGTCTGATATTCTAACTGCCCATTTGTTAATTGATAGATAATTGCTAAGTGAGGGCTTGTGATTTGTCTTTGATAACAATCGCGAATATCAAAGCTATAGATGGTTAATAATAAGAAACTAAATTCTTGATTGAATACTTCTTCATCTAATTGTTTGGGTAACAATTGTTTAAATTGTTTTTTTAAATTAGAAACTAAATGGTGTTGATGAATAATCAAATTGAGTTCAGGAATAATGTTTGGTGAAGGCAGGTAATCTTTTTCAATCCGCGTAAGACAAACGCCTAGCCAAAGTCGATAGTACTCTCTTTGGATGGGGGAAAGCGGGATTTGAAGTAAAGAGTCGATTTCCTGCAAAAGCCCATCAAATTGTTCTTTGTTACTACCTAGTGGCCAATCAAAATCATTGTAAGTATTCCAAAAAAGACTGACAAATAAAAAACGAATCTGGCGTTCATTTCCAACGAGGTTAAAACCCTGTCCAAGATCAAGGGTCAAGTTAAACTGGGCCAACATATTTTTGAGCTGGTTTAATTTGTTGTAAATTAAAGAATGACTAGCAAATCGTTCTTTGGCAAAAGTTTTGACGTCCAAAAAGTGCTCAGAAAAAAAATCAAATAAGAGCTGGTAATTGAGGCTATCCATTATATATACTTTCCGCAACGAAAGAACTTGGGAATCTTTTTCAAAATGTCGCTGTGTCGAAATACTACGAACGGGTGTTTCACATCGTTCAAAGACGATTGATATACGATGCTTTAGGCAATCGTTTTTCGCGGCTTCAATCGTTTTATCGACGGTGGGGTTAGAAACGCCCATCCGTTCAGCGAGTTCAGTAATTGAAAAAAAGCGGTCTTCGCTATCCAATACGTTTAATAATTGTAACTTTCTGAGTTGGAAATTATCCAAAAAATACTCCACTATTTATTCTCCACCTTACCAAATCAATGATTAGTAAATTTCTAACCTTGATTAAGCCACAAAAAGACAGGCGATTCAAGTAAAATGAGAAGTTTTACAAAAATAAAAAATAAAGAGAGTCCGTTTTTTATAAGTATTTATTTTTCAGGGTTTTTTTTATTTTTTTTTTTAGCCAATACCGAACTTATATGTAAAGGTTATCGCTATGTTTCTGAAAAATAATTCGCTATAATTAAAGTGTCACATAGATGAAACGGAGGGATAGGAATGTCAAAGACTAGGCTAGTTGAAACATTTACAAAGCTCGTGCAAATTGATTCAGTTTCGCGCAATGAAGGAGCGATTCATGCGTATTTGCACGAGTTATTTTCAACAATGGGGTTGGAAGTAACAGAAGACAATAGCAAAGAGGCAACCGGGCTAGGTGGCAATAATATCATTGCAACCTATTATGGCAAGACCAACCAAGAACCGCTATTTTTTTCATGTCATACGGATACGGTGACACCTGGAGTTGGGATTGAGGTCGTTGAAAAAGAAGGCGTTTTGTATTCAAAAGGGGACACGATTTTAGGGGCGGATGATAAAGCCGGGATTGCCATTTTAATTGAAGCGATGCAGCGAATTCAAGAAGAAAACATTGCCACTGGAAATATTGAAATTGTTTTGTCTCCGGGTGAAGAAATTGGTTTACTTGGAGCCTCGGCGCTAGACATGCATTTAATTGAAGCAGATTATGGCTATGTACTAGATAGTGCTTTTGAGGTTGGGCGAGTAACCATTGCAAGTCCTACTTTGTTTATGTACGATGTGACCATTACCGGCAAAGCGGCTCACGCTGGATTAGAACCAGAAAAAGGCGTTTCTTGCGTCTCTATTTTAGCAGAAGCTCTAAAAAGCATTCCGATTGGTCGCTTAGATGAGAAAACGACAACAAATATTGGGGTCATTCAAGGTGGAGAAGCAACGAATATTGTGATGGACAAGATGCTTGTTAAAGGGGAAGTGCGTGCCATTGATCCTAAAAGAGCGGACCAATTAGTTGCGCAAATGCAAGGTGCTTTTGAAGAAGCGGCGGAAAAATTTGGCGGGCAAGTTGCAATTAATGTGAAAAAAATGGCAACTGGATTCCATATTGGCGATGAAGAACCTGTGATGCAATTATTTATTCAATCAGCGGAAAAATTAGGTTATGAAGTCATTCGTGAAATTAGTGGTGGAGGCAGCGACGCCAACATTTTTAACACTGGTGGAAAAACCTGTGTGAACTTTTCAATTGGTTACGACAAAATTCATACAACGGAAGAACTCGTTGTGATTGATGAAATGGAAAAAGCGGTAAATCTCGTGATTGAGCTATTACAACAAGCCCCTGCGAAAGCTGATTCTGGCGATGAATAAACAAATCAAACAACTCTTACTGATGGTCTTGGCCATTCTTATTTTAGCAACGAGCGTCAATATGTTCCTTGGACCACATCATATCGCCGCAGGGGGCGTGAGTGGTATCGGAATTTTAGTTGAATCGCTACTAGGAATTAACCGAGCGTGGGTTGTCATGGGCTTAAATGTGGTGATGCTTATTTTAGCGGCCATTTTTTTAGGGAAACAAGTCTTTTTGCGAACCTTACTCGGCAGTATTTTATTCCCGCTTGCCCTCAGAGTCATTCCACCAGTCATGTTAACGCAAGATCGGCTATTATCGGTGATTATGGGCAGTATTATATTTGCTATAGGGGTTGCGATTTTATACCGGATTCAAGCGTCAAGTGGTGGAACGACCATCCCGCCACTCATTTTTGAAAAATATTATAAGATGAATACCTCGCTTGGTTTGTTACTCACTGACATGATCATTGTATTTATGAGTCTTTATGTTTTTGGGTTTGAAGAATTTTTGTTTGCCATTTTATCAATTGGCATTACTTCTTTAGTCATGACGTATATCGAAACGGGTTTAAAACGCCGCCGAGCTGTGATGATTTTAAGTTTAGAACATTCAGAAGAAATTCGAGCAAAACTGCTAGAAGAGGTAAACCGTGGGCTGACGCTGTTTGATGTCCGTGGAGGACGAGACAAAAAAGACCGTGATATGATTTTAACCGTTGTAAATAACCAAGAATATCCGAAAGTACGCGATATCATTGAAGCAATTGATCCAAAATGTTTTGTGATTACTTATGAAGTATCTGAAGTACATGGTTTGGGATTTTCTTATCACCCCATTCAGTGAGCTTTAAAAAAAATAAGAGTTACTAGGAGGAGAATACAATGGAACCAGAATATATTGATATAGCCCAACCGATGTTACCGATTTTAGCCTTTACTTTGGTCATGCTCGTTTGGACAATTGGTGAGTTTATTTCAGCCAAAACGAAAGCTTTAGTTTCAATGATGTTAGTTGCTTCAATGATTTTTCTAATCGGCTTTTCTGCCGATTTAATTCCCCATGATATGATTCAACAATCAGGATTACTCGGACTCGGACAAGCCGTAATCGGATTAATCATCGTTCACTTAGGAACGATGATGAGTATTGACGATTTAAAAGCGCAGTGGCGCACGTTTGTGATTGGTTCGGTAACGGTCGTGGTTGTTTCGTTGGTACTTTACTTTGCGGGTGCCTTATTATTTGACCGTAACGTGGCCATTGCTGGAGCTTCAGCGATTACTGGCGGCACGCTCTCTATTTTAATGGTGCAAGGAAAAGCGGCAGCAATCGACGCCGCAGGAGGGAATTTAGGGATGTTATCAGCCGCTTTGTTAGCTGTTTTCCCTCTATTAATCTTGAATTTTAAAAACTTTATTGGTTTCTTAGTAACGGCTGGGATTTTAAAGAAAGAAGCATTACGTGTTCGCGGGGAATACCGTGCTGGAAATTTAAAATTGTATGAAGAAGAAGTGAAAGAAAATACGAAAACAGAAAGTGAAGTGATTTTACCTAGCTATTTACAAACGCCGTATGCCGTCTTGTTTCTACTTGGTTTAACCGAACTTTTTGCGCGTTGGTTAAGTGGCTTAACCAATGGTTATGTAAATACTTTTGTGATTGCTTTGCTTTTAGGGATTGTCTTGCGTCATTTTAAAATTGTCAAACCCAGTGCGCTTTCAACAACCGACTCTTTTGGTTTGTTAATGATCTCAATTATGGTCATTGCTTTTGGACCATTGGCCGATATTAACTTAGCTGATTTAGTTGCCTTGATTTGGCCGATTCTGTTCTACTTAGTCGCGGGTGTTTTAAGCATTATGGGAATTGCTTATGTCATTGGGCGCCAAGTGGGTTATTCCGCAGCCTTATCCATTGCGGTTGGGTTAACGGCCTTATTTGGTTTCCCAGGAACGATGGTCTTAACGAAAGAAGCCGCTGCTGCCGTTGGTGAAACAGAAGAAGAAATTGCCGTGATTGAACAAAATATTCTCCCGATTATGGTCACTGCCGGTTTTTCTACAATTACGATTACCTCGGTGATTGTAGGTGGCATTATGGTTGGGTTCTTAGTCGGTTAGGAGGAGATAACAATGCGAATCATTAGCCAAGTACTAGAAAGTGAAACATGGATTCGCCAATTATTTTTGCTAGGCTTTGGGATTTATTTGATTCTCTTTCCTAATTTGGGATTACAACTGCTACTTCTAGCAGTTGTAATCTTATGTATCGTGCTAGGAGCCTATAATATTTTCCGCTTTTTCTTAAATCAAAAGAAAACGGCGGGCTATACCGGGTTTGCACTTTTAGGCGGTATACAAATTGTAATTGGTGTGTTCTTATATCTAAATTTAGCCAGTGCAAGCGCACTAAGTATTATGCTATTTGCCTTATTTTTAATTTTTAATGGGATGCTTGATTTGAAAGACTACTGGCAAACAACCGATAAAAAAAACTTGTATAGTAAAGTTTCACTCCTTTTAATGGTTTTAAATATCTTATTAGGCATTATTTTAGTGGCAAGTCCATTTCACTTTTTAGCGGCACAGCCGGTTTTTATTGGACTGGCATTAATCGTTATTAATGGCATTGATTTATACAAAGGAAAATATTTGAAACAAAATGATGGAGGAACAAATAATGAATAATCGTCGCTTTTTTGATATCTTATTAGGGATTGGGTTTGCCGCTTTAGGGGTGGCTGCTTTAAATCGTCCCGTATCTACTTTGGGATTTTTAGTTTTTTTCTTTGGCGGCTTAGCAGTTGTCCGTGGGATTTCAACTATTTTTGGCTTTGGATCAATGAGTTCACAGGAGTCAAAAGGATTGCGAATTGTTTTAGGGCTCTTTGATGTAATAATTGGGATCATGCTTTTAAGTAATTTCATTCGGGGAGCCTTCTTCTTAGGAATTATGTTTGCGGTGTGGTTTATGATTGAAAGTATTGGGAATTTATTCTTAACGGCTCGTTTTAGTAAAGCCAAGGGATTTGGTAAAGTACTCGTTTTAGTCTTTGATTTGATTGCCTTTGCATTCGCTATTTTATTATTATTTAATCCGATTATTGCGACTTTAGCGCTACCTAAACTTGTTGGCTTTTCTTCTTTAGCCTTTGGTATCGTTTTAATGATTCAAGGATCAAATGTTGGCGGATCAGCCGCTGAATAAAATTTTATATTCCTTTAACTTGGTGAAAATAACAAGTTAAAGGAATTTGTGTTTGTTTGATTTAAAAAATCGAGGTGAATGAGATGAATGATTTAAAAAAGTCAAAAGCTTTTTATTTGATTATTTTAGCAATTAGTTTTTTATATTTATGGTCAAAAGTGAAAAACATCGAAGTTTTGGCTAAAGTTTTTTCAATTACGGTTAGTACCTTACTTATCCCAACGATTATTTCATTTTTTATCTATTACTTACTGAGACCCTTATACTTACAGCTCATTAAGTATTTAAAGAATGAAGTATTGAGTTTAGTTTTGTCTTTGCTGTTCTTCTTAGTTGTCATTGTATTTTTAGTTCGGGAGTTTATTCCATTATTGCTACTCCAAATTGATGCACTCATGAAAAGCTTACCACAACTAATTCAAGAAGTTGATCGCTGGCTCATCCAAACGGACTTGCTAAATCGTGAAAGCATGGAGGAGTATTTGGCACTATTTAATCGTTCATTTACTGATTTCTTTGATGTCATTTTTGTTGGTTTACGTAGCGGCACAAATTTGGTATTTAGCTTTGTTTCGAGTTCTTTTTTAGTGGTGAGTATTATGCCAATTATGGTTATTTATATGCTAAAAAATACGAATAAAGCAAAAAAAATTCATGAAAAATTACCGAAAGAGTACCAAAAGTGGGGCTTGGATTTCTTTGTAGCATTAGAGAAAACACTATCGGATTATATTAGCGGAAAAGCCGTTGTTTGTTTCTATGTTTTTTTAGGTGCATGGTTAACTTTTGGACTTGCGGGGTTAAAAGGGGCGCTGCTGTTTGCGGTTGTGGCAGGAGTCATGGATATTGTTCCTTATTTTGGGCCATGGATCGGGGCGATTCCAGCCGTGATTGCCGGATTAGTCACTAACGACGTCAATGCTTTTATTATTATCATTGGAATTATTATTGTTCAATTAGGTGAATCTTATGTAGTTTCTCCTTATGTAATGAGTAAAGAATTGAAGATGCACCCGTTATTTGTCATTATTGTCATGCTGATTACGGGCCAAGCTTTTGGCATTTTAGGAATGATTATTATTCTACCAGTCGTTGCTGCTTTAAAGGTGGCCATTGTCTATGGGATAAAATTCAGACAAATTAAAAGTAAACGAAAGGAACTTGAAGAAAACAATGAAAAATAAACTGCAACAGATGCTAGTGATTACCTTAGTTTTTGGGATAATCAGCCTCATTATTTATTTCATTTTTGATAGTTTCTTAGTTTTGACGATACTTGTTGAAGTGGTCTCCATTTTAATGAGTGGCTATTTGATTTTCTTTGATGACCGTAACGCCACGTCAAAATTTGCTTGGTTATTTGCTATTTTAATTTTTCCATTTATCGGTATTTTACTTTTCTTTTTAATCGGTCGTAATCCGAAAACTAGACGCTTTTCAAAAATTCAAAAAGAAAACATCCGCCAGTTACATCGTTATTTATTGGAGATTTTTAAGCAACATCCCAACTGGGTGGATGAAAAAAATCCTTTATCAAAAGAATTATTTTATTTATCAGGGAACGAAGCCTTAAAGGGCAATGCTTTAGTCTCTTACGCCGATGGGGAAGTTGCCTATCAAAATATCTTGACCGATATTCGTCAGGCGGAGCATCACATCCATCTGTTTTACTTTATTTATAAAGCCGATGAGACGGGCAGTGAACTCGCTGCTTTACTGAAAGAAAAAGCACAAACGGGGATTAAAGTTCGTTTGATGTATGACAGCGTGGGTTCGATTAAGCTGCCCTATGAGTTCATTGATGATTTAAAAACGAGTGGTGTGGAAGTTCGCCCCTTTGATTTAGTCAATACCCCACTGCTAAGTACGCGGATGAACTGGCGTAACCACCGGAAGATGATTGTTGTCGATGGGAAAGTGGCTCATCTTGGTGGAATGAACCTAGGAAATGAGTATCGCTCATTAACGGATAAATTTGATTACTGGCGTGATACAAACTTACGAATTGTTGGCCCAGCAGCACTTGAAGTTCAAGGGACATTCATCCATGACTGGATTTATTTTGAAAATAATGAGGAAGCGCTAACCCCCTTTGTTACTCAAATGAACCATTACTTCCCTTTAGAAAATCTCGAACAGGAAATGAACGAAACTTGTCAAGTCGTTTTTGGTGGTCCGTATGATGAGGAAACGGTGATTCGAGACGCTTTTATGGATGTCATTGGTAAGGCCACGCGGTCAATTAAAATTGCCAGTCCCTATTTTGTTCCAGATAACGAAGCCCTCTCAGCCATTCGACGTGCGGCCCGTAGCGGAATTGAGGTTCAAATCATCATGCCAGGAAAAGGTGATCGTGGAATTTCTTATTATGGCAATACGTCATTTATTAATCGTTTGCTAAGTGCTGGCGTCAAAGTTTATTTTTATGATACGACGGCCTTTTTACACTGTAAATACATGATTATTGATGATACGATTGCCACGATTGGTTCCACAAACTTTGATGTGCGCAGTTTTTATTTAAATCATGAAATTTCGGCTTTTATTTATGGACCTTCTAATGCGGTAAATGAAGTAATTGAACAGTTTAGAGTGGATTTAACCCGTTCTCAGCCAGTAACAATGCTTGAGAGAAGTCGTCGCCCCATTCATCAACGAATCAAAGAGCGTTTGAGTGAATTTTTTGCTCCCTTGCTTTAAGTTTTTTAACGATTACAGCGATTTGGAATTAAAAAAATTGTGAAAAAACACATTCGAAAGAAGGATAGCCTTTTACTTTTTTTTAGGTAGAAGGCTATTTTTTATGGAAAGGTTATGGTTTGGGGAACTTTGTCTCAACGTTGTATAATAAAGGAAAAAGGAGGCGTTTAATATGAAAAAAATTCCTGGATTATTTTTATTACTTTTTATTTTATCTGCTTGTACGCAAACTCCGACCATTTCGCAAAGTTCCAATTCTGCAACCAATGCAGGTACGGAGTCTTCGGTTTCAGCGAAGTCTGGAAAAATCGCCTTTACAGAAATAACTGTTAAACCAGTGGAACTTTATGACTTACTAGCAGAAGAATTACCAAGTGCAGCGTTGACTAAAATTGCTTTAGAAACAAGTGTTCGTTACGGCTTTATTTACGAAGCAGAAGCATTGGATCAAACGAATCGGCGTGAGTACGAATGGCGAATTCATCCAGCAACCAAAGAAATTATCCGTCAAGAAGAAAGTCGGAGCCTAGATCGGGAAACCGCCTTAACCAGAGAACAAGTCGAAAAAATTACCGAAATCGTTGATAGTGTCTTAGCAGAGGCAGGAACGAATGCACGCTTAGGCGGCTGGAGTGCCGAGGTTGAAGCAGGTAGACCAATTTTAGAAGTTGAATTAGCTGGAATCGCAGGTAGTGAGAAATACTTTAACTTAGATACGGGTGCGCTCATTCGTATAGATGATTAAAAGCAAGTTCAGTAAAACAAGGTTAACTCAATAACTTTAAAAAATATTAACCAACAAAAAGTGAAAAATTCTCTTTTTGTTGGTTATTTTTATTGTGATTTTTTAAAAACAGTATATACTATACAATATATACTATTTCTTTTTTTAAAGGAGTTCATGATTATGAGTGAAGTGGGAATGAAAAGGAATACAAAAATAATGATTGCTGGTGTCTATGCACTCGTTGTTTCAATCGCTTTTAATTTCTTTTGATTACCCGGCAATATTTATGCAAGTGGCATTACTGGTTTTTCGCAACTGGTTGTGTCGATCTTAGAAAATTATTTTCACCTTTCTTTATCGATTCCGTTGCTTGTTTTGCTAATTAATATCCCCTTACTGGTCATTTCTTGGTTAGTGATTGATCGAGAATTTACGAAGTATACGATATTGGCGGTCTTATTGACTTATGTTTTTATGAGTCTGGTTCCGGTAAAGACCATTGTGACTGACCCTATATTGGCCTCGGTTGTCGGTGGTGCGTTACATGGCTTTTCAGTTGGTATTACGTTAAATAGTGATTTTTCAACAGGAGGCCTAGATATTATTGGCATCTTAACACGTAAGAAAACCGGAAGATCGATTGGGAGTATTTTTATTATCTTTAACTTAGGCATTCAGTTTATTGCCGGATTTTTATATGGTTGGCAATATGCTTTTTATAGTGCTCTAGCGGTTTTTGTTAGTGGGAAAACAGTCGATTTTGTGAATACCAAACAACAAAAAGTCCAAATTTTATTAGTCACGGATCATTCAGAAGAATTACTGCCCGTCTTGCAAAAAGTCTTAAAAAGAGGGATAACCGTTGTCAATAACGTTGAAGGCGCTTTTTTAAAAGAAGAAAAGAAAATGCTCTTTATTGTAGCTAGTCAAAAAGAAGTTTCCCAATTAAACCAGGTGGTCAAACAAGTCGATCAACATGCTTTTATGAGTATTTCACCCGGTATTGTCACCAATACAAATTTTTATGAATGGTAAAGGAGAAAATTCAATGGAACAAAGAAATTTTAAACAATTAATTGAAGCCCATAAAGCAGAATTTTATCAAGATTTAGCGACTTTAATTGAAATTCCAAGTGTCAAAGGTCCAGTCGCAGACGGCGCTCCTTATGGTGTAGAAAATAAACGTGTCTTGGAGCAAATTATGAAGCTCGCTCATTCCTATGGCTTTTCGGGAGAAATTGTCGATGATGCGGTTGCCTATATTCAAGTCGGCAAAGCTTCCGATTATATCGGGATTGCGGGCCATTTAGATGTGGTTGCAGCCGGTGGTGCTTGGACCTATCCGCCCTTTGAGTTGACGATTGCAAACGGGAAGTTATATGGTCGTGGAATCCTAGATAATAAAGGTCCGATTTTTTCTTGCTTATTTGGTTTGAAATTACTAATGGAACAGGGCTATCAGTTAAAACAAACCTTACGAATTCTTTTTGGCAGTGATGAAGAAAGTGGTTCGGCGGATATCGCACGTTATTTAGCGCAAGAAGCAGCTCCGCACTTTGCTTTTACCCCTGACTGTAAATATCCCGTTGTTTATGGCGAACGTGGGATTATTAATGTTGTGTACGAAACTGCCCTTAGCTCAGAGGCCTTGGCTTTAATTTCTGAAATTAGTGGGGAACAAGATCGCAGTTTTGTTCCGGATGTTTTAAGTTGCCAATTAGATGGTCGAATCTATGCCGTTTCTGGTAAACGTGCGCCTTCAAATGCCCCAGAATTAGGCAATAACGCGATTACTTTATTAGCCAAAGAGTTGGTAAAAGCGACAACGAATATGGAATTGAAAAATTATTTTCAGTGGTTAGACGAAAGCTTCCATGATCAGCACTTTGGTCAAGGACTTGATATGGATTGGTCCGATGAGATAAGCGGTATCTTAAATGTCACCCCCTATTTACTAGAAAAAACGCAAACGGGCTTTAAATTAGGCTTATCTTTACGCTATCCGGTTTCTTTTACGGAAGAAATGGTGTTGGAAGGTTTGCAAAAAGCGGCGTATTCAAACTCAACCTTAACCCTTGTTCGGAGTTTGCCAAGTCTATTAACCGATAAAAACCGCTCAGAAGTGGCGCAATTATCAAAAGCTTATGCGGACGTGACGGCACTTGATAGTACCCCAGTCACGACAACCGGTGCCACTTATGCGCGGGCTTTACCCAATACGGTCGCGTTTGGTCCTTCGTTTCCTGGTCAAAAAGGGATTGCGCACAATGCCGATGAATACATGGATGAAAGTGATTTACTGTTAAATATGGAAATTTATATGAATGCAATTTTAAATCTTTGCGAATAAACTTGAAATACGAGGAGGAAAACAAATGAGTTACGGAATGATTGCCACCTGGAGAATGGCTTGTGATGGTATTACGAAAGGAACCACTGATTTAGCCAATGGGGGAAGTGCCCAAACGGCGATTGTCGCTGCGATAAAAATGGTAGAAGACTATCCTTTTTATAAATCGGTAGGTTACGGTGGGTTACCAAACGAAGAAGGGTTAGTTGAATTAGATGCCGCTTTTATGAATGGTGATAATTTTGACATTGGAGCAGTGGCGGGGAGTCGCAGCGTGAAAAACCCAATTGCGGTAGCAGAAAAATTAAGTCATGAACGTTTTAATTCGTTTTTAGTCGGTGATGGAGTGGCTAAGTATGCCATTAAAGAAGGTTTTGAGATTCAAAATATGCTGACTGAACGTGCGAAGAAAACGTGGGAAAATCGTTTGGCTGAAATGAGAAATTCAAATTTAAGTCCCTATGATGGTCATGATACAGTTGGGATGGTCGCCTTAGATCAAAATGGCAGCATGGCTTGCGGGACTTCAAGTAGTGGTTTATTTATGAAAAAAGAGGGCCGCATCGGGGATTCTCCACTGTCAGGTTCAGGCTTTTATGTTGACAGTGAAATTGGTGGTGCGACGGCCACTGGCTTAGGAGAAGATTTGATGAAAGGCTGTTTGAGCTATGAAACGGTGCGTTTAATGGGCACTGGCTTGCAGCCACAAGAAGCCGTGAATCAAGCGATGCAAGATTTTGCCAAACAATTAGAACGTCGAAAAGGCAAATGTGGCGCTTTTTCTTTAGTCGCGATGAACAATAAAGGCGAGTGGGGGGTGGCAACCAACGTTGAGTTTTCTTTTGCGGTGGCCACCGATCAATTAGCACCAACGATTTATTTAGCTTATCCAAGTGAAGATGGTAGTTATCCTAAGATAGAAGTTGCTAGCCAAGAATGGCTAGATGCTTACCAAGCACGCATTACCGCACCAATTCAATAAAAACAAATTGATAATAAAGGAGAAGACCCGTGCGTTCAAGACAAGTCCATTTAGATTTTCATACAAGTGAATTAATTCCAAAAATTGGTGAGCACTTTGAGGCAACGGCTTTTGTGCAAACCTTAAAAGAAGCCCACGTGGATTCGATTACGTGTTTTGCTAGATGTCACCATGGTTGGTTGTACTATCCCAGCCGGAAAAATCCTGAGTTAATTCATCCAGAATTAACAAATCCGAACTTATTACTAGAACAAATCGCTGCTTGTCATGCAGCAGATATTGATGTACCAATCTATACGACTGTTCAATGGGACCATTATGTGATGAAAAATCATCCAGAATGGTTAGCAGTGAATGATAAAGGTGAATTTATTGATACACAAGGCGTACCTGCCCCGCATTTTTATCATACGATTTGTGTAAATAGCCCCTATCGTGCATTTTTCAAAGACCATGTGTTAGATATCATTGACGTTGTTGGCAAAGAAAATGTGGATGGTATTTTTATGGATATTTTATTTGCGGTTGATTGTGACTGTCAGTATTGCCAAACGAAAATGGCCGAATTAAAGATTGATCATACGATTAAAAATGAACGCTTAAAATATTCAAAAATAATGTTGCATGAATTTAAAAAAGAAATTTCTGAAATGATTTGGGCGATTTCACCAGAAATTAAAACATTCTATAATGGCTCACATATCGGACCAAACGATAAAAAAAGCTTGCCTTATTATTCACACTTAGAGTTAGAAAGCTTGCCAAGTGGTGGTTGGGGTTATGATCATTTCCCAATTACGGCGCGCTATGCTCGTAACTTAGGCAAAGAGTTTATTGGAATGACTGGGAAATTCCATACTTATTGGGGCGATTTTCATTCACTGAAAAATCGAGCAGCGATGGAATTTGAAGTCTTTAATATGTTTGCTCAAGGCGCACAAGGTTGTTCAATTGGGGATCAATTGCACCCAGATGGCGAATTGTCAAAAGCGGCTTATGACTTAATTGGTCATGTTTATGAAACGGTTGAAAAAATTGAAACAGATAGTAAGTATGCGCATATTCCAATGACTGAAATTGGCGTCTTAACGCCAGAAGAGTTTTGGATTCCAGGGTCTGACACGCCACGCACCAGTCCGGCGATTATTGGAATTACACGCATGTTGCAAGAATTAAACTATCAATTTGATATTATTGATTCCGCCATGGATTTTGCGAAGTACAAAGTTTTAATTTTACCAGATATTATTCCTTTTGATGAAACGATTTTAAATAAATTAACCCAATATGTTGCATCTGGTGGCCAGGTCATTGGTACCTACGAATCAATGATTGATTCTACCAAAAAAGAACAAGCTTTTTATGGCATTGATTACCTAGGTGCAGGTGAATTTGAGCGTGACTTCATTTTACCAAACGAAAACTATGGCAAACAGTTACCAAAAGAAGAATTTGTTTCGTATATTCGTGGCACAAACATCGCTTTAAATGGTGCTAAAAAACTGGTTGATCGAGTAAAACCTTACTTCAACCGTGAAAATGAGACCTTTATTTCGCACCAACACGCGCCATCAAGAAGAGAAATTGGCGCACCGGAATTGACAAAATTCGGCAATGTTTACTACTTTGCCCACCCAATCTTTACTTTGTACCGTAAAAATGCGCCACAATTTATTAAAGAAATCTTGGCGGATGTTTTAACCGAATGTATTACTGAAAAGCAAGTCCGTCATGATGGCCCTTCTTCTTTACAAATTACGGCCAACGCATCAGAAAATAAGGATACGATTGTTTTACATGGCTTGCACTATTTAACAGAGAAAAAATCAGAAGACATCTATACAATTGAAAATCATTATCCATTATTAAATGTGACGTTCGAATGTTTTGTAGGCACTAAGACAGTGAAACAAGTGACCGATATCATTCAACAAAAACCAGTGGACTTTCAAGTCATTGATGGTTATATTGTAATCAACGAAGAAGTCTTAGCACCACACTTTGTTTATAAAATTGAACTATAAGAGGGAAAAGACATGACGATATTAACCATTGATATTGGTGGCTCTAGTGTGAAGAGTGCGATTTATACAGGAGAGCTCCTTGATCAAAAAAAGTTTGATTCACCCAAAACGTTAAGTGCGATGCAAGCACAACTAGATGATTTAATTCAAAGTTATCTTGCACATTACCCAGTAGACACTTTAGCCTTTAGCGTCCCAGGCATTGCCAATCAAACGACGGGACGAGTCGATGGGGTAAGTTCTTTACGGTATATTCATGATTTTGACTTTGTGGCTTATTTTAAAGAAAAATACCAATTGCCTGTTTTTTTTGAAAATGATGCCAATTGCGCCTGTAAAGCAGAAATTCATCTGGGGATTGCCGGTGACGTTAAAAATGCTTTGTTTATAGTGATTGGTACAGGCGTTGGTGGCACTATTATTTCAAATGGTCAAATTCAACCAGGAGAACATGCTTATGGCGGCGAGTTTGGTATGATGTTAGTTGATGGTCACCGTGAGCTCAGTGAGTTAGGCTCAGCGGTGCACATGGCACGCAAATATTCAAAGAACAAAGGCCAAGAATTTACTGGTGAAGAGGTCTTCGCACTAGCAGATGCTGGTGAAAAAGAAGCACTCGCTGCAACTGATGAGCTCTACCACTACTTAGCGCTAGGAATTTATAATTTACAGTATATTATTGATCCAGAATACATTGTTTTAGGTGGCGGTATTACTAAAAAGGCTGATTTACTACCAAAAATTCAAGAAAAATTAGCGGAAATTATGAATTATGGTCAACGTTGCCCAATTATGCCTCAAATTCAAGTAGCGAAGTTTGGCAATGATGCCAACTTAATCGGAGCTGCCTTAACAGCACAAGGAAAATAAAGAAAAGACAGACTGTGTGCAAAAAATCTTGTTCAAGTCTATTTTTTTGAATGGTATACTAGGTAAAATGAGGTGAAAAAATGAGCGGAAAATATTCAACAAAAGTAAAATTTGAAGCAGTCGCCCAAGAAATCCAAACGCGTATCCAAAAAGGGCAGTATGTTAGCTCACAAAAATTACCTTCAGAATATGATTTAGCCAAAGAATTTGAAGTTAGCCGCCTAACAATACGCAAAGCCATTGATGATTTAGTGCAAAAAAATGTCTTATACAAATTAAAAGGCAAAGGTAGCTATGTGATGTCGCAACAAAAAATTCAAAGTGGCCGTTCGGGACTCCAAGGATTTACGGAAGCTGCTAAAGAGTACGGGAAGGTAAGTAAAACACAAGTGATTTCTTTTAATCTGCTAAAAGAAAGACCAAAAGTTATTCTAGAAGCACTTCACTTAACTGAAGAAGCAGAAATCTATGAATTGGTCCGAAGACGCTTATATGATGAAGTTCCAATGACGGTTGAAAAAATTTATTTAACGAAAGAGTATGTTGAGGCGTACACCGAAAAAGATTTTGAAGGATCTTTGTTTAAATTGCTCGAAGAAAAAGTTGAAATTGCTTATTCGCATCAGGAAGTCGAAGCAATTTTAGTGACGAAAGAACTCGCCAAATTACTCGAAGTTCCAGTTGGAAACCCACTTTTACAAGTGCACTCCATTACTTATACAAAAGATGCTGCGCCTATTTTATACGACCAATCTTATTATCGAGCAGACAAATATACCTTTAAAAATACGTTAATTCGTAACTAAACAAGACCGACCCCATAAGGCTGATCTTGTTTTTTTAATCTCTAGTGGGAAACAACAACTCTGATCCGCTTTGTTCAATTAATGTTGCATAAATAGCGTCAGGTTCTTGATTGGTAATAAACGCATCATAGTCGCTATAGTTACCAATTTTAAAAAAATGAGTAGAGCCAAATTTAGAGTCATCGACGAGTAAAATTTTTTGTTTCGCTCGATGCATCATTTCTTTTTTGAGGTTGGATTGGCTAAAGTTGGCTTCATAGATCCCTTCTTCATCAATCCCACGGCAAGAAAAAAAGGCTAGATCATAACGGAAAGAATCAAAAATCGGGTCTTGGTTTGAAGGAATCACGGAATTGGTGTTCATTTTAATTTCCCCGCCAACGATGAACACTTTGAGTGATTCATTGTTTGATTCGCTAAGTAAACTCGCCGTTTTTAAACTATTTGTAATAATCACTAAATTAGGAATTTTAATAAGAAAAGGGATGAGTTGCTGTACCGTACTACTGGAATCTAAAAATAAACACATCCCCGTTCCAATAAACTCCTGAGCAATTTGGACGATTTCTCTCTTTTTTGTAATGTTGGTTTCTTCTCGATAAGTATAAGCAAATTCCACATTTGAATCTTGTACGAGACTGACACCGCCATGCATCCGTACAATTAAGTTTTTGTTTTCTAGTCGAATGAGTGCACGACGAATAGACGAAGTACTACAGTGAAGTAGTTCGCTCAGTTTCGCACTCCGAATAAATTTCTTTTTCACGAATATCCATTTCATCGCTCCTTTGCCTTTATTGTAGCAATAAATGAACGAAAGTGAACAGTTTTGAATGATAAAGAAGTACAATTTTGATAGAGTTTCTAAGTCAGCGTCCACTCTTTTTATTCAATGAAAACGTTTGTATAATAAAGAGGTAAAAAGAAATGACTTGGAGGATTTAAAATGAATGAACAATTAATTCGTGAGCAAATTTGTGATGTCTGTAATAAAATGTGGTAATTAGGATGGGTAGCGGCCAATGATGGCAACGTATCCGTAAAATTAGATGAGGATACTTTTTTATGTACATCAACGGGCGTCAGTAAAAGTTTTATCACTCCGGAAAAATTAATTAAAATTAATCATAAAGCAGAAATTATCGAAGCTCAAGGGGATTACCGACCTTCAAGTGAAATTAAAATGCATTTGCGTGTTTACCAAGAACGCCTAGACGTTGGTGCGGTTGTGCATGCGCATCCACCAGTTGCAACGGGTTTTACTTTAGCACATATCCCATTAGACAGTTATTCTTTAATTGAAAATGCGATTGTAATTGGCTCAGTACCAATTACCCCATTTGGTACACCGTCAACGGCAGAAGTTCCGGAGGCTATTGCGCCTTACTTGTCTGAGCATGATGTTTTACTATTAGAAAACCATGGTGCTTTAGCAGTAGGTTCTGATATTATTTCCGCTTATTATCGTATGGAAACACTGGAATTAGTTGCAAAGACTACTTTTTATGCCCGCAAGTTACTTGGTGGTCAACCAGAAGCAGAAATTCCGCGTGAAAAATTAGAAACATTGTTTGAAATGCGTAAAAACTATGGCGTAACCGGCAAACACCCTGGTTACAAAAAATATAGCTAAACAGAAAGAAAGGGAAACGATTTGAAAAACATGTTTTAGCTTTTGATTTTGGTGCTTCTTCTGGTCGCACGATGGTCGGTCATTATGATGCCGGCAAGCTCGTCGTGGAAGAAGTCCATCGCTTCCCCAATTATCCAAAAGAAGTAGCTGGGGAATATGCTTGGGATGTCGCGTATCTTTTTGAACAAATTATTGAAGGGATTACCCAAGCGACCAAACGTTATCCGATTTCAAGTATAGGAATTGATACAGATGATGAACGATTTGTCGCACCAGGTCAAATGGTTGCACGAATTCAAAAATTTGCGAGCCAAACAAACCAAGTGCTGCCAAAAACGGATGGAGAAATCATTCGCTGTGTTTATGAAAGTTTAGCCATGAAGTATAAATACACGTTTTTAGAAATCATTGATGCTTTGCAAGAAGAATTTGATACGATCAATATTTTAGGCGGTGGAGCCTAAGCAACGATTTTATGCCAAATGGTCGCAGACGCAACGAACTTACGGGTTTGTGTGGGACCAGTTGAAGCCAATGCGATTGGGAATATCGCCGTTCAATTACAAGCCCAAGGTATTTTTAAAGACGTGACAGAAATCCGTGAATGGGTTAAAACCATTGCCGACCTGGACTATTATTATCCAACAGAAGAAAACGCCCAGTGGGAACGACAATTTTCAAACTACCAAAAAATATTAAAAATAAATCAAGAAACAAAGGAGTAATAAACGATGCGTAATTATCCAAAAATCGGAATTTGTCCGACAATCGACGGGCGCCAAGGTGGCGTACGCGAATCACTAGAAGAAAAAAACAATGGCGATGGCCAAAGCCGCTAAAGAATTAATCGAAGGTACTTTACGTTATGCCGACGGAACACCCGTACAATGTGTCTTAGCCGAACGAACAATTGGTGGTCGAGGCGATGCGGGCATTGTTCGCGAACAATTTAGTCGTGAAAATATTATCGGTACGTTATCGGTCACGCCAAGTTGGTGTTATGGGACTGAAACGATGGACTTAGAGCCAGAAACCATTAAATCAATTTTGGGCTTTAACGGGACGGAACGCCCAGGTGCTGTTTATTTGGCGGCTGCGATGGCTGATTATGCCCAAAAAGGCATGCCTGCATTTAAAATTTATGGCCATGACGTGCAAGATTTAGATGATCATTCCATTCCAGCGGATGTGGCTGAAAAAATCTTGAGCTTTGCCCGAGGTGCCCTGGCAGTCGGACAAATGAAAGGAAAATCGTATGTGAACATTGGGGCCTCTTGTATGGGGATTGCCGGTTCACAAGTCGACGATCATTTCTTTGGCAAATACTTAGGCATGCCGGTTGAGTTTGTTGATATGACCGAAATTTTACGTCGCATTACATTAGAAATTTATGATCCAAAAGAATATGAAAAAGCCCTTGCTTGGATTCAAGCCAATTGCCAAGAAGGCATTGATATTAACGAAGGCAAAACGTTTCCTTAGGTAATTATCAAGTTAAAAGTGATTCCAGCCGATCAAGATTGGCAATTTATTGCGAAACAAGCCATCATCATTCGCGATATTTTATTTGGCAATGAACGCTTAGCAGAACTTGGGTGGGAAGAAGAAGCCCGTGGTCGCGATGCCATTGCCGGTGGGTTCCAAGGCCAACGACAATGGACCGACTGGTTACTAAATGGTGATTTTACTGAAGCAATTATGGCTTCGACCTTTGACTGGAATGGTGCGCGCCCAGTGACTGCATTTGCGACCGAAAATGATACGCTAAATGCCGTTTCGATGCTTTTTGGAACGCTAATTACGAATAAAGCGCCGATTTTCTCTGATGTTCGTACTTATTGGAGCCCGGCAGCCGTTGAAAAAGTGACTGGTAAGCCGTTAACCGGGCGTGCGGCTAACGGAGTGTTACATTTAATCAACTCAGGAGCATCGGCTCTTGATGGCAGTGCGGCAGCCAAAGACGAACAGGGTCAAGGGACAATGAAAGAGTTTTGGAACATGACCGAAGCAGATATAAAAGCTTGTTTAGAAGCAACGGACTGGTGTCGTGCAAACTATGAATATTTCCGTGGTGGCGGTTATTCTTCACACTTCAAAACAGCGGCCGAAATGCCGGTAACGGTTATTCGTTTGAACATGGTTGAAGGGGTTGGACCAACGCTTCAAATCGCCGAAGGATACACGTGTGTCTTAGAAGACGACATCCATCAAGTGTTAGATGAAAGAACGGATAAAACTTGGCCAACAACTTGGTTTGCGCCAAACTTAGGCGAAGCCGGTTTTGAATCGGTTTATGAAGTCATGAATGCTTGGGGCTCAAACCACTGTGCCACGGTTCATGGCCACGTCGGTTCAGATATCATTACGTTAGCTAGCATGTTGCGCATTCCAGTTGCGCTACATAACGTGCCACGTGAAAGAGTTTTCCGACCACATGCATTTAGTGGCTTTGGCACCAAAGATTTAGAAGGCGCCGATTTTAAAGCGTGTGAACATTTTGGCCCACGCTATCAGTAACCAATCAAACCCTCCGGTGTAAACGGGAGGGTTTGATTGGTATTTTTTTATAAAGGGAAAAAGTGTGGTACTATAAAAAATAAAAAACAAAAGCAGGTGAAACAATGATAAAGCCGAAAGTTTGGCAAAAAGGGGATAAAATAGCCATTGTCAGTTTATCAAGTGGGTTATTAGGTGAAGCTTTTTGCCAACATAACGTTGAAATAGGGGCAAAACGTTTAAAAGAAATGGGATTAATTCCTGTTTTTATGCCGCATAGTCTAAAGGGAATGGCTTTCGTGAAAAACCATCCAGAAAAAAGAGCCACGGATTTAAAAGCTGCTTTTTTAGATCCGACAATTAAAGGGATCTTGTGCGCGGTTGGAGGAGAAGACGCTTTTCTCACGATTCCCTATCTGCTTGAAGACCCAGAATTTATAGCAGCAGTCAAAAATTCACCAAAAATATTTAGTGGTTTCTCTGATACGACCGTGAACCATTTATTATTTTATCAGCTAGGATTAATGACCTACTATGGCCCAACCTTTCTAACTGATTTAGCGGATATTGGTCCTGAGATGTTGCCTTATACAAAGAAGAATTTTCAACGGTTCTTAGGAATAGAACCCGAACAAGCCATTAGAGCGAGTGCATGTTGGTATGAAGAGCGTCAAGATTTTTCGATTGCCGCAATTGGGGAAAAACGGATTGCCCATGAAGAACATAACGGCTTTCAATGGTTGCAAGGAGAAGGCGCGATTGAAGGGGAATTACTGGGTGGTTGTCTTGAAAGTTTGGTTGATTTATTAATTAGTGCCCGTTTTCCCGAAGAAAAAGTCATCGCCGAAAAATATCAGCTGTTTCCGCCTGATACTCAGTGGCAAGGAAAAGTAATTTTTTTAGAAACTTCCGAAGAAAAGCCACATCCAAGTGCATTTAAAAAAATGCTGCGAAAATTAAAAGAAAGCGGTATTTTCAAACGAGCAAATGGTGTTTTATTTGGAAAACCACAAGATGAAGTTTTTGCTAAAGAGTACGACCAAATTTTGGTAGAAGTAATTGCCAACCCAGCTCTTCCGATTGTTAGTAATATTAATTTTGGCCATGCCTATCCACGCACGATTTTGCCTTATGGCGCAAAGATTGAAATTAAGGAAAATGGTACAGCGATTCATTTTAAAGAAGAAATTTTCGATTATTTAAAGTCTACCGATTAAATAAAAAACATTGAAACAATGGTATTGGAGCTCAATATTTTATAGAACAAGTGCAAGACTTTTAACGGTAGCATACGGAAAATCTCGCACTTTTGTCAATATTGAAGGATTAGTGTGAAAACAC
Organism: Enterococcus lemanii; assembly: GCF_016909125.1. Taxonomy (GTDB): domain Bacteria; phylum Bacillota; class Bacilli; order Lactobacillales; family Enterococcaceae; genus Enterococcus_I; species Enterococcus_I lemanii. The sequence continues at coordinate 1,972 of NZ_JAFBFD010000018.1, read as the reverse complement.
TGCTACTGATCATTTTTGAAAAAAGGGCACACCAAATAAACCCAAAATTCTTGGGGGCTCTCAACTATTCTTTCTGGACAATTCCCAATACAGTTTGAAAATCATTTGGAATAAGCCCTTCTTTTATTAATAAGTTCTTGGCTGCTGTAATAGCCAATTCTTTTCTTTTATTGATCACGTGTTCTGACATGTCCACTTGGTCAATATCGACTGGATTCCACACTTCACCAGTGGAAATCATGTGGTAAATTGCGGTTAACATCATCCGAGAAATCGCAATGATACTCCGCTTTTTACCACGTCGTTTTGAAAGTTTTTGATATTTTATCCGATAATAAGGACTCTCTTTTGTTGCTTTTACAGCAGCGTGAGCGCATTGAACAAGCGTTGGTTTTAAATAAACACCTGCACGAGAAATTCGAACAGATTTTTTCTTGCCAGCGGATTCATTACTGCTTGGAGCTAATCCAGCCCAACAAGTTAACTGTTTAGCAGTCTGAAATTGAGACATATCCGTTCCGATTTCTGAAATAATTTGTATAGCAGACGCTCGCTTTATACCGGGTATGGTACAAAGAAGTCGTATGGCTGGTTCATAAGCTTCGACCATTCGATCTAGGGTTTTATCAATTAACTCAATCGTATGATTAAGATAAGTGATATGCTCCTCAATTAATCGAATACGAATTACCTGTGATTCTGAGAATGAGTATCCTTCAATCGACTCAATGAGTTCTTGCCCCTTCGGTTTCATTCGACCGTGAAGTAAGGAAAGACAATAATCAGGATCAAATTGGTCGGTTGAAATCAGATATTCTCGCACTTTCTTAGAACTTTTACCAAACATATCAGAAACAACAGCATCCATAGCGACATTCCCTACAGTGAAAACATTCTGTAGACGATTTTTTTCGCTAGAACGTTGACTAACTAAGCGAACACGATAGCGAGTAAACTCGCGTAAGTCGCGAATTGGTTTTTCAGGGATAAAACTATTTCTAACTAATCCCATACGGAACAGTTCGGCAATCCATTTGGAATCCTTCACATCATCCTTGTTTCCTTTTACTGCACGAACCCATTTAGGGTTTGCGACCACAACATTCATTTGGTCCTCAAGTAAATTAAACACTGGAATCCAATACTTGCCTGTACTTTCCATACAAACATCAAAACAATTGTGTTTGACTAACCATTTTTTCAATGCCAGAATTTGGTTATTAAAAGTCGAAAAACGTTTCTTTTGATAAGTTGGTGTAAGTAAATCTTTTTTAGTGGTAATGATGGTCGCGATTAAAAAGCGTTTGTGCACATCAATACCACAACAAATTGGATAAACAACTTTCATCAATGACACCCCATTTCTATAAAAGTAAGAGTGATAGGGACTGTTTCATCAGGCATTAACGAAACTGTGTTAAACAATGATTAGTGTACGGGTTTAAAAACCCACTCATTTGTGCTTGAAAAGATGAAACTGACACTGGTTATAATACTGTTTACAGTCAAAAAGAAAACCTCTTCGTGTTTTGTAGTATGTCACTCTTACTTTTATTATAGAGCATCAACAACAAAAAATGGGAATCCGCACCTGTTTTTATTACTATTTGACTTGAATTGCGGAGCAAGTCAAGATGGAGGTTATAATGTATAAACCACAAATTTACACGCCACTTATTTTTTCAGATTTTGATCAACCTCTTGGCTTAAAATAAATCCTGAAAATCGTTGAATTAAAAAAAGCAGATCGTATTCCTTAGGTAGAGCTAGAAAAGAAACATGCTAAATAAAAAAGGGATGTTAGGCAACTTTTACGAATGGCTTTGGATGCTTACTAAGTTCAAAAAAAATATGGCTTCAGTGATGGAGAAACCGTGAGCTAAATTGCAATATCAAATGCATAAAAATTTCAGAAAAAGCCACTAGAATAAGAAATACTTAAAAAAGCACTGCTATCAAGGTTTCTAGCTTC
>NZ_JAFBFD010000017.1 GCF_016909125.1 Enterococcus lemanii | reverse complement strand
GTAAAATTGTCTTTGGTCATGTCGATACACTCCTATACTTTGGTTTAGTCGCTAATAAGTATAACGTATCGACATGACTTTTTTCTATTTATTTTTGTATGCACTTCATTTTACAACTTACCTAAAAATGAAATTTCATCATCAATTGATATTTTTTTTAAACGATTTAATTTATCAATGATTGCAAAGAAATCGAATGCACAAAAATCAAAAGGAGTGCCCTTTCTCGTTCTTTTTAGCTACCTTGTGACGACCATTTTTTCGAATCGTTCTGCTTTTCGTGATTTCCAACTCCACCATGATGATTTAAGCTTTTCAGATAAGACGTTTCGTAATCTACTAAATAATGGAAAAATCAACTGGCAACGCTTTTTGATTCTTTTGTCCAAAAGTGTCATCGGTTTTATCCGCCCTTTGACAAATGAGGACCGTAAAGAAGTGTTTATTGTAGATGACTCCATGTATGAGCGATTAAACGCGAAAAATGTCGAGCTTTGCGGTTGGCAATACGATCACGCCAACCATAAAAATAAGAAAGGCTTTCGTTTTCTTCAACTTGGCTGGAGTGACGGCAATACCTTTTTACCCGTTGCTTTTAGCCTGTTATCTTCAAGTAAGAAAGTCCGTGAAGCAGGGAAAGTTGATCATCGCACCCATTCTGGAAGAAGAAAAGCGCAGGCACAACGAAAAGGTACCGATGTCCTAGTTGAGCTTCTTCAAGCGGCTCTAAAAGAAGGAATAACAGCCAACTATGTCTTGTTTGATTCTTGGTTTTCAAGTCCAAAAATGTTTCATGCGCTACACAAGATGAAGCTTCATGCCGTATGTATGCTTAAACGCTCAAAGAAAGTTTATTATCGATACCATGGTGAGTGGGTTGATGTTAAAACCATTTTTCAAACAGAGAAAAAACGAAGAGGTCGTTCAAGATATCTGCTTTCTGTTTCTGTTGAGTCTGAAATGGATGGTCAAGTACTGCCAATTAAACTTGTGTACGTAAGAAACCGGAATAAGCGCAATGATTATCTCGTCCTAGCAACCACTGATATTTCTTTGAGTGAAGATGAAATCATTCAGTTATATGGGAAACGCTGGGCAATTGAGGTTTATTTTAAAATCTGTAAACAACACCTTCGTTTGTCCAAGTATCAAGGACTTTCTTATGACGGAATTTTTGCGCATACGATTACAGTCGCCGTTAGTTACCTTATTTTGGCTGTCCAACACCGTGAACAAACCGATGAACGAACGATGGGCGAGTTATTTTATTTGATGATTGAAGAATTATCAGATATCAGTTTTTCAGAAGCAATCAGCCAACTTCTCGAGCTTTTTAAAGAAGTATTTGCGAACGAAATGGTGCTTTCTGAAGAAACTTTAAATAACATCATGGACCAGTTTCTCCAAAAACTACCTCAAGCAACACAAAACCAGTTGAAGTTGGTTGCTTGAAACTAAATTATCGGGTTATTTTCTTGATATCATGGGATTCGTGTGCACTTTTTATGTTTCAAGTTTTAGTGAATTACACATTAAAATCCTTCAATATTGATAAAAGTTCATGATTTTCCATATTCTACCATTAAAAGCCATGCACTTATTATCTAAAATATTGAGGCCAAACATCGCTGTTTCAATTTTTGATTTAATCGGCAGACATTAAATAGGAGAAAATCTTATTTAATTGTATGGAAGTTTTTTTTTGAAAAGGCGAAAGATAAATAAATATGATGTAGGAAAACTTTGGCTAAGAATTGACAAAAGTCTGTTTCTATAGTAATCTAACGATGTGGTAGTAACCAGTTAAAAGAAGAAATGAGGTGGGTAAATGGAAAAAGGATTGAAAAAACAACCGCTTTATAATCAATTAGTTGATTTATTAAAAGAAAAAATTGAAATGGAAATGGAAGCAAACGACATGCTACCATCAGAAAGAGACTTGACTAATCGTTATGGACTTAGCCGGACAACGGTTCGTTTGGCATTACAAGAATTAGAAAAACAAGGTTACATTTATCGCCAACATGGGAAGGGGACGTTTGTTTCTGATTTAAGCAAACAGGCAACGAATTTATCAGGAACTTATAGCTTCACCGAGCAAATGATTTCGCTTGGAAAAGTACCAATCACAAAAATATTAGAATTCAAAGTAGTGGAGGCCAACAAGTATTTAGCCTCGCAATTGTCTGTTTCTCTAGGTGAAAGGTTATATAAATTAAAGCGTCTCCGTTCAGCAGATGGGCAGGCAATGATGGTCGAGCGTTCTTATTTACCAGTTAAAAAATTTATGACTTTGACACAAGAAATGCTCGAACAAAAACCATTGTATGATTTATTTTCACAGGATTTTGAACAAAAAATTCGAATTGCTAACGAGGAGTTTTTTGCAAGTATTGCCAAAGCCAAAGATGCCGCTCAACTTGAAATTCCAGAAGGCTCGCCCGTTTTAAATCTCGTGCGGACCACTTATAATACTGAAAATGAAATTATCGAGTTTACGCTAAGTGTGGCACGGGCCGATCAGTTCCGCTATAAAATTACACACGTGCGTCACCAAGAAAACACATAAAGGAGCCATTTTATTCATGATTATTACGGTAACAATGAATCCGTCAATTGATATTTCTTACCCGTTAGAAACGCTAAAGCTAGATACGGTAAACCGTGTCGTAAATACGAGCAAAACAGCTGGTGGGAAAGGTTTGAATGTCACACGAGTGGTTCATGAGCTTAGTGGACAAGTACTCGCTACGGGGTTATTAGGAGGTCACCATGGTGCGTTTATCCAAACGCAATTAGATCAAGAAGGCATTGCGCATGATTTTTCTGCGATTGCTGGCGAAACACGAAATTCAATTGCGATTTTACATGATAATGGGCATCAAACGGAAATCTTAGAAGCCGGTCCGAATGTAAGTGAAATTGAATTGGCGCAATTTGAAGAGAAGTTTGATTTGTTACTAAAACAAGCCAACTTGGTCACCTTATCAGGCAGCTTAGCAAAAGGCATCCCGACGACTTATTACAGTCATTTAATTGCTAAAGCGTATGAACAAGGCGTAAAAGTCTTACTTGATACTTCCGGTGCGAGTTTAAAAGCGAGCCTTGAAAGTCCGACCAAACCGTTCTTAATTAAACCCAACACAGAAGAGATTTTTGATTTAGTCGGCCAAACGCTTTCTTTAGAGGATTTACCCAATTTTAAAGCGGTTCTTAGCAGTGATTTGTTTGCTGGTGTCGAGTGGATCGTAGTCTCTTTAGGTTCAAAAGGTGCGTTTGTCAAACACCATAACCGTTTTTATCAAGTGACCATTCCTAAAATTGCCGTCGTAAATCCCGTTGGTTCCGGTGATTCAACGATTGCTGGTTTAGCTTATGCGATTGATCAAGGTAAAAATGACGAAGAAATCTTGCAATATGCGATGGTTTGCGGCATGTTAAACGCCCAAGAAGCAAAAACAGGTCACATTAATGTAGAAAACTTGCCGGCGTTAAAAGCACAAATTGTAGTTAAGGAAGTTTAATGAATCAATGGATCAACAACAGCACCTCACCGTTAATTGGTTTTGAGGTGCTGTTGTTTTTTAGCGCCCAACGGTACTTTTCGAATGCATTTTTTTAATAAAAAACTTAATGTTAAAGTAAGGTGATCCTCCCTGTCAAGGATAATTCAAAAAGAAACCAAAATCTATTATGTGGCGACTAGCTGGTATCGATAATCAATCGGTGCCAGTTTTTTCAAATTCCACTGTCTACGACCATTATTGTAATAATCTATAGAATCATTAACCATCACTTGTTTCAGCGATAAAAAACGAAGCTGAGGTGTACGGTGTGGCGGTCATGAATAGCTGGAGCCAAGTTGTTAATTCTTCTTGTGTGAAAAATGGTAAATAGTTCGCCAGTTGTTCGATTATTTTTATCGGTTCTTTTTTTAACAATTGTTGCCAAAAGTAGAGCCAACCTCGTTCGCTCAGTTGGTAGTTTGTTTGCTCTTCTTTTGCAAAAAGTTGAGCAAAAGGTAATTGATTGAAGGAGCAACCGACTGAAATTCGCTTTTCTTGAATCGATTCGATGCGTTGAATGAGTTCCTCTTTTGAATGGAAATCAAAAGGAGGATCGTTAATTAAATCAACAATAAGTGCTAAAAGCCGCAAATTAAATTCTGAACCAGATAAAATAGGTTTGTACTGGAAAGAAAGGTTTAATTGGAACGCGCTTAAGAACAATTTCAGCTTATTTATTCTTCGCTTAATAGTAGAACGACTGCAAAAAAAAGCTTGTCCTAACTCTTCAATTGAGCAGTAAGGAAAGTCTAATAAATAAGTCAGGATTTGAAAGGTTTCATTTTCTTGGTATAAAAACAAAATTAAAGAGATTGGTTGAGAAAAATATTCTGCTAAAAAACAATTTTTTTGTTGAATTATGACGGGAAAATAGCCAGCGTTTTGTTCATTGGTCAACCAAAGTGTTAAGTGACGTTCAATTGATCGTGTGTTTTTTTCAAGCTCGTGCGCAATTTGCTCAAAAGAAAAAGTGGGTTTCTTTTGAAATAAATATGCGAGCTGATAAATGACTTGTTCTGTCTCTTCTAGTAAATATGCAAACATCCTACTCACCTCGAACTGAAAATAACATGGCTAGTAGAAGATATCTTTTTTGAAAAAAGTGATGGAAGAGAGGGAAAAGCAACAAGGAACGTAAAATGACATAGAGGGGGGGAATTGCTCTTTGATTTTTCGTTTTTTTCAGCTAAAAAACGCCTACTTAAACGTTTTTCCTACTTTTTAAGCCGAAAGCCCGAGTGCATAGCCATCGTTCATGAAGAAAAAGTGTTGGAAAAGGCCGTGTTATCCGAGTGAATAACCCAACGAATGACCAAAATGACTTGGTTTTGCTACCAGATGCGCCAAAATGACTTGGAAGGGGGCGTTTTGACATTTCTTTGTGAATCGTCTGGTTCAAAACGCTTATAGAACAATGTTGTTGAAAAGTCAACTTCACAAACGATGGCTAAAAGCGCTTGTTTTCTTCGTTTTTCGCTGTTTTATGTCAAAACCAAATTTGCATTTGATTTCTTGACTTGTTATAATAAAGAGTTTTTTATTATTTATTAATTCGTTGGTTTTGTTTTAAAGGCGAATCTTATGAAGAAATGCAGTATAATAAGAATGGATAACACAAAGTTTCAAATCGCTAGTATGATTTGAATACGAAAATCGTAAAAGAGGAGGAGAGTACTTTGTATATCGGAATTCTTTACTTTTTCATCATTGTCATTGCCAACACGATCGGTGCGATTTCGGGGATGGGTGGGGGCGTTATAATTAAGCCGGTTTTCGACCTGATTGACGTTCATTCGGTGGCGGCGATTTCATTTTATGCAGCAGTGGCTGTTTTTGTCATGGCCCTTGTTTCGACGTATCGCCAAGTGAAAAATGGGATTCAAATTAATTGGTATTTAGCAGGTTGGGTTTCTTTAGGTGCCGTTTTAGGAGGCGTAGCGGGTAACAGCGTTCTGGATTGGCTTTTAAGTTTTTTTGCGAGTGAAGAACAGGCGAAGCTTATTCAAATTAGTTTGACCATTTTATCTTTGCTTTTTGCTTTCTTGTATACTCGTTATCAGTGGAAAAGTTTTTCAATGCATCAAGTGTACTGGTATATTTTATGTGGCTTAACGTTGGGTTTTTTAGCAAGTTTACTAGGAATTGGCGGTGGGCCGATTAACGTGTCTTTACTTGTTCTGATGTTTTCTTTTCCAATCAAGGAAGCAACGGTCTACTCAATTTGTACCATTTTCTTTTCACAATTGGCGAAGCTCGTGAGTATCGCTGTCACGACAGGATTTGCGAACTTTGATTTATCCATGCTTTTTTATATCATACCAGCAGCCATGATGGGTGGTTTTTTAGGTGCACATTTAAGTGGTGTGATTTCGACAGATAAAGTAACTATTGTTTTTCAAAGTGTGATTATCATAGTGATGTTAATTAATTTCTATAATGGCCTCATGCTTTTTTTATAAAAAAAGAAAAAACCGTTCGGATTTGAACGGTTTTTTTGGTTTTATCCATTATTTTCTAGCGCTTGTTCTAAATCAGCAATTAAATCTTCGACATCTTCAATGCCACAAGATAAGCGCACTAAAGTTGGTGTAACACCCGTTTTTAGACGTTCTTCTTCCGGCATGGCCGCATGTGACATTAACCATGGCAATGATAAAATCGATTCAACGCCGCCTAGACTAACCGCTACGATTGGTACTTGGCATTTTTTAAAGAATTGTTCGACTTGTTCTTGCGTTTCAAGTTCAAAAGAAAGAACCGCGCCGCCATTTTTGGCTTGTTTTTGGTGAATTTCATAACCAGGGTGTGTTGGTAAACCTGGGTAGTAAACTTGTTTCACTTGTTCTTTTGTTTGTAAAAATTCCGCGATTTTTTGGGCGTTCGTAATTGATTTTTCCATACGTAGTCCCATTGTTTTCACGCCGCGTAATAATAACCACGCTTCTTCCACTGCTAAAACGCCACCAAGTGCTTTTTGATGGATTTTTAATTGATTGTATAAAGTTTCATCATTCGTCGCAACAAGACCAGCAATGACATCGCTGTGACCATTAATGAATTTTGTACCAGAATGAATCACAATATCAATGCCTAAAGTCAATGTTTCTTGAATTAAAGGAGTCATAAAGGTATTATCACAGGCAGTTAAAATATTGTGTTTTTTTGCAACGTCTGTAACAGCCTTTAAATCAGTAATTGTGAGCAATGGGTTTGATGGTGATTCTAAATAAAACATTTTTGTGTTTGGTTTGATTGCCGCTTCCCAAGCGTTCACATCGGATTCGTCAACCCAAGTGACTTCAACGCCAAAACGAATTAAAAATTCATTGATACTCTGGAAAGTACCACCATAAATGTTTTTACCTAAAATTAAGTGGTCGCCTTTTGAAAGTAGAAATAACACCGCGTTAATTGCCGCCATACCAGAAGAAAAAGCGAGACCAAATTGAGCGTTCTCTAAGACTTTAATACATTCTTCGACTGCTGTGATCGTTGGGTTACCAAAACGAGTATAGTTATAGCCTTTGTGGTTAAAGACGTCTGTTTGATGGAATGTTGACGCCTGAAATTTAGGAATTGAAGAAGCACCGGTTTCGGGGCAAATGACAGGGTAGCCGTGTAAGAGTTTTGTATTGATATTCATGTAAATCCCTCCGAAGTAATAAAAATGCAAATAAATTATCAAATAAATAAAAAACTTTCACAATGAAAATAACATACATCGAAAGCGCTTGTCAAGAAAATGTGATAATATTTTATCATCTTTTAACACAACGTTTAAAATGTTAATTATTGAGCATACAAACGGTTGCAAAAACGATTATAGCTATGATTAGAATAAGATTACAATAAAACAAGATGTTCAATAAATTACAAAAAAAGGTTTGACAACGTTTTTATTACGTGGTAAATTTTTGTTGTAAAATATTATCTTAATAAAATTAATTTATCACACAGATAAAATTAATGAAAGATAATGAAAGAGAGAAAGAAGAAAGGAGCTTAATATATGGCAAAATTACCAACAGCAGTTGGTCCTTATGCGACGTATCGTCATGCAGGGGATTTCATTTTTGTATCGGGACAATTACCCGTGGATGGTGAAACAGGCAATTTCCCTTCAGATCAAATGACGGATCAAGCAAAACAAGTCATGGAGAATATCCAATTAGTCTTAACAGAATGCGAAGCAAATTTTGATCAAATCGTCAAAACAACTTGTTTTTTATCTGATATCCAAAACTTTGCGACGTTTAACGAGATTTATGGTCGTTACTTTGGAACAACTTTACCAGCGCGTTCAGCTTTTGAAGTCAGCAAATTGCCTAAAGGTGCTTTAGTCGAAGTAGAGTTTGTGATTTATAAGGGATAATTTTTCACAAAAAAATTGATAAAGAGTACAATAGAATTATCATTAGATAAAGGAGGATATCACGTGGAAATTGTCATTGTTGGAGGAATCGCAGCAGGAATGAGTGTGGCGGCCAAAGCGGTTCGTACAAATAAAGAAGCAGTGGTTACTGTTATTGAAAAAGAAAAATTTGTTTCTTTTGGTGCCTGTGGTTTACCATATTATTTAGGGAATCAATTTGATGACCAAAATGAAATGTTCGCTCGTACCCCTGAGCAAATGCGTAAAACAGGGATTAACATTTTGCTAGAACATGAAGTAACGGCGGTTGATTTTGCGACCAAAACAGTGACGATGACAGATTTAACTACTGGAGAAACCAAAAGTAAAGTCTATGATCGTTTAATGTTAGCAACTGGTGCGCAACCAATTGTACCCCCGATTCCAGGAATTGATGCAAGTAATGTTTATACGATTACCAAACCTGGACCGGTTGCCGAATTGAAAGCACGTTTACCAGAATTTCAAAATGTTGTCGTCATTGGTGGTGGCTTTATTGGCGTGGAAGTGGCTGATCAGTTAGCTATTCAAGGCAAAAAAGTTCATTTGATTGAAGCCGATACAGCAATTATGGGTGGCCCGTTTGACCCGGAATTCTCAGCGAAACTACAAACAGCGGTTGAAGCAGAAGGTGTGGTCATCCATTTAGAAGAACGCGCCCAAACGTTTGTGACAACCGATGGCGTTGTGACGAGTGTGAAGACGGATAAAGGGGAGTACCCAGCAGACGTTGTGATTGTAGCGGTTGGTTTTAGACCAAATACAGGCTTTTTAAAAGGTCAATTAGAAATGTTAGGTAATGGGGCAATTGTGATTGATGCTTATGGTCGTACTTCTGTGGAAGATGTTTTTGCAGCGGGCGATTGTGCAACCGTTCCACATCGTTTAGCAGGGAACGTTTATTTACCACTTGCAACGGTTGCCAACAAAATGGGTCGAATCATTGGTACGAATATTGCTGTTGCAAAAGAAGAAATGGAAGCTTTTGCTGGCGCGCTTGGTTCAAGTGCCATTAAAGCGGGCGAATATGAAGCAGCAAGTACAGGATTGACAGAAAAACAAGCCCAAAATTTAGGCTTAGATTATAAAACAACTTGTATCGAAACGAATAATCATTCAAATTATTACACGGTCCAAGAAAAAATTATGATCAAATTAGTTTATGATGCAAAGACACACGTGTTATACGGTGCACAATTATTCGGTAAAAACGAAACCGTCTTGCGTGCAACAGGGTTAACAACGGCCATTCATGCAGGAATGACCACAAAAGAGTTAGGATTTGTCGACTATGCTTATGCACCACCATTTGCTTCAACTTGGGAAGCAATTAACGTGGCCGCAAACACAGCCAAATAAAGGAGAAGAGTAAAGATGATTAATTCACCATTTTTTACCCAGTTTTTGAAAGTAAGTAATTTATTTACTTTAGCAGCCATTATTTTATTAGTTTTAGCTTTAGGCTTTATGAAAGTTTTAAAAGATAAAAGAACAAGTTTCTCAAAACGCATGATTATTGCTTTAGTTATTGGTCTTGGGTTAGGGATTGCACTGGATTTAGTTGGTAGTTCAAATCAAATCTTCATTGATCATGCGCGTACTGAAATCACTGTTTGGTACGGATTAATTGGAACAGGATTCTTAAAACTTGTACAATTATTAGCGATTCCGGTTGTCTTTTTATCAATCATTAAAGTAGTTGTGGATGTTCAAGGTGATCGAATTAAGAGTTTAACGGGTCGTACGTTTGTAACATTATTAGGTACGACTGCAATTTCATCAGTAATCGGTATTTTTGTTGTAAAATTATTTAATTTACAAGGTGTAAGTTTTGCTGCAGATTTAACGGCAGCTAAAGCAGACCGTATGACTCAAGTAGCAGCACAAAGTTTCCCAGAGTTTTTCTTAAACTTAATTCCAAGTAACATTATTCAAGTAATGGGTGACAACGGTAGTATCGTTTCAGTTGTAATTATCGCTGCAATGTTTGCCAGTGCGATTCGTTTCTTGAAAGTGAAAAAACCAGATCAAGTGGCTCCATTTGTAACGTTACTTGAATCATTAAAAGTAACGGTTAACTCAGTTTTAACAAACGTAATTAAATTAATGCCTTATGGGGTAGTTGCTTTAGTTTCAAATACAATCATTGCGAATGGTATTCAATCAATTTTAGGTATGTTAGGTTTTATTGCTGCTCTTTATACAGGCGTTATATTGATGATGTTAGTTTATGTTGTCATTTTAATCGGAGTAGGGGCAAACCCAGTTACTTTCTATAAAAAAGCTTTCACAACATTATTATTCGCGTTTTCTTCTCGTTCAAGTGTTGGGACATTACCATATACATTGAAAACATTAGAAGGTGAAATGGGTGTTTCTGGTGAGACAGCGAACTTTGTTGGAACACTAGGTACATCAATTGGAATGAACGGTTGTGCGGGTGTCTTCCCAGCAATGTTAGGTACTTTAATTGCCGGTGCTGTTGGAACAGAAATGAACTTCTCATTCTTTGTATTAGTAGTAGTGGTTGTTACAGTAGGCTCAATCGGAATTGCTGGTGTTCCAGGAACAGCAACGGTTGCAGCAACCGTAACATTAAACGGTTTAGGTTTCGGTCATACGATCTCTTCAATTGGTGCGATTTTTGGAATTGACCCAATTATTGATATGGGCCGTACCATGTTAAACGTTTGTGGTTCAATGGTATCAGCAATTGTTGTTGATAAATGGGATGGCACGTTTAACCGTGAAGCTTATAACGCACCAATGAAAGCTAGCTCAGACGAAGAATAAGAAAAACAATTGAAACAAGTCAAATTCGATGTTTTTGAATTTGACTTGTTTTTTTATTCTTGACTATTTTTCCGCCTATCGTATAATATAAGTTATGTGATGTGAGCGTTTTCAATTTAACGGCCGGCGAAATGTTAACGTGTGCATCAATAGGGGAGGAAAAAATAATATCTAGTGGAGGATTATGAATGAAAAAACAAGTTTCTGTTTTGATGGCAACACTGTTATTATCTCATCCAATTTTAGCGTTAGCAGATACGACAAGTACAACCAGTATGAGCGAAGAAGGTTCATTTTATGTCTCGACAGAGCAAGAACCAAATGAAACGAGTGCTTCTTTTGAGGAGCACGTACCATTTGTCGAAGGCTCCAAAGAAACAGCCGCAAGTTTGTTAACAGATACAACGGAAAGTGACGGGCAAAGTAGCGAGAGTCAAAAAATCCCAGTGATTCAAACAATTAATGAAGAAATAAAAGATTGGCAATTCGATCGCTTTGGAGAATCTGCTTCCGCCTCAAAAAATAGTATTACTTACAATCCGGATTCTACGGTAACAATTAGTAGTACGGGAAATGGTGGTAAAATTCAAACAAGTGGAAGTGACGGAATTTCGTACTATTATACCCAAGTTCCTAAAGAAAAGAACTTTGATTTACGCGCAACCATTCACGTTGATTCTTGGCAAATGACTAACGGACAAGAAGGTTTTGGTTTGATGGTTCGTGATAATGTGCCATCGTTAGGTAGTAGTGCGGGGAGTTCTGCTTTTACGAATTCCTTTTCTTTTTTAGGAACAAAATTTTCAACTGACGGTTATACGATGAAATTAGGATTAGGCACGCGTACGGTAACCGGTATCTTTAATAATAGCCCAGTTGCTGGAAGTGTTAAAATTGCAAATCATTCTTTTGAAAGTTATGCCAAAGACCATGAATTAGCTGGTACTACTTATAATGTGCTTGGCAATCGTTCAAATCCCAATGCAGAAGAAGACTTAGATCAAGTTGTACCTGGTTTTGAAATGTTGACGACTTTTGATATTCGGATGCAAAAAACGAACACAGGGTTTATTTGTACCTATTATGGACCGGAAGGACAAATTTTAGGGCAAGAAACAATGTATGATTGGGAAGACTTATTTATTCAAGAAGAAAATCATCTTTCTGTTGGATTTCTAGCGAGTCGAAATATGACAATTACCGTGAGTCAAATGACGATGACTTATTCAAATCCTGCGGAAGATGAAGCAGCTGACGAACGTCCAATTACGTTGATTACACCGGAACAAAAAATTACTTCTAGTCAAACAACTGGTACTTCAAGTTATGATTTTACTTTTACAGCCAATGCGGATGGTGTGGTCAGTGTAAGAAATACCGCAACGATGGCAACTTTGTTTGAAAACCAACCTGTTGTAGCAAATGAAGTATTTTCTTATCAATTAGCTTTAAATGAGGGAGAAAACCCACTGGAAGCAACGTTTGTGCCAAACCCAGATTTTATTCCTGGAGAATACCAAGCGATGGAAAACAGTGAAACACAAGTATTAAAACAAACGGTTCATTATAAAGAGCAAGTATTAAATACAATTTATGTTACTCCTACAGGGGCAGCAACCGGTGATGGGACATTGGCAAAACCACTTGATATTCAAACAGCTGTCAATTTTGCCGCACCAGGCCAAACAATTGTTTTACAAGGTGGTACATATGCGATGACGGCCCCAATTCAAATTCCAAGAAGTAGCCATGGGACCGCCGAAAAACCAATTACTCTTGTTGCAGAAAAAGCCAATCAACCTGCTATTTTTGATTTTGGTCAAAATAGTGCAGGGATTATTCATTGGGCAAATTATTGGAATGTCCGAAATATTCAAGTGACCAACACAAAAGATATGCAAAAAGGCATTCAAATTTCAGGTAGTTACAATACTTTTGAAGATATTGAGACTTATAGAAATGGGAATACGGGCTTACAGATTTCTGGTTTATCTACTGAATCTCCAAGTCTATGGCCAGCGCATAATCAAATCAAAAATAGTACTTCTTATTACAACGCGGACTTTGGATTTGAAGATGCCGATGGTTTTGCGGCCAAGTTAACAGTTGGCGAAGGCAATTTATTTGATGGTTGTATCGCTTATCATAATGCAGACGATGGCTGGGATCTATTTGCCAAAAACGAGACCGGTTCAATTGGAGCGGTGACAATTAAAAACTCCGTTGCGTATGGTAACGGCTTTATCCCAGGCGATCCGCTTGAACGCGAAGGGAATGGTAACGGCTTTAAAATGGGGGGTTCCTCTTTACCTGGAGGGCATATTTTAGAAAATAGTTTGGCTTTTAACAACTTAGCCAAAGGAATTGACTCCAATAGTGCTCCAGATATCAAAGTTTTTAGCAGTACTTCTTTTAATAATGGTTCTTATAATGTTGCTTTTTACACGAATTCCAACACGGCAACAGCCTTTTTAGCGCAAGGGATTCTATCTTTCCGTTCAAAAGGGGCGCCTTCCGTTAAAGAGCAATTAAACTTTATTACGCAAAGTGAAAGTGACGTCATCAATGATTCGAATTATTATTGGAACGTTGAAAAAGCGGGGACTTTTAACCAATCAGGCGTTCAAATTAAAGAAGACGCCTTCCAATCATTGAATACAGAAGAAGGCATCATTGGGCGTTATGAAAATGGTAGTATTAATGTAAATGGCTTAATGGCACTAACAAAAACAGCGAAAGAATCATTAAATAAAGCCAAAGACAGTCAACAGCCAATCCAAATCGGTGCCTTTTTTGATGGCAATACCTCAGTGGCTAGTGCGTATCCAGTATTCGAATTCGCAAAAGACGATGAGAAGCCCGAAGACGACGAAACACCGAAAGATTCAGAAAGTACAACCGAATCTAGTAGCTCAGAAGCTGCAACCAATACAGAAGATTCAACGAGCACCACGGATTCGAGCGTAACCAAAGATTCGACAGATACAAGTGATTCTAGTAAAACAGACGCAACCAGTGAAGCGACAAAAAAAGAGAATTTACCTAAAACAGGTGACCGCGTTAGCATACTTCCGATCCTTGTCGGGACGATTTTATTAGGAATGACTTTTATCGGAATGAGTTATCGTTGGGTGAAAAAGAGACGGTAAAAGAATAAACGAATAAAAAGAAAGAATCCTTTATTGTTAACAAACAATGAAGGATTCTTTTACTACTTAAGCTTTGGTTTCGACCATTTTAATATAACGATAAACGCTTGGTTCAGAAATATTCAAAATTTCTGAAACGCGAGCGACGGCACCTTTAATTTGAAAGACGCCTTTTTCATTTAAATTTCGAACAATTTCAACTTTTAATTCTTTACTTAAAAGAATTTTTTGGTCGAGTAATTCTGGTGAAACAATCGAATAAACGATCCCTTCAATTGAGTCATCTAAGATTTCAACTAAGTCAGGTGTCGCGGCTTCTTCAGTAAATTGCATCGTTGCTGGTGCGGTACTCGAAAGATTCGCTAAAGCTAAAATGTCTTGGGCGAGTTCTTCATAACGACTCGTGTCTTGGTTAATACAAAGCATCCCTTCTAGGCGGCCATTGTTCCCTTTAATAAAAAAGGTCGAGCCTTTTAAGCTTTTTCCATTAATCGTTTGTGCTTTGTAGTTTAAAACGTAATCTTGGGTCAAGTGTTTTTTTGATTGAATTAGTTCTAAAGCGAAACCAGTAATCGGTGAGTTCAAACTGCGTCCACTAACATGGCTGTTTTCGATTGCTGCAATATGGAAATTACCAGAATCTAAAACGTGTAAGATTACTTCATATTGGGTTCCAAGTGTTTTTCCTAAAAATTTGGCTAAGGCAGTGTAAAATTTTAAATTCTCTTGGTTCATAAATGCCTCCTAATAATTTTTTATCATGATAAAAGAATACCATATTATTGATTTTTTTTCATTAGAAAAAAGAAATCACAAGACATTTTTTAGAAATAAGCCTTTAAATAAAACCTATTAGCAAGAATTCAAGAACGATTTTTATTATGGATTGAGAAACTACTTCTTTGTGATGTCTATCGACTGACTCTCCCTGAAAAATAGCGGTAGAACACGGAAAATCGTGCACGTAGGAAACTTTTAATGTATCACCCACAAATTTACACGCAACTTGCTTTTGCAGATTTTGATCAACCTGTTTGTTTAAAAAGAAACCCTGAAAAGTGTTGGATTAAAAAAGCGGTTCGTATTCCTTGGATAAGGGGATAGGAATGAAACAAAAAATTTGCATGATGAATAGCAGTATTTTCCATTGTTCGGTTAGAAAGGAGATGCTAGATTTAAAAGGTGAGAAAGGAAGCGAGTAAAGGTGAAAAAACCCAATATTGTTTTAATGGTAGTCGACCAAATGCGTTTTGATGCACTTGGAGCCAATGGCAATCCGGTTATCTCAACACCTAATTTAGATATGATGGCGCAACAAGGCTACAATTTCAAACAAGCTTATACGGCCGTTCCAACTTGTATTCCATCAAGAGCAGCTCTATTAACGGGGCTCAGCCAAACAAATCATGGGCGGGTTGGTTATCAAGATGGCGTGCCGTGGCAATATGAAACGACTTTAGGGAAAGAGTTTACCAAGCGTGGTTATCAAACGCAAGTCGTCGGTAAAATGCATGTTTATCCAGAAAGAAATCGTTTAGGCTTTGATGCTGTTGAGCTACACGATGGGTATTTACATGCTTCAAGAAACCAACGAGGAATTTATCAAAGTCAATTTGTGGCGAGCGATGACTATTTGCGTTGGTTAAAAGAACAAAAAGGCTATACAGCAGATTTAATTGATGATGGGCTAGATTGCAATTCTTGGGTTGCTCGTCCGTGGATGTATGAAGAGTATTTACATCTCACGAATTGGGTGACAACAAAATCAATTGAATTTTTAGAACGTCGCGATCCAACGGCCCCTTTTTTCTTAAAAATGTCTTATGTGCGTCCACATTCCCCGTTAAACCCACCACCGTATTATTTTAAAATGTACGAAGATTTAAGTGCAGAGTTTGATGAAATCGCTATCGGAACGTGGGCTAAAGATTTGAGACAAGCAGCGAGCGACTCAACCATTGCTTTAAAAGGACGCTTGAAAAAACGTGAACTGGATCGAATGCGAGCCGCTTACTATGGGTTAATTACGCAAATCGATCATCAAATTGGGCGATTTTTAATGGCGTTAACCGAGCATCGTTTGGATTACGAACCGATAGTTGTTTTTTTATCAGATCATGGGGACCAATTAGGTGATCATCATCTTTTCCGCAAAGCTTATCCTTTACTTGCTCAGTCTGGTTTACGGGTAAGGTATGGCGCGCAACCGCGTCTCCTTGGCCCGGGTTTAAATCCAAACGATTTAAACGAAGAAGGACGTTTAGCTGCTGAAAAAACGTTAATAGAAGCCGTGGATGAAGCGGAATATTTAGGTGCAAAAGGGATTGCCTTTTTAGCCGGTAAATGGGAAGAAGCAACAAAAGAAGAAGCTTATGCTCAATTGTTAAAAACAACCATTAACCGTGCTTGGGCACTATTAGAAGATTAAAGGAAGGGGCATTCATCAATGAAAATCGTTGTTTTAGATGGTTATACAGAAAACCCAGGAGATTTATCTTGGGAAGGGTTTGAAAAATTAGGTGATTTAACGGTTTACGATCGCAGTAAATTATCTGAAAGTGAGCTGATTGAACGAATTGGCGAGGCGGAGTTAATTTTAACGAATAAAACACCACTAACCAAAACGGTGATCGATGCCGCTCCTGCTTTAAAATACATTGGTGTTTTGGCAACAGGCTATAACGTTGTTGATACACAAGCAGCCAAAGACAAAGGGATTGTTGTAACGAATATTCCAACTTATGGCACGGATGCCGTTGCCCAATTTACAATTGCTTTGTTATTAGAGCTTTGTCATCATGTCGGTGACCACTCAGCAAGTGTCAAAAAAGGCGAATGGACCAATAATGCTGACTGGTGTTACTGGTTGCACCCATTAGTCGAGTTGTCGAGTAAAACGATGGGAATCATTGGTTTTGGTCGTATCGGTCGACGTGTTGGCGAAATCGCTCAAGCATTAGGGATGAACTTGGTCGCAGTTAATCATAGTCATGTGCCTGGTGACACAGAAGATGGCGTAAAATTTGTTTCATTAGATGAATTGTTTGCGGCATCAGACGTGATTGCGTTGCATTGTCCACTGTTTCCAGAAACAGAAGGCATGATCAATCAAGAAAACATCGCTAAAATGAAAGATGGCGTGATGATTGTGAATACTTCACGTGGGCAATTAATTAACGAAGCCGATTTGGCACAAGCTTTAAATGATGGAAAAGTAGCTGGTGCAGCCGTTGACGTCGTATCGACAGAGCCAATCACTGCAGATAACCCATTATTGCAAGCGAAAAATATGATTATCACACCACACATTGCTTGGGCATCAAAAGAAGCACGCAGCCGTTTAATGGCTATTGCCGTTGACAATGCGACGGCGTTTATTGCGGGTAAGCCAATCAACGTGGTGAATGCATAAGAAATCTAGACAAAGGGGGAAAAATCGTGAAAGTCGTTGTTGTAATGGATTCCTTTAAAGGCAGTGTGACCTCGATGGAAGCAGGCGAGGCAGCTAAAAAAGGCATTGAAAAAGCTTATGAAAAGTCAAAAGCACCAAGCGTTAAAGTGTTATCGATTGCAGATGGAGGAGAAGGAACCATTGAAGCGATTTTTTACAAAACTCCTGAAAAAATCCAAAAAAGTCAGGTGCATGGGCCTTTATTTGGCGAAAAAGTTTGGGCGAAATATGGTCAACTTGATGAAAAAGTAGTGTTAGAAGTTGCAGAAACTTCGGGGATTCTCTTAGTCGAAAAAGAACAACTAAATCCGTGGGAAGCGACAACGTATGGTTTAGGTGAACAAATTGCACAAAGAATCAAGGCGGGGGCACGCGATTTTCTTATTGGTTTAGGTGGCAGTGCAACAAACGATGCCGGCATGGGAATGCTTTATGCTTTGGGGGTACGCTTTTTAGATAGTAATCAGCAATCGTTAGGTTATCAATTAAAAGACATGGCCTCCTTAGCGCAAATCGATGTAAGTCAAATCTTACCAGAGTTAGCTAGTTGTAAGTTTAAATTAGCGAGCGACGTGACCAATCCTTTGCTTGGGGAGCAAGGGGCGACTTATATTTTTGGTAAGCAAAAAGGGGTAAAATTGAGTGAAATGGCAGAAATCGATCAATTGCTACAAAATTTTAGCAAATTAACGAAAGAGGTCACCCACACCGATTACGTAAATTATCCCGGAGCGGGAGCAGCTGGAGGAATTGCTTTCTCGTTTTTAAGTTATTTGAATGCAGCACTTGTTTCAGGTTTTGACGAAGTTGCTGGATTGATTCATTTAGAAGAAGAAATTGCGAAAAGTGACTTGGTGATTACAGGTGAAGGGCTACTAGACGCGCAATCGTTAATGGGCAAAGTACCGATTGCGGTCGCTAAAATGGCGCAAGTCTATCAAAAACCTGTGATTGCGCTCGCAGGTGGCACGTCAAAAGATGCGTATAAATGTAATGAAATGGGAATTCAAGCCTTTTTCCCAACCATTCGACGCATTGCTTCAGAAACAGAAACTTTACAAACAGCAACGACACTTGCAGCGATTCAAGAAGCTGCAGAACAACTCTTTCGATTCGCTCAACTATTTTAAGATTCAGATTTTGAAAGGATGGTTTGACCAATGGGGGATACAACAATGAAGCAACGTTTATTTAAGATTAAAGATGTGAGCAACTTTAGTGATAAAGCGGGCAAAAAAACCATCTTTTACGAAACTGAAAAAATAGCCGGCGCATTATGGTGTTTAAAACCAGGGCAAAGTGTTTTTACACATGCGCATATGACTTCTGATGACTTATGGATTGTTATAAATGGAACCGGGACATTCTTCCCAGAACCAGGCAAAGAAGTCACAATTACACAAGGGGATATGATTATTTCTTACCCAGGCGAGCAACATGGGATGAAAAACACGGGAGATGAAGATTTTATCTTTGTAGGCGTGGCCGGCCCAATTCCAATGGATTTAATTTGTTACGATTAATGATCAAGCAATCATCATAAAGAAGAGCGAAAACGGTAAAACCCGTTTTCGCTCTTCTTTATCGTTAAGTAACTATTGAATAACGAACAAACAGTATGATAGAAGTTGCACTTGCTTATTTCTTGTAGAAGGCTCTTTTGGCACTCACTGTCTGCTGTTTTATTTCATAAACCGTTTGACTAAATTAAATTTTTTAACTGTATAAGGCGCATAAAGCATGGTAAGTGGCAACCATCGATTTTTTTTCACAATCGCTTTTTGATGGGAAAAAGTAGTGAAACTATATCGACCATGGTAATGACCCATGCCGGATTCACCCACACCACCAAAAGGCAAATGCGGGTTGGATAGGTGAAGAAGTGTATCGTTAATGACGCCACCGCC
This sequence comes from Enterococcus lemanii, assembly GCF_016909125.1. Classification (GTDB taxonomy): domain Bacteria; phylum Bacillota; class Bacilli; order Lactobacillales; family Enterococcaceae; genus Enterococcus_I; species Enterococcus_I lemanii. The sequence continues at coordinate 36,426 of NZ_JAFBFD010000017.1, read as the reverse complement.
AAATGATAGTTGTTGCAAGACGGTTTGTTCAATTTTTTTATCGTTGGTAAATAGATACAAGGCGAGTGGTTTTTCACGGGCGCGAATGGGGGTGATCACTTGGTTAGGGAATTGATCCGCTTGATAAGTCAAAATAGGCAAAATCGGTCCAAATAGTTCTTCTTGCAAGTGCATCTTCCCAATCCATATTAGTTACAATCGTTGGAGCAATGTATCGTTGCTCAACGGCTACTTGACCGCCTAAGACAATGGCTCCTTGCGTTTGTTTGAGTAAAGTTGCTAAGCGCTCGGTGTGTCGAATCGTTGCTAGACGGCCATAATCGGGGCTTTCTTGTGGTTGTTCGCCATAAAAGGCCACTACCGCTTGTTTGAGCTCCTCTTTAAAGGTGGTAACCACTTGCTCATCCACTAAGAGATAATCAGGTGCGACACAGGTTTGGCCTGTATTTAAAAATTTCCCCCATGCAATTTTAGTAGCCGCTTCTTTGAGGTTGGTATTTGCCGTCACAATTGCGGGACTCTTTCCACCTAGTTCTAAAGTAACAGGGGTTAAAAATTGGCTAGCCGCGGCCATGACCAACTTGCCGACTCGAGGACTCCCCGTAAAAAAGAGATGATCGAAACGTTGAGCGAGTAAGGCAGTTGTTTCATCAATTCCTCCAGTAACCACCGCCACGTATTCTTCAGGGAAAATCTGAGTGAGCATCTTTTCAATTACTTTTGTAACGTGCGGGGTCAATTCAGAAGGTTTTATCACAGCTGTGTTCCCAGCAGCTAAAGCTCCAATTAATGGTTCAATCACTAATTGGAACGGGTAATTAAAGGACCGATAATCAAGACGGTTCCATAAGGTTCAAAGAGTGAGTAACTCGTTGAACCAAATAAAAAAAGTGGATTTCTAGCTTTTTTTGGTTTCATCCAGCGATGTAATTTCTTTTTCACTTCTTGAATACTTTGGAGAACAATGCCAATTTCCGTCGCATAGACTTCAAAAGCTGATTATTGTAAATCTTGCCAAAAAGCATTCGTGAGCTCCTCTTCGTAAAAGCGGATTGCTTGTTCCAATTTGGTGAGTTGAGAAAGTCGGTAGTTTAAATCACGGGTTGTATCTGTTTGAAAAAAAGTACGCTGTTTTTTAATAATATTCGGTAGAGTTATCATAGTCATCCTCATTTCTTTTAATTATCAGTGGAGCGAATGATTGGATTGGATTGTTTAAAGGACAATAAAATCGAGTAGAATAGGCGACCCAAAGCAATCAGTGGGTTGTTTTTCTCGTATAAATTTTTACTTCTGTTGATAAAAAGCAAAAAAACGTTTAGTTAAAATAAGCAACTATAAGGTCACTGCAAATAGCAAGAGCGCTATAAAAAATGACTAGTCGGTAGCGTCAGTTGCGAGAATCATTTTCCTTTATTCTACTAGTAAAAAAGAAGAAAGCCCACCTGATTCTTGAAAATAAGAAAAAATCTCTCGGACAATTTTAAAGCTAAAAATAAACGCCTATACCTCGTTAAGTAAATGCTTTATAATCTTCTATCATACATAGAATCAGAAAAAACAAGAGATATTTAGACTTGGCCGATGACGAGATTACCCTATTTGGCATTTATTCAGTAGACATTATACAGCTTAAAAAAATCAGATAAATTGACAAGTCTTAAAAAGAAGCTTATAGTATGAATAACAAAACGTTTACGTATGTAAATTTAAAAATTGGAGGAAATTAAAATGGAACAAATCTATTTTGTTGAAAATATGAAGTGTCAAGGATGCGTTAGTAATATTCGTCAGGCAGTGACAGAATTAGTAGGGGTAGAATCTTTTTCAGCTGATTTGCCTGAAAAACTAGTCACCGTAACTTTTGATGAGAAGCGGATTGATGAACAGCAAGTATTAACTGCGATCCAATCAGCAGGTTATCAAGCACAGTTGAAGTAAGGGAGGGACAAGAATGAAAAAAGAAACCTTTGCTGTTGAGGGCATGAGCTGTTCTTCTTGCGCTCAAACAGTTGAAAAAACGGTGCAAAAATTACAAGGTGTAAAAGAAGCCACCGTAAATTTAGCGACAGAAAAATTAACTGTTCAATACAATGAAAAACAACTAGATGAAGCCGCGATTCGCGAAGCAGTTGAAAAATCAGGGTATACGATTGCGACGCCTCAAGTCCAAACAACTTTTGCAATTGAAGGGATGAGCTGTTCTTCTTGTGCACAGACCGTCGAAAAAACGACGCAAAATTTAGCAGGAGTGGAGTCAGCGGTTGTAAACTTGGCAACTGAAAAAATGACCGTTGTCTACCAGTCAAGTCAAATCACCCCGCAAGCCATTATTGACGCGGTAGAAGCGGCTGGTTATGAAGCGAAAGTTTTTGAGACTAGTCAAAAGGCAGCAAATGATACAGCAGAAAAAAAAGCGGAGCATTTAAAAGACATGTGGCATCGCTTTATTGGTTCAGCCATTTTTACGGTTCCGCTATTATACTTAGCGATGGGCGATATGATTGGTTTGCCAATTCCAGCTTTTATAAATCCAATGGAACAAAGCGTGATCTTTGCGACGACGCAACTGATTTTAACGTTACCGGTACTTTATTTTGGCCGTAGTTTCTATTTAAATGGCTTTAAAACGCTCTTTAAAGGCCATCCGAATATGGATTCCTTAGTTGCTTTGGGAACAAGTGCTGCTTTTGTCTATAGTTTGTATCAAACCGTGTTAGTCTATCAAGGCGATGCACATGCGGCGATGGGACTGTATTATGAATCAGCAGCCGTGATCTTAACTTTGATTACTTTAGGAAAATACTTTGAAGCTGTTTCAAAAGGAAAAACGTCTGAAGCAATAAAAAAATTAATGGATTTAGCACCAAAAACAGCACGGGTTATTCGGCTTGGCGTTGAGGTCGAATTACCAATTGAACAAGTCAAAACAGGTGATATCATTGTTTTACGACCAGGAGAAAAAATACCAGTTGATGGCATCATTGTCGAAGGGCATTCAGCCGTCGATGAATCGATGTTAACTGGGGAAAGTTTGCCGGTTGAAAAACAAGTCGATGATTTAGTTGTTGGTGCAAGTATTAATAAAACAGGTTCATTCAAAATGAAAGCAACGAAAGTCGGTGAAGATACGACGCTGGCTCAAATTATTCAACTGGTTGAAGAAGCGCAAGGATCAAAAGCGCCAATTGCTCAACTGGCAGATAAGGTTTCCGGCGTTTTCGTCCCAATTGTGATTGGACTGGCACTATTATCGGGCTTGGCTTGGTTCTTTTTAGGACAAGAGTCATGGGTCTTTGCTTTAACGATTACGATTTCGGTTTTAGTGATTGCTTGTCCGTGTGCGCTTGGGTTAGCAACACCAACTGCAATTATGGTTGGAACGGGGAAGGGTGCTGAAAATGGCGTTTTAATTAAGAGTGGTGACGCGCTAGAAACGACGCATAAAGTTCAAACGATTGTCTTTGATAAAACCGGCACCATCACCGAAGGCAAGCCAGTCGTAACCGATATTCTGGCTTATGCAGGTAAGAGTCATCAAGAGGTCTTGGCTTTGGCGGCAGCGGCAGAGGAAGGTTCCGAACACCCCCTTGCACAAGCGATTTTAGAAGAAGCAAAAAAAGAAAAATTAGCTTTGCCAACGGCCGTTAATTTTGCGGCAATCCCAGGTCATGGCATTCAAGTGACGATTGCAAACGAATTATTATTTTTTGGGAATCAAAAATTAATGACCGAGCAAAATATTGAGATATCCACTGAAGTTGCACAGGCGCAAAAACTAGCCAGTGAAGGGAAAACACCGATGTATCTGGCATACCAAGGTCAATTGATTGGTTTGATTGCGGTTGCTGATACGGTGAAAGCAAGTAGCCAAAAAGCCATTGAACGTTTGCATCAAATGGGCTTAGAGGTCGCAATGATTACCGGTGACAATCATCAAACAGCCCAAGCGATTGCCAAGCAAGTTGGGATTGATCGTGTATTAAGTGAGGTATTACCTGAAGATAAAGCGAAAGAAGTCCAAAAATTACAACAAGAAGGAAAAAAAGTTGCCATGGTTGGCGATGGGATTAACGATGCGCCTGCCTTAGCTCAAGCCGATGTCGGGATTGCGATTGGTACCGGGACGGACGTCGCGATTGAATCAGCGGATATTGTCTTAATGCGCGGCGATTTAAATGACGTCCCAACGGCGATTGAATTAAGTCGCGCAACGATTAAAAATATTCGTGAAAATCTTTTTTGGGCGTTTGCCTATAATGTCTTAGGAATTCCTGTGGCGATGGGCGTACTCCATGTATTTGGTGGCCCACTTTTAAACCCAATGATTGCTGGCGCGGCGATGAGTTTTAGTTCGATTTCGGTTGTCTTAAATGCGCTACGCCTGAAACGCTTTAAAGTAAAACATTAAAATAAAATCAACCATTTGACCCCTTCGTGACAAGTTGTTTGCTTCACGAAGGGGTCATTTTTAAGGCAGTTCAACGAGTGCTTCGACAGGGAAATGGTCAGAAGGGAATTTGTTTTCCCAAGTATTCGTTAAGATTCCGACCTTTTTCACTTGAATGTCTTTTGAGACAAAAATAAAATCAATTTCTTCCATTTTTTCCCAACGCATGGAGGTATCAAAGGCTTGGTAAGTTCCTTTTGGCCCATAAACGAAAGCACCATCGGCAAAACGGCTATCTTTTAAGTGGTCAGTTAAGAGTTGATAAGCTTTTTCACTAGGGTTTGCGTTAAAATCACCGACTAAAAAAAGTGGATAGTCTTTAAAAGCCGTTAGTCCTTCTTCAATGATGACTTTGGCTCCAAGTTCTCGTGCTTTTTCCGAAACATGGTCTAAGTGTGTGTTGGCAAAGACAAAGCTTTTTCCACTTTCTTTTTCTTTAAACAAGCCACATACACAAATGCGATGGCAACCGGCTTCTGGGTGAATACTAGGGACATCTGGCGTTTGTGAAAGCCAAAAAAATTTCTGGTCAATTTGTTCAAAGCGTTCTTTTTTATAGAAAATGCCGTTGTATTCGCCGCTGTTTTTGCCGTCTTCACGAGCAGTTCCGACAAAGGCATATTCGTTCAGTGTTTCAAAATCCGTTAATTGATGCGGTAAAACTTCTTGGACACCAAATAAATCCCAATCGAAATAGCGAATGATTTCAAAGACATGTGGACGACGAGCTGCCCAAGTCCAAGGTGCATCTTCGTAAGCATCCATTCGGATATTATAAGTGGCCACTTTTAATTGTGTCATGATTTTGTAATCCCTTTCTTTTTTACTATTGCTATTTTGCCTGAAAAAAAACCGAGAAGCAAGGGAAAATCCTTAGTTTCTCGGTTTTTTCTTTTCAATACAAAATAAAATGGGTGGTTGGTTTTTTTGATTAATAAATTGGTAATTTAAAACATTGTATTTCTCTTGCGGTAAAGCTTCACAATATTGACGGACCGTCTGTAGCTCGCGCTCGCCGCCTTCATGGCCATAGTAAGCAACGATGACAATTCGTCCTTTTGGTACAAGACGTAGCAATAATTCATCGAGTGCTTTTTTTGTTGTTTCAGGTAAAGTAATGACGGTTTTATCACTTTTTGGTAAATAACCCAGGTTGAAAATAGCGGCTTTAATCGGAGTTTCAAGCGGTATGTAGTAAGGTAAATTTTCGTGACCATCATAAATGAGTTGCACCGATTGTTCCCAAGGTGTTTCATATAAACGTTTTTTTGTATTTTCGACAGCAGTGATTTGAACGTCAAAAGCATAGACGAGGCCGGTGGTTCCAACAAGCTCGGCTAAGAGTAAGGTGTCGTGGCCATTCCCCATGGTTGCATCCACAGCGATATCACCAGTTTGTAAGACTTCTTTTAAAAGTTGGCGACTATAATGAAGTGCCGTTGGTAACATTTATTTCCCCTCACTTTTACGAACGTTATATTTTCCTTGGAACGAGTCGCGCTGTTTTAATTCTTGATCAATCGCGTTTAAGACTTCCCATTTTTGTAAACTCCACATTGGGCCGACGAGAGCGTCACGAGGAGCGTCGCCTGTTAAGCGATGAATAATTACCTCTGCAGGAATCATTTCTAGTTGGTTACAAACGACTTGCGTATAGTCATCTTGGCTCATTAATTGTAAACGTCCTTCATGATAATCACGCAGCATTCGTGTATTACGCATTAAGTGAAGTAAATGCAGTTTGATTCCTTGAATATCGGAATCTAGGATGGTCCGACGAACGTTTTCTTCCATCATCGCGGTGGTTTCACCTGGTAAGCCGTTAATTAAATGGGTGCAAACACGAATGTTGTGTTTGCGTAATTTTGCTACCCCATCAAGGTACACTTGGTAATCATGGGCTCGATTGATTAGACGACTAGTACTTTCAAAAGTGGTTTGTAGGCCAAGTTCGACCCATAAATACAAACGTTCGTTTAATTCTGCTAAATATTCGACGACGTCATCTGGCAAGCAGTCTGGCCGAGTTCCAATTGATAGGCCAACCACGCCAGGCAAGTGAACGACTTGTTCGAAACGCGCTTTAATAACAGATAATGGGGCATGGGTGTTGGTAAAATTTTGAAAATAAACAATATACTGTGTGACATCTGGCCATTTTTTGTGCATCATTTGAATTTCTTTTTGAAACTGTAAGGGAATGGGGTCTTCAGGTGCGACAATCATATCGCCTGATCCTGAAACGCTACAAAAAGTACAGCCACCATGGGCGACCGTGCCATCACGGTTTGGGCAGTCAAAGCCGCCATCAATCGGCACTTTAAAGATTTTTTGACCAAATTCTTGTCTCAAAGCGTAATTCCAAGAGTGGTAGCGTTTATTTGGGTCTTGTGTGTATGGAAAAATGACAGTCATATTTAACTCATCCTTCTTAGTGTTGTTTGTTTTGAAAACGCCAAATGAAGCGTTTTTCTTGATAAATTGGAAACGTTAGCAAAAGCCAACTTAAACTTAACGAAAATCCGCCGATAATATCAGTAGGGAAGTGAACCCCTAAATAGATACGGCTAACGCCAATCGAGAGAATAATCAGCACTAGTAAACTACGTAACGCGTACTGAAGGAACTTTGAATCAATAAAAAGCGGTAACAAGAAAAATAAACTACCATAAAGCACCATACTAGCCGTCGCATGTCCGCTAGGGAAACTTAAGCTATGTTCGGTAATGAGCGGGGCAAGTATGCTAGGCCGTGTCCGATTAAAAAATAATTTTAATAGTGGATTTAGTCCCCCGGCAATACCAATGACCCCACCGCTAAGCCAAATAACTTCTGCATATTGTTTGCCATAAAGCAAAACAAATAAAAGCGTAAGACCTAATAAAACGACGGTTAGAGGGTTAGCAAATTGGGTAATCCAAAGGAAAAAAGCGGTCAATTGTGGGCGCAAGCTACCGATTTGTTCAATCACCCAAGTGTCAAAAGGTTTTAACCATTGCGGGTAAAATTTAACAGTGTAACCTAAAAAAGTAAAAAATAAAAGGAAACAACTGCCAGCAAATTGATAGTAAAGTTTGTTTTTTGTCATGGATATAATCCTTTCATTTCAAATTAAAATGCTTTTTTTAGTATACAACAGTCCGCTAGAATGGCAAAGGCCTCATTTGTATAAAAAAGGCGTAAGTGCGACGGTTTAATTACATTGAGGTTACAAATGATTAATAAAATCGATTTAATCTTTTCTTAACAAATGATTCAATGTATACTAAGCTAGGATAAGTATTTAGATAAATATCGGAGGTTAGAGAATGGGGACGTTTTTATCACGGAAAGAACAACGAAAAATTGAAGAACAACGAACATTTTATCGCAATATGAAAAAAACTGCTGCTGTTTTAGGAACCACTGTAACAGCTGTTTCAACGGTTGCACCACTAGCACCAGTGGTTACAGTTCTGGCAGATGAACCGGACTCGGCTGTTCAACTCACAGATGAGACTACGGTAAATATCACAAACGAAACAACTGAAGCAAGCAGTGAAACAACGACTGAAATAAATAGCGAAACAACTCAAATACCTGAAGAAACGCAAGCAACGGTTGAAGGAAGCGAAGACACGTCGTCTTTGGCGGAAGAAACAAGTACAACCGAATCGATTGCGAATGAAGTAAAAGAAGTTTTAACGCCTTTTGCACAGTCACCTTTAGCGCGTACTGGCTCAGCAATTTCTCCAAGTAATTTTATTGAGATGGTGGCACAACATGCGACAAATATTGCCCAAGCCAACGATTTATACGCTTCTGTCATGATTGCTCAAGCGATTATTGAAAGTGGTTGGGGCCAAAGTACCTTGTCACAAGCCCCTTATTATAATTTATTTGGAATTAAAGGCAGTTATAATGGCCAAACGGTTTATATGAATACGCAAGAATATTTAAATGGTCAATGGGTAACAAAGAGTGAACCATTTAGAAAGTATCCTTCTTTTGCTGAATCTTTTGCCGATAATGCCTATACGTTAAGAAATGTGAGCTTCCAATCAGGTGTCTACTACTACTCAGGCGCTTGGAAGAGTAATACGAGTAGTTACCGCGATGCAACAGCTTGGTTAACCGGGCGATATGCAACCGATCCAGGTTATGCTGGGAAACTAAATTCAACTATTGAAACTTATGGGTTGACTCGTTACGATACGCCAAGTACGGGTGGAAATGTAACTGAGCAAGCTCCAAATACCAATCAAAATAATTCAGTGGAATCAAATTCAACTGAAAATAAATATTATACCGTAAAATCCGGCGACTCCATTTGGGGGATTTCAAATAGTCATGGCATTTCAATGGATCAATTACGTAGCTGGAATAATTTAACCGGCGATTTCATTTATCCAGGCCAAAAATTAATTGTTGGAAAAGCAGCAACGTCAACCACAACGCCAACGCCACCGGTTGAGCCAGAAGTAGAGGTAAAACCCGAAGTAAAACCTGAAACGAATCAGAATCAAAATATAACGTCACCTCAAGCAACGTATTACACCGTAAAATCGGGGGACTCAATCTGGGCTATTTCAAACAAACATGGCATTTCAATGGCTCAATTACGCAGTTGGAATAACTTAAAGAGTGATTTAATTCATCCAGGTCAAAAGCTAATCGTAAGTAAAACGTCGAATACCCAAACGACGCCAACAACGCCAAACACAAATACGAATACAAACCAAAATAATTCGAGTACGTCAACAACAACCAATGCACAGTACTACACAGTGAAACCGGGTGATTCGGTTTGGGCAATTTCGAATAAATATGGTATTTCAATGGACCAATTACGTAGCTGGAATAAGCTGTCTGGGGATTTGATTCATCCAAATCAAAAATTAATTGTAAAACTTGGATCAAATGCAACCGAGAAAAAACCGGTAACCAATACGCAAGTAAGTACGAATACGTCAACGAACCAAAAAACACATACGGTAAAAAGTGGCGATAGTTTATGGGCACTTGCGCAAACTTATGGCGTAAGTATCCAGCAACTAAAAACCTTAAATGCATTAAAATCAGATACGATTTACATTGGTCAAGCACTAAAAGTTAGCTAAAAGGATTGAAAAAAAGCTGAAACTTTGCTAGTATACACATAAGTTCAAATCATACCCACATTTGAGAAGGAATAGTAAAAAGTCATTCTTTACTTAGAGAGTACATGGTCGGTGAAAATGTACAAAGAAACTTTTGAACTCGCCTTTGAGTGTTGCTTTTTCTGAAAATTAAAGTAAGAAAGCACGGTGACGATCGTTAAAACGTTGAGGCTAGTTGATTTTTATTTACTAGTAAATTTAGGTGGTACCACGTCTATTACGTCCTATAAGAAGCAATTCGTTTCTTATAGGACTTTTTTTATGATTAAAAGGAGGAGAAATTTACCGTGAATTACAATCACAAAGAAATTGAAAGAAAATGGCAAAAGTATTGGGCAAAACACAATAGCTTTAATACAAAAGAGGCTTCAGACAAACCCAAGTTTTATGCGTTAGATATGTTCCCTTATCCATCTGGTCAAGGCCTACACGTGGGGCATCCAGAAGGGTATACCGCAACAGACATTTTATCACGGATGAAACGTAGCCAAGGATACAATGTTTTACATCCAATGGGTTGGGATGCATTTGGCTTGCCAGCAGAACAATATGCACTCGATACAGGGAACGATCCTGCTGAATTTACAAAGAAAAATATAGAAACATTCCGTCGCCAAATTAATTCTTTAGGCTTTAGTTATGATTGGAATCGTGAAATTAATACAACCGATCCAGAGTATTACAAATGGACACAATGGATTTTTACGAAGCTTTATGAAAAAGGTTTGGCCTATGAAGCAGAAGTAGCGGTTAACTGGGTACCTGAGTTAGGGACTGTGATTGCCAACGAAGAAGTCATTGATGGTAAAAGCGAGCGCGGTGGTTATGATGTTATTCGTAAACCGATGCGCCAATGGATGTTAAAAATTACGGCTTATGCGGATCGTTTGTTAGATGATTTAGAAGACTTGGATTGGCCAGAGAGCATTAAAGAAATGCAAAGAAATTGGATTGGTCGTTCTGTTGGAGCGAACGTTACTTTTAAAGTTGCACAACATGAGGCAGAGTTTACCGTCTTTACAACACGCCCAGATACGTTATTTGGGGCGACTTACTGTGTCTTAGCACCAGAATTAGCTTTAGTTCAAGAAATTACGACACCAGAGCAAAAAGCAGCAGTTGAAGCATATATTTTAGAAGCAAGTAAAAAAACCGATTTAAACCGAACGGATTTAGCAAAAGAAAAAACAGGCGTCTTCACAGGAGCCTATGCGATTAATCCAGTTAATGGGAAACAAATTCCAATTTGGATTGCCGATTATGTGCTAGCTTCTTATGGTACAGGGGCAATTATGGCGGTTCCTGCTCACGATGAGCGCGACTATGACTTTGCCAAAACATTTAATTTAGAAATTATCCCAGTCTTAGAAGGTGGCGATGTAACAAAAGCAGCTTATCTAGAAGATGGGAAACATATCAACTCCGACTTTTTAGATGGAATGGATAAAGAATCAGGCATTGCCGCGATGGTTACTTGGTTAGAAGAAAAAGGAATCGGTAAAAAAGAAACAAGTTATCGTTTACGCGACTGGCTATTTTCTCGTCAACGTTATTGGGGCGAGCCAATTCCAGTTATTCACTGGGAAGATGGCACGAGCACGACATTGCCCTTAGAAGAACTCCCACTACGCTTGCCCAAAACCAACGATATTCACCCAAGTGGGACGGGCGAATCCCCACTGGCGAACATTGAAGAGTGGGTGAACGTGGTTGATCCAGTTACTGGCTTAAAAGGACGCCGCGAAACCAACACGATGCCACAATGGGCGGGCAGCTCTTGGTACTTCTTGCGCTTTATTGATCCGCACAATAAAAAAGAAATCGCTGACTTTGAAAAATTAAAACGTTGGTTACCAGTTGATATTTATATTGGTGGTGCCGAGCATGCGGTCTTGCACTTGCTTTATGCACGATTCTGGCATAAATTCTTATATGACATTGGCGTTGTTCCAACGAAAGAACCGTTCCAAAAACTCTTTAACCAAGGAATGATTTTAGGCGAAAATAACGAAAAAATGTCGAAATCACGTGGCAATGTCGTCAATCCAGATGACGTGGTTCGCAAGTATGGTGCGGATACTTTACGCCTATATGAAATGTTCATGGGACCACTTGATGCAGCGATTGCTTGGAATGAAAATGGGTTAGAAGGTAGTCGTAAATTCTTAGACCGTGTCTGGCGTTTAATCGTGGATGAAGAGGGCAAAATGCGTGATCGCATTACGACCTTTAATGATGGCAAATTAACAAAAGTTTATCACCAAACAGTGAAAAAAGTTACCGAAGATATGGAAGCTTTACGCTTTAATACCGCTATTTCACAATTAATGGTTTTTGTTAATGAAGCTTACAAAGTCGATGCCTTACCTTATGAGTACTTAGAAGGATTCGTGCAATTACTAGCGCCAATCACGCCACATATCGGAGAAGAATTGTGGGCAATTTTAGGCCATGAAGAAAGTTTAACCAATGTTGCTTGGCCAACGTATGAAGAAGCTGCTTTAGTTGAAGACGAAATTGAAATCGTTGTTCAAATTAACGGAAAAGTTCGTAGTAAGCTAATGGTACCAACGGCAGCAACGAAAGAAGAACTTGAGGCTTTAGCTAAAGCGGATGAAAACATTCAAGAACAACTTGAAGGAAAAACAATCCGTAAAGTGATTGCCGTACCGAAAAAATTAGTGAACATTGTCGCTAATTAATGTCTGCCGATTAAATAAAAAACATTGAAACAGCAGGTTTAAAATGGCCCCATAGCGAAGGATCGTTTGAAAAAAACACCTTAGCTATTGGGTCTATTTTTGTGTACACTAAATGTAACAAGTGTAAGACTTTTAATGCTAGAACACGGAAAACCGTGCACTTTTATCAATATGAGAGGGTTCTAACGAATAAATTACAAACTTATGCGCAACTTACTTTCCAAGATTTTAATCAATCTGTGGGCTTAAAAAATAATCTCTGAAAATCGTTGGATAAAAAAAGCGACTCGTATTCCTTGTATAGAGCTGGAAAAGGAATATGTTAAAAAAATCATTAATAAAAAAGCAATGTTAGCAACCTTTACGAATGGCTATAGGTGCCTTACTAAATCAAAAAAAATAGTGCTTCAGTGTTGAAGAGAGCGTTATGCAAATTCAAGAAAATCCTTATTTTTAGTCCTTCATTTGACGAAATCACCCAATTTGTTAATTGATACTCGTTATTCATTATTTTTTTAATAAATTGATTTCTATTCTTTTGTTAAAAAAGTTTTTATGCATCTATTGTTGATTTCTCTATACAAGCGAACCGAAGAGAATCATTGGCGCCGGAGCCGTGTCAAAAGATTCGATGTGAATTACGGAAGCTTGGTGCTTTAGCAACTAGCTCTCCGTTTGAAGCTCGAAAGCTGAGAGACTACAGGAAAAATGAACAACGTTTCGCTGACGCTCAACCTTGTCCCGCATCCGTAACTCACTAGCGTTCGAACGGCTTCGTCATCACGGCCCCTTAAGCCAATGAATTCTCGTAGGTGAGCGGCGCTTACAAATGAAATTGGGCACGTTATGAATATTTGGTAGTTATTCAGTAGACATCAATCAAGACTAAAATGAAAAGACGTAAAAAGCTTAGGCTTTCTACGTCTTTTTTTTACAATGTTTCATAAGTGATTTTTTCAGCTTTCGGAACCTCGGTGTCAATAAAGAAGACTTTATACCAAGTTAAGAAAGTATAAATCGCCCAAATTTTGCGCTGTAAGTCGGCTTTGTTCTCATGATGCGCTTCAACAAGTTCTAAAATTTTAGCTTGGTCAAAGAATTCGGTGACAAAATCCATTTCAAATAAAGCTTTAACTTGTAAATAACCTAAGTCTTCACGCAACCAAGCTTTGATTGGCACGGGGAAGCCAAGTTTCTCGCGGTTGGCCCAAGCTTCTGGCAAATGGCGATTTGAAGCTTGACGGAATACATCTTTCGTATTGTGTTGGTTAATTAAGTATTTTGTTGGGATGCTTTGTGCAAGCTTCATCATTTCAATGTCTAATAAAGGAACACGAGCTTCTAAAGAGCTAGCCATGGTTAGTTTGTCGGCTTTTAATAAAATGTCTTTTGGCATCCATTGATGAACGTCTAAATATTGCATTTTATTGACTTCTTCTTTGGCTTGTTTGTCCGCCTTCGCATAATGTGGCGCGACAATTTCAGCGACACTTGGTGCTTGTTGGTAAGGCTTGGTTAAATAAGTGTTACTTTCTGCTTCAGTAAAAATTTCAGCATGGCCAATAAAATATTCACGAGCAGGAGCCGTCGCTGCGTATAAATGCATCCGGCCATGGAAGTTTTTCATTTTACCTAAAGAACGACCAATTGAATAGCGGATGCCTTTTGGTAATTTTCTTAAGCCTTGTGCGACAACGCGAATCATTTTAGAATTGGTATGTAAACCGTAAGCGTTGTAACCGGCAAATAATTCGTCAGCTCCTTCACCAGATTGCACCACACGAACATGTTGTGCTGCTAAATTTGATAAAAAGTAAAGTGGCACACAAGAAGGGTTGGCATCGGGTTCATCTAAATGGTATTGAATTAAAGGAAACGCCTTAAATGACATTTCACCATTGATTACCGCAGCCGTATTATTTAATTCAAGCATTTTCGTTAATTTACGGGCTTCAATCGCTTCATTGTAAGTTTTGTCGTCAAAACCAATTGAAAACGTGTGGTCTGGACGTAAAACTGCCGCGACATAACTAGAATCGACCCCGCTTGATAAAAAGGAACCAACTTCGACGTCGGCATTTTTATGGATGGCAACGGACTCTTGGACGGCTTGATCAATTTTTTCGATCCACTCTTCACGAGAGAGGTTTTCTTTTTGATTGTAGTCCGCATCCCAGTATTCTTTAATAGTTAAGACGCCTTCTTTATAAGTATAATAATGCCCTTCTGGTAATCGGTGCACACCTTTAAAGAAAGTCTCACCGTTTAAAGGCGAATATTGGAACGTCAAATAGGGTTTTAAAGCTTCTTTATTGAGTTCTTTTTTAAAGTCTGGATGTGGTAAGAAACTTTTAATTTCAGAGCCAAACATAAAAGTATCATTCATTTGCGCAAAGTAATAAGGTTTGATGCCAAAATGGTCTCTAGCACCAAAAAGTTCTTGTTTTTCAATATCCCAAATTGCAAAAGCAAACATGCCCCGAATTTTTTGTAACAAAGCGGTTCCCCATTCTTCGTAGCCGTGTAATAAAACTTCGGTATCGGCTTGCGTTGTAAAGGTATGGCCTGCTTGAATCAAAGCTTCGCGTAATGGTTTGTAATTATAAATTTCACCGTTAAAAATAATGACCTTGCTTTGATCTTCATTATAAATCGGTTGGGTGCCACCTTCTAAATCAATAATAGAAAGGCGACGAAACCCTAAAGCGATTTGTTCGTCAATATATTTTCCTGAACTATTGGGCCCGCGATGGACAATTCGTTCCATCATTTCTTCAATAATTGCTTCTTTTTGTTTCGTTGTATTTACAAATCCAACAATTCCGCACATAATTTCACGTCCTAATGATTAAATTTCGTTAAACTCATTCGTTTTTCATCATACCACAAAAGCCTCTACGCTTAAATTATAAAAAAAGATGTTAAAAGAAAATAAAGGAAAGTTCTCTAAAAAATAGAAAACTTTCCTTTGAATCGTTATTTTTTCCAAGAAATACCAGCAAATAAAGTACAAGTTGCTAGAATTGGGATTAAAAAGACAAAAATAAATCCGTAAGACGAACCTGCACGGGTGTAACTTTTAGGCGCCAGTTGGTTTAAATTAATGATGCCAAAAGTTAGTAACATTTTCCAAATAAAAAGACCTAAAACCAAACCAATTAAAGCGACAGTCGTTATTGCTAAATATTTTTTACGCTGTTTGTTCACGAACCTTACCCCTTTTACTGAAATCTACCCCGTTATTATAGCCGAAGTTTGTTCAAAAAAGTACAATAATTTAATAACGTAATGTTTGTCATTAAATTGAAATATTCGTGTTTTGTTTAGTTTTTTACTTGTTGGTCAATCCATTGTTTCGCGAAGTATAAATCGCCTTGGTAAGGCACGTCTTGACCTGCTTCTTTCATCGTTGGTTCAGTCCCTTTGCCGGCTAAAATAACGATATCTTCGGGTTTAGCGAGTGAAAGAACGAGAGCGATTGCCTTGTCCCGTGCCATTTCGTGGTAGACTTTCACGTCAGGATTAGTAATATGACTTTGAATCTCAGCAGCAATGGCAGCAGGATCTTCAAAATTAGGGTCATCCCGTGTTAAAACAACCAAATCGTAGACTTCGCTAATTGCTTGGCCCATATCTTTGCGTCGTGAAATGGCTTTGCCTCCTGCACTACCGGTTAAAAGTAAAGCCCGTGCATTTGGTCGAATTTCTTTGGCCATTGTCCCCATTGATTTTAAACTTAAATAATTATGCGCAAAATCGACAAAAACGAGCGTGCCATTCGGAAGTTCAAGCATGTTCATGCGTCCTGGAATCGTACAATGAACGAGGCTTTCTTTGTAATTTGTCGAAGGTGCGTGTAAGAAGGCGGCGGTCATTAAAGCCGCCGTCGCATTTCCATGATTAAAAGAACCGAACATGGCTAGTGTATAAGTGTCATTTAAATTGAGTGGATCTTTCGAACTATTTAAAGCAAACTGCCGTGGCTCCGATTGCGGTATAATCGGATAATCGGCATGAAGATCCCCATAGGTAAGAAAAGGAATCTGGTTTTCTTGGCATAGTCTTTGTAACGAATCAAAATGATCACTTTGTTGATTGATTATCATCTGTTTACTATGCAAGAGTAATTGCTGCTTGCAGGAAAAGTAATCAGCAAAATCTTCGTGTTCAATTGGACTAATGTGGTCGGGGCTAATATTTAAGAAAATCCCTACTTCAAAAGTTAAGCCAAAGACACGTTTGGTTTTATAGGCTTGCGAAGAAACCTCCATCACTAAGTGTGTTAAACCATTTTCGACGGCTTGTGCCATTTGTTGGTACAACACTAAAGCTTCAGGGGTGGTTAATTTAGATGGGGCGTAATTTTTTCCGTCAATGGTCGTTTCTTCAGAAGAAAACAAAGCAATTTTTGGTCCAAAGGCATCTTTTAATAGTTGGTGTAGTAAATAAGCCGTCGTTGTTTTTCCTTTTGTTCCTGTGATTCCGATTTTAGTTAACTTTTCTTGTGGGTGTTGATAAAAAGCTTGGGCAACAACGGCCATTGCTTCACGGATATCGGTCACTAAGATTTCTTGTGCCGTGGTCTCGTAAGTCACTTCGGTTAAATAAGTGGTGACCCCTTTTGCAAGTGCGTCTAGTAATAATTCTTTTTTGAAATTTAAACCTTTACAAAAAAATAAGGTATTTGGTTGGATATCACGCGAGTCATAAGAAAGGTGCGTGAATGTTTGGTTTGCTACATTCGTTAAATCAACGGCTTGTGCTAGGAGTTGGTGTTGTTGTAATAATTGGTATAATTCTAACGTGGTCATCGTATACATCGGTTTATCCCCTTTTTTAGCTACAAAATTCATTGTTAATTATAGCATAGTCTTGTTTAAACAAAAGAAATAGATTGCGGCAAAAGTCTTTAAGCATTAAAATAGACAATATGTATATAACAGAAAGTTGGGAATGCAAAGAATGGAAAAACAAATCAATCCACAAAAGCCTGAATTGACCAATGAAGAGAAAATGGCCCATGGCTCTGCTTGGTTAACAGCCGGCAATATTGGTTCGCGCTTACTGGGCGTCATTTATGTGATTCCTTGGTATTATTGGCTTGGCGAAAATGCCGATGCATCAAACACGTTGTTTAATATGGGATACAATATTTATGCTTTGTTTATTATGATTTCAACCGCCGGGATTCCAGCGGCCATTGCCAAACAAATTGCATTTCATAATTCACGAGGGGAATACCGAACCAGCAAGCGTCTTTTTTATCGCTCCATTCAAGTGATGCTTGTCTTTGGGGTCATTAGTGCCATCATTATGTATCTTGCTTCACCGGCGTTATCTTATGGTGCAGGCGGTGGCGATGAGCTCGTTCCGGCGATGCGTTCGTTAAGCGTGGCTATTTTAGTCATTCCTTTTATGAGTGTTTTTCGGGGCTATTTCCAAGGGACACAAAATATGGCTCCTTATGCTATTTCACAGCTAGTTGAACAATTCGCACGGGTTATTTTTATGTTAAGTGCGACGTTTATGATTATGAAAATGGGTAGCGGTGATTACGTTGCGGCAGTCACCCAGTCAACGTTTGCGGCTTTTATTGGCGCTTTAGCTGGAATTGGTGTCTTACTATATTACTTTAAAAAAGAAAAAATAAAAATGGATATCTTAGCCGAACAAAGCCAAGAAGAAGAAGGATTAAATACCGCGACTTTATTAATTCGGACAATCAAAGAAGCCGTTCCTTTTATTATTATCGGTGCGGGGATTACCATTTATAAGTTAGTCGATCAATATACGTTTATTCGTACAATGAGTAGCTTTACGAATTATACAAATAAACAGTTGATGAGCTTAATGGCCCTTTTTAGTGGGAATCCAGACAAATTAACGATGGTGGTCATTGGTCTTTCAACCGCCATGGCGCTAGTAGGACTGCCGTTAATTACGGAGTCTTATGCAAAGGGGGATCGTGTAGGTTTAGCAAAACTAGTTTCAAACAACCTCCAATTGTATTCTTTTGTAATGTTTCCGGCCACATTTGGCATGATTATCTTAGCCTATCCGTTAAACACCTTATTTTATGTACCAAATGCTCTAGGTGCACGATTGTTAATTGTTGCTTGTTTATCAGGGCTCGTTTTAGGTTTATTTATGATTAGTGCAACGATGCTCCAAGGAATTTATGAAAATACGTCTGCAGTCGTCTTTTTTGGTATCGGATTAATTGTAAAAATTGTGACGCAGCCAATTTTTATTCGGTTGTTAGAATCATATGGACCGCTCGTTTCGACAAGCATTGGTCTAGGCGTGACGTGCTACTTTAATTTACGTAAACTGCATCAAAAAACAGGCTTTAATCACGTTCTTGTTTTACGTCGTAGTCTTTTGATTTTCTTGATGACGATGGTGATGTTTCTCTTAACGGCACTGACAAAAGGGGTCTTTGGGTTATGGTTAAGCCAAGAACGAAAAGTGCAGTCGTTTTTCTTAATTTTAATTGTCGCAGCTGTTGGGGGCTTCGCCTATATTTATATGGCTTTAAAAGTCCGCTTAGCTGATAAATTATTAGGGGCTCGCATGCAACAATTGCGTCAAAAACTACATATTAAATAAATAAAAATAAAGAAGTTGTGACGAAAAAGTCACAGCTTCTTTTTGAAAGAAAGCAGGAGAAAAAGATGCGTTTAGATAAATTTTTAGCCGATATGAATTTTGGCTCTAGAAAAGAAGTCAAACAATTAATCAAAAAAGGCTGGGTTGAAGTAAATGGTCAAGTGATTCGTTCCGATAAATATCAAGTCGATGAAAATAAAGATCAAATAAAAGTCGATGGGGAACAAGTAAAGTATCAAAAAGATTATTATTATTTATTAAATAAACCAGCTGGTGTCGTTTCAGCAACGGTGGATAATTTTGATGAAACCGTTCTTGATTTATTTTCCGATGAAGATTTCCGTGAAGATTTATTTCCGGTCGGGCGTCTTGATAAAGACACCGAAGGCCTACTTTTAATTATGAATGATGGGCAATTGTCACATCGCTTGTTATCACCAAAGCAACACGTTGACAAGGAATATTATGCACAAGTTGCGGGTATCATGACGCAAGAAGACGTCCAAACCTTTGCGCAAGGGATGACAATCGATGGTGGCGAAAGTTGTTTACCGGCAGAGCTTTCGATTGAAGCGGTTGATGAAGTCAAACAAACATCTGAGATTCGCTTGATTTTACATGAAGGGAAATTTCACCAAGTAAAACGCATGGTTCAAGCCGTCGGAAAAGAAGTAACCTACTTAAAACGTCTACGGATGGGGCAATTGTGGCTAGATGAAACCTTACCGCTAGGGGCGTATCGACCACTCACACCGACCGAACGCGCCTTACTTGAAAATTAAATAACCGTAATGGTGTAATCTAATTGTGATAATCGTCACTAAAAAAGAAAACGAGGCCTCTTTTGTAAAAAGAATCTTCTAATTGACACGATTTTGTTGAGGAATTGTTACCCTAAAGACCAAACAATCGTGCTAAAGTAGCAAAGGATTAAATGAAGAGGAGCGCTTTACTTGAAATTAAAGAAATTATTATTACTAGCGGGCGTGGGGAGTTTATTTTTCTTTTCCCAAAACACCTTCGCACAAGAAATAAACGAAGCATTAGCCAAACAACAAACGACGATTGCTACTTTAGAAAATCAATTAACGGAAATTCAAAAAGAACAAATCATAGCAGCTACTAAAGAAGAACAACAAACGGCGAGTCTAAAAGAGATAGAAACAAGAATTGAGCAGTTAGGTCTTGAAAAGGTAACTTTAATTAAAAAAATTGAATCAAAAGAAACGTTGATTCAAGCCGTGAAAGACAACCTTGCAAAGAGTGGTACATCTGATACGGAACATTCTTTTGCAACGGCACTTTCCGTTTTAATAAAGCAACATAAGCAGTTAGAAACAGAATTAGCAACAATCGAAAAGAAATGGCAACAACAAATTACTGATCAAACGACACTTTTAGAAGAAAAAGCCAGTCAAGCACAAGAGCAAACAGCCTTAATCGAAGAAAATGCGCATGTTCTTGCAACACTTGAAACAGAAAAAAACAAGTTAACCGAATTAGAACAACAAAAACAAAAAGAAGAAGAACAAGCAGCTGCTTTGGCTAGAACCGGCTTTTTATCACCGTTAACGATTCCCCTAAATGTCAGTAGCCCATTTGGTTACCGTGTAGACCCAACTGGCTATTCAGGCAATCAACATGACGGCATTGACTTGACCGGCAGTTACGGGACACCGATTTTAGCCGCTCGTTATGGTACGGTGGTTGAAGCCGGGTATCAAGCAAGTGCGGGTAACTATGCGATTATCCAACATGATAATGGGTACTACACGTATTATATGCACATGACAGAATTATTTGTTAGCATCGGTCAAAGTTTAGAAACATCCCAGCAAATCGGCACAATGGGCACAACCGGTAATTCAACGGGGGTTCATTTGCATTTTGGTATAGCAACCGGGATATGGAGTGGGTTTGTAGACCCAGCTAGTTTTATTTTATAATCAAAAAAGCACTAGCAACCCCTAAGTACGCGGGGTTGCTAGTGCTTTTAATTTTTTAAAGCGACCATAATCCAGGAAGTGCTTTGACGGCCATTTGTTCTTTTGTAAATGGATGAAGGAAATGCATTTCATAAGCATGGAGCATCAATCGGTCTGCTTTTTTGGTTTGATAAAGCGGATCGCCGACAAGTGGATGTCCAAGACTAGCTAAGTGCACCCGAATTTGGTGCGTTCGTCCCGTTTCCAGAACACAATAAATTTGGGTCGTTTGCGTCCCGATTTTGGCTACTTGAACATGCGTAATCGCCATTTGACCACCTTTTGGATCAATGACGCGCTTACGGCGATCGTGGCGGTCACGCCCAATTTTTTTACGAATCGTCAAGTCTTGCTTTAAACGGCCATGCACAACGGCTTGATAGCGCCGATAAATTAATTTTTGTTCTAATAAACGACCTAAAATTGGTAAAACAAAAGGATTTTTAGCAAACAAAATGGCACCACTCGTTTCTTTGTCTAAGCGATGGACGACGAATGGTTGCTGTTGTTTTGGTGCTAAATAAGCAGCCAGATGGTTGAGTAAAGTAGTCGTTTCATCCGGTTGATTAGGATGCGTTTTAATTCCACCAGGCTTATTGACGATGATGAGGTGTTCGTCTTCAAAAAGTACCTCCACTTGACTAGCATCGCCTAAAATGACCGGTTTGAACGCATAGTCACTTTCTTCTAACGATAGTGTGATTTGGTCGCCGGCACGAATGACTTGATGTAACATGGCCACCTCACCATTTAGCCGAACCCCTTTGCGAACGCGTAAAAAATGGCGGACCTTTCGTGGCACGAGCCATTCATTTTCTAAGAGCTCACGAATGGTCATCTCGGTTTGTGTTTTAGGTAGAGTAAGAGTATATTCCATGAAAAAATCGTTTCCTTTCAAATAATAAGCAGTAAAGTACTGAATAATAAAAGTGAATAAAAAAAGGTGCCGAATATTGATTCATAAACCGGCTGTTTTTGTCATAATAATAATTGCAAATAAGGATTTTCTTGAATTTGCATAACGGTTTCTTCAGCGTTGAAGCCATATTCCCTTTCTAGCTCTGCCCAAGGAATACGATCCGCTGTTTCAATGTTTTTTATTTAATCGGTACACATTAATGATATTATACCCGATTTTAGATTTTCTTAATCAAAAATCAACAGTTTTTCACAAAATGAGTGGTAAAATGAACGAGGCGCGAAGTTACAACCTTGGCCCTATGGAAAAAAAGCAATCATTTGTTACACTAAGTAAAGTTGGGGTACTCTTTTTATGTACGACAAAGATGCATACGAATCTATGAAATAACTGAAAAAACGATTAGGGGATCAAGCGACAACCAAACAAGGAGAAGACGATGGATTTTAAAAAAATAATGGAAAAAATAAAAATAGGATTGAAGCAATTTTGGGTTTGGCTAAAACCACATTTAATCACATTTAAACAACACTTTACCCGTTTATGGAAAAAATACCATCTAACGAAAGTGGTCATTTTACTAACGTTAGTTTTGACATTAATCATGAGTACTTATTTATTTTATTTAGCCAAAACAACAAAAGTCGAAGATCTAGCTTCGGGTTTAAAAGAAGCGTCTGTAATTTATGATCAAGTAGATGAAGAAGCGGGGCGTTTCCAAGCGCAAAAAGGCAACTACATTGAATACGAGCAGATTTCGCCGTATGTGATTGATGCCCTCATTTCGACCGAGGACCGGCGCTTTTATGAGCACCACGGCTTTGATTTGAAAGGAATTGCACGGGCAGCGGTTCGAGTCTTAATTAATCGTAGTACGGTCGGCGGTGGCGGAAGTACCTTAACGCAACAGCTAGCTAAAAATGCGTATTTAACACTCGATCAAACGTTTAGTCGAAAAGCCAAAGAATTATTTTTAGCAATTGAAATTGAAAAAAAATATAGTAAGAACGAGATTTTAACCATGTATTTAAATACCGCTTACTTTGGCAATGGGGTATGGGGCTTGCAAGATGCTTCCCATAAATATTTTGGAGTGGATGCGCTGAACTTGTCACTTGGTGAAGCAGCGACTTTAGTTGGGATGTTAAAAGGGCCTTCAATTTATAATCCAATTGATCATTTAGACAATGCCATCAATCGTCGCGATACGGTTTTACAAGTGATGGTTGATAACCAAAAACTAACCCAAGAAGAAGCCAATGCCGAACAACAAGTGGCGTTAGGTGATTTGCTTTATGATACTTACAACCCTGCCAATTCTGGTTACCGTTATCCTTATTATTTTGATGCCGTAATTGATGAAGCGGTTCGTCTATATGGTTTAGATGATGAAGATATTTTAAAACGTGGTTACAAAATTTATACCGGATTAGATCAAAACTATCAAAGTAATTTACAAAGTATTTATGCTGAAAATGGTTATTTTCCACCAAATAGCACAAGTGGCGATCTGGTTCAATCGGCAACGATCGCTTTAAATCCAAATAATGGCGAAATTCAAGGTTTAATTGGTCGTCGAGGGGATTACACGTTTCGTGGTTTTAACTTAGCGGTTGACATGGAACGGTCGCCAGGGTCAACCATCAAGCCACTTAGTGTATACACGCCGGCTTTAGAAGCAGGTTACACGCCTGATCAAATTTTAAAAGATGAACCACAATCGTATTATGAGGCTAAAAACTTTAATGGGACGTACCAAGGGGAAGTTTCAATGTATCACGCGGTCGCTCAAAGTTTGAATTTACCCGCTGTTTGGCTATTACATGAAATTGGCTTAACAAAAGGTTTCAATAAAGCCCTTGAGTTTGGGTTGCCACTAACTGAAAATGATAAATACTATGGTTTAGCCCTTGGAGGATTAGAACACGGGACTTCTCCAGCAGTGATGGCCAGTGCGTACGGTGTTTTTGCTAATGGTGGGACACTTTATTCACCACACCTCATTCGAAAAATTGTCGATTCAACCGGTGCAGTCATCGTTGACAAAACGCAACCAAAAGGAAAACGAATTATTTCAAAACAAACGAGCGATGAAATGACAAGTATGCTTTTAGGGACTTTTTCAAACGGAACCGCCGTAAATGCTGCCTCTTATAATTACACATTAGCTGGGAAAACAGGAACCACTGAAAGTAGTTATGATACAAGTAAAAGTAATGACCAATGGATTATTGGTTATACGCCAGACGTGGTTATTTCAACTTGGATTGGTTTTGAGCAACCAAGTGCCGAAAATGTAATTAGTGGAACCGGTGGCGAAAACATGGGCGCTTTATTCCGGGCGCAAATTGATGGTATCTTACCGTATACCGCGCAGACACCATTTACTGTAGCAGATGCTTACGTAACTGGCGGGCAAGTGATAGCCGCGGAGGATGTCCCAGAAGGAAATGACTTGCTGAAAAAAGAGTTACAAGAAAAACTAGATCAAGTAACCGAAAAAGCCAAAGAAGAAGTAAAAAATATTGGTGGGAAAGTTATCGAAAAATCAAAAGAACTTGTCCGCGAGATTTGGAATCGCCTGCCCCGACCATAATGGTATCGCAATCAAAGAAAAAGCGTGATACAATAACTAAGGTAAGCAAATAAGAGGAGGATTTTATATGTCAGCAAATTTATACGATACAGCCAACCAACTAGAAAGAGAAATTCGTGAAGATGCAGCTTTCCAAGCATTAAGTGCATCATTCAAACGCTTAAAAGAAAACGAAGAAGCGTATGGCTTATTTAAAGAATTCCAAACATTCCAACAAGAACTACATCAAAAAATGATGTCTGGTGAAGAACTATCAGATGACGATGCACAACAAGCACAAGCATTAGCAGAAAAAGTTCAAACCGAAGAAATCATCAGTGACTTAATGAAACACGAGCAAGCGTTTAGCTTAGTGGTGAATGACTTAAACCGCATTATTATGAACCCATTACGTGAGTTATACGAAGGATAAGAAAAAAGATACCTACTTTATAAGGTTTCAGACCGTAGACAAAGTCTCAAAAGAGATGAAGTCTACGGTCTTTTTTTTATTATTTTTGAATGCTTAAATAATAGCTACCAATTCAATAAAAAACATTGAAACAACGGTGTTAGAGCGCTATATTTTATAGAACAAGTGACAGACTTGTAACGGCAGAACACGAAAAAACCATGCACTTTTATCAATATTGGCGACTTCTAATGTATAAATCACAAATTTAGACATAACTTACTTTTGCAGATTTTGATCAACCTGTTGGTTAAAAAGATTTGAAAGTAGTTGTATAAATAAAAGCGAACAAACTTTCGTATAATACTGACTTTTATCATTAAGAATGTTAAAATAAAAAGAAAAAAGGAGGGGAAAGCCGTGATTCGCTTTCTTCATTGTGCGGATTTACATATTGATCGTCCTTTTGAAGGACTGCATTTATTAGAAGACAATAGCAAAATTTTGTCTAAAGCCAATGCCAAAGTGCTTGAAAAGATTGTTGATGAAGCGTTGAGCCAAGCGGTTGACTTTGTTCTTTTAGTTGGTGATACGTTTCATCAAAACCGTCCGAGTTTAAAAACCCAACACCATTTTTTTCAACAAATGAATCGTTTAAAAGAAGCGGCGATACCAGTTTATTTAAGTTTTGGTAATCATGATTATTATGACCCACAGCGGTATTGGTTTGAATTTCCTGAAAATGTTCACTTATTTGCGAAAGAAAACGTTGAAACGTTTGAAGGCCAAGCAAAAGATGGGAGTACTTATCAAATTAGTGGTTTCAGTTATCAAAGTCAGTGGTTAGCGCAGTCGAAAGTTCCGGAATTTCCTCCGCGTCAAAGTAGTTACCATATCGGGATGTACCACGGTGATTTGAATGGCGATCGTTACGCGCCTTTTACCTTGCAAGAAATGAAACAAAAAAATTATGCGTACTGGGCGTTAGGGCATATTCATGTCCCCACGGTTTTGGCGACGGAACCACCGATGCTTTATCCTGGCGCGCCTCAAGGACATACTCAAAAAGAAACACAGACACCAGGCGTCTTACTTGTGACACTTACGCCAACGCAAGCGAGCTGGGAAGCTTTATTTGTGGCAGAGGTTGTCTGGCAAGAAATGACTTGTTCGTTAAAAGGTGTGCGCCAAGTCAAAGAAGCTTTAGAAGCGGTCGAAGCTCGTTTTTTATCATCAGAAAAAAGCTTAGTCAAAATTACCTTTACGCAAACCGATGACTTACCAGAAAACTGGCTAGGTGAGGAAGATAAACTCGAAATGATTGCGTACTTAAATAAGAGATTTGCCCAAAAAGGTTTTTTACAACAAATTTACCAAGTCGAACTGCAAGCAAACGCTAGCAATCGTTCGATTCTGTTACAAGGTAGTCGTGAATTAAGAGAACATTTATTAAAGCAATATGAAGCAACGAGTTATTTTACACAAGTTATGGAGGAACTTTGGTCACATAAAGTACCAAGTCAGCTTTATTCACTGACTAATTTTCAAGCAGATGTTTTAAAACAAACCAAAAAAAGACTAGATGAAGAATACCAATGGAGAGAGTAAAAAATGAGATTGATTCGAGCAGAAATTAGTGGGTTTGGTTATTATCGACAACAAAGCTTTGATTTTTTAGCCGGGAATCAATTGTTTTATGGCGAAAATGAAGCAGGGAAGTCAACGTTGTATCATTTTATTCAAGCGATGTTGTTTGGCTTTCCTAAAAGAGGGAAAAAAAAGCGCGATTATACACCAACGGATGGCGCCGCTTATGGGGGCAAATTGTGGATTGACCACCCGCTTTATGGAGAGGTTTTAATTGAGCGTTTTAAACAAGGAACACAAGTCAAGACGAAAGTGCAGGTCGGCGACACTACTAGCGACGAGGAATGGTTGACTCAAATCCTGGCGCCACTAACGTTAGAGACGTTTCAAGACGTGTTTACCTTTCAACAAGAACAGTTATCAGAAATTGACCGTTTGCAAGAAAAAGAATTACAAGAAGCCCTGATTTCATTAGGAATTAGTGGTAGTGCTCAGATGCGTCAACAAAGAGTGCAATACGAAAAAGAAAACCAAAAACTTTACAAATTAAAAGGACAAGTCTTGCCATTAAATCGTCAGTTAAAAGAATGGCAACAATTAAAAGAAAAAATCGAACAAAAAGAACAACAAGAAGCGACTGTCCAACAAAGTCATCGTCAAATATTAGAAGTTGAAAAACAAGTCCATGAAAAAGACCTTCAACGGGCAAATGATCAACAAGCTTTGCAACACTTAAAGCAGCAAGCATTGAATTTTGATTTATATGAGGAATGGCAAAGTTTAGCACAAGTCGTCGATCCACGGGCACAAAGTCAGCAAGCCCAGGAGCTAGCGCACTTTTATCAACGTTATCAACAAATAACCGAAGAAATTCAAAAAAAAGAAACAGAAATTGCTCGACTGGAATCAGGTGGCATATCCGATCGTTATTTCTTTTTTTTGGAACAAGAAACCCAAATTCAGCAATTATTAAAAGAAAAAACCGATGCCTTTCGTAAGCAAGACGAATACCAACGCTTAAATCAAAGTGTACAAGACAAACAAAGCCAGTATCAAATATTGGCACAAAAATGGGGCTGGCAAGGGAAAACGCCAGAGTTAAGCGATCCTAAGATACCAATAAAAATTGAAGCTTTACAAGCCAATGAAGTAAGTTTACAAAACGAACAATTGCGTTTGGAATGGCTAGATGAACAAATTCAAACATTAGAAGAAGAAATAAAAGCCCTGGAACAACAATTACCAGAACTTTTACAAAATAAATCATTGAAACAAAAATTAAGTTGGGCGTGCTTTGGTTTGGCTGGACTAATATTGACGCTTAGCTTTTTAGTAAACGGTCAGCTAAAAGGAATCAGCTGGGCTTTTTCTATCGCGAGTTTGTTACTGGGTCTGTTTTTTTCGCAACAACAAAACAAAGCAAAACAACAAAAACCATTATGGCAAGAAAAGCTAGCCAAAAAAAGCGAATTAGCATTTGAACGGGCAAATAAACGTGAAAAAGTAACACAAATAACGCAACAAATACTCGTCGAAAAAAACCAGTTGCAACCGCTCTTTGGGCAAGAAACGCGTGTTGAAAAGTGGCCAGCAATGTTAGACGAATACAACCAAGCGGTCACTTTATTTCTGGCTTTAAAACATGAACTTCAAGAACTTGCGCCACAAAAAAAAGCCTTGAGTGCAGCTTTAGAAGAATACGCCGCGGCTTTTACCGATTACCAAGCGTGGTTACCATTAGCTGGGAGTGATTTAAGTGAGCGTTATCAACTGCTAGAATCATTTAACGATGAAATGCAAGCAATGAAATTAGAACGGGCACAAAACCCGGCAACCATCTTAGCTGAACAATTGCGGCGTCAAAAAAATAATCGCGAAGAATTATTTGTTAAATTCGCGCCTTTGTTAAGAACATTTGGCCTAACAAGTCCGCTAGACGTCCCTTTATGGAGTAAACAATGGCAAGAAAAAATTCAAAAGTTTGAACGGAAAGAAGAATTAAGCAAACTTTTACAACCGCTCTTTCCAAAGAAAATTACCCGAAGACAACTAGAACAACAGATTCATGAGCTAACCGAAAAACAAGCACTCTTGCAAGAAGATTACCAAGAAGATTTGGAAACAAAACAACGTCTAAAATTACAACTGGAACAACTTCAAGCAGATGGGACACTCGATGAACTTTATCAAGAAGAAACAAAATTAAAGTCACAAATCGAAACAGCCATGGTGAAGTGGGGCACCAATCGCTTACTCAGTGTCTTTTTAGAAGATTTAGCAAATGAATTATCCGAACAGCAATTACCAGAAATGTTACACCAAGCAACGCACTATTTTAATTTATTAACGAGTCAACGCTACGAGCAAGTCACTTTAAATGACGGTCAACTCGAAGTGCTACAAAATGGGGAAAAACAAACGATTTACCAACTATCAACCGGGACAAAAGACCAGTTAATTATGGCTTTGCGTTTTGCGTATTTGAGCTTACAAAAAGACCGGATTCTTTCACCAATCATTATTGACGACGGTTGGTTGCATTATGATCGGAAAAGAAAGCGCCAATTGGCCGAGCTTTTCGTTACGTTTGGACAAGATTATCAAATCATCTGTTTGTCTTCTGATCAAGAAATGGTAAGCTATTATCAAGAGTTCAATCAAGCCGTTAAAAATATGAAGTAAAGGATGTGAAAGAAGAGGTTGTTTGCATAAGTAACCTGTTCTAAAAGATGAAAAAATTACGTGAGTTAACCGTAGAAGAAGAATTTCAATTATTTGTTTTAATTAAAAATGCCGATGTTCGAATGGCAAAAAACGGCAAACCGTTTATCGCGTTTACTTTCCAAGACACAACGGGCACGATTGACGGGAAATTCTGGGGCGCGACAGAAGAAGAAATTGCACGTTATGAAGCGGGGCGTGTTGTCTTGCTGGCTGGGAAAAAAGAGCTGTACCAAGGCAATCCCCAAGTAAAAATTACGCAATTACGCTTAGCTCGAACAGAAGAGCCAAGCGAACCGACCCTATATATGGAACGCGCACCATTAAAAAAAGAAGAAATGGAAGCGGAAATTAGTCAAACGCTTTTTGAAATTACCAACCCGCATTGGAACCGGATTGTTCGTTATTTATTAACTAAGTATCAAAAAGAGTTCTTTGACTATCCTGCAGCGAAACGGAATCACCATGCATTTGCTTCAGGTTTAGCCTTTCATACGATTACGATGCTGCGTTTAGGCAAAGCTTTGGTCAAAGAATACCCAGAGTTAAATGCTTCTTTACTTTATGCGGGGATTATTTTACACGATTTGGGCAAAGTAATCGAACTAAGTGGTGCGATGGCGACCGAATATACTTTGGTTGGTAATTTAGTCGGACATTTAGTGTTAGTCGATGAAGAGATTACGAAAGCTTGTTTAGCACTAAAAATTGATGACCAAGCCGAAGACGTAGTGGTCTTGCGTCACATGGTCTTAGCCCATCACGGGTTATTAGAATACGGCTCTCCTGTTCGTCCGCGAATCATGGAAGCAGAAATCTTACACCAAATTGATTTAATGGATGCCTCTATGCAAATGATGTTAACTTCGATTCGTCAGACGGCGCCTGGTGAGTATACCGAAAGAATTTTTGGCATGGATAACCGCAGTTTTTATGTTCCAAAAGATATTTAAAAAAAAGCTTGTTAAACATGAAAAAATGTTTAACAAGCTTTTTTTTGCTTCTCTTAAATTTACACAATTCTTACAAAGGCGTACAAAGTCTTTACAGGAAGTCTATTTAAAGTTTACGTCGTTTGCCTATACTGAAAAGCAGATAGGGGGAAGAACGAACATGTTAGAACTACAAAATATTGTGAAAGCATATGATCAGCAGACCATTTTAAATGGTGTTGATTTGAAAGTCGCACAAGGAGAAATCGTCTCCATTTTAGGTGCGTCAGGTTCGGGGAAGTCAACGTTGTTAAAAGTCATTTTGGGCTTAGAAACACCAGATGCAGGCAAATTATTTTATGAAGGCCAAGATTTGACGCAATGCCCGATGGAAAAGCGTCCTTTTAATATTGTTTTTCAAGATTATGCTTTGTTTCCGAATTTAACCGCTTATGAAAATTTAACGTATGGCTTAAAAAAGAAGCGTCAATTAACAACGGAAGAAGAACTGCAAGAATTTATTGACTTGCTTGGATTAAAACCACATTTACAGCAACCGATTCATCGTTTATCAGGTGGTCAAAAACAACGGGTAGCCTTGGGACGCACCCTTGTTATGAAACCGAAAGTCTTATTATTAGACGAACCGTTAAGTGCATTAGACGGTGTCATTAAAGAATCCATTAAAACACGCATTCAAATGATTGCAAAAACTTTACAACTAACGATTTTAATTGTTACTCATGACCCAGAAGAAGCGATGACGCTATCTGATAAAATTTTAGTGTTAAATCAAGGCGAAATTGCCCAATTTGGTACGCCGCAACAAATTATCCAACAAAGTGCGAGTCCTTTTGTCGAAGAATTTATTGTCAAACAACTAGAAACAAAGCGCCATAATATCGAAGCCATTTTTCAACCAAAACGGCCGCAACTTGCGGTGATTTAGATGAAGAAAAATTGGACCTTACCGTCAATCATCGCGATTGTTTCGCTTGTTTTTTTTGCCAACTTTTTATTCATTCCGCTAATTGAAGTGGGGCGTCGAGCGTTTTTTATCGATGGCATTCTTTCGTTTGCCGCACTTAAACAAGTCGTGATGGAAACGAATTTTACTTTGGCTTTACAAAACAGTTTGTTTTATGCCGTTATAACTGCTCTATTAGCAACTTTTTTTGGTTTTTTATTTGCGTATAGTCTCTTTTTTACCCAAGTACCAAAATGGTTAAAAGCGACGACTCATTTTATTTTGACCTTACCGATGCTACTACCGACGATTACGTATGGCTTTGTGATTATTTACTCCTTTGGCAAACAGGGACTTTGGAGTCAGCTGACACACAGAACGTGGTTTTCAATTTATGGTAGCCCGGGTTTATTTTTAGGTTTCTTAATTTATACGATTCCCATTACCTTTATTTTAATGAGCGATGGAATGAAATATTTAGATACAAAAATGTTGGTCGTTTCTCGCTTGATGCGTGACTCTTTTTGGCGCGGTTTTTACTTAACCATTTTGTATCCATTGCGAAAAGTTTTTTTAATTGCTTTTATTCAAGCTTTTTTTATGGTTTTTACGGATTTTGGGATCCCCGTCGCACTTGGCGGGCAAAAAACATTGATTACAACGTTGCTCTATGAAAAGTTTATGGGCGGTTTACCTGACTTTGCGGCAGGGTCAGTTATTGCACTCGTGATGTTATTGCCCTCTTTTATTAGTGTGTATTGTTTGCAACGTTTAAAAAATGAAGAAGGAAACCAAGTGAATCAAGAAGCCGTCATTTTACGTCAAAACAACAGTCGAGATCTCTTCTTTGGTTTGTTTAATCTCAGTAGTGTTTTCCTAATATCAGGCGTTTTTTTAGTCTTGTTGATTGCTCCTTTTGTCGCTGCTTGGCCTTACGATTGGCATTGGAGTACTCAACATTTACAAAACTTTTTGGCGGACCCTAGTTTGTTACGTACACTGAAGAACGGCTTGTTTGTTGCTTTTTCGACGGCATTACTAGGGACAACGCTTGCCTATTTGACTGCCGTTTTAGTGGCTCGTACAACGAAAACTTCTCGACTCCTTTTGCTACTGGATAGCATGGCAAGTGTGACGAACTCCGTACCAGGGATGGTTTTAGGGATCTCCTTTTTATTAGTTTTTAGTGGAACGGCCATTCACAATACATTTGGGATTTTAATCTTTGTAAATGTTGTTCATTTTTTCGCGACACCGTATCAAATGAGTAAGGTTGCGCTCTTGAAAATGAATGCCCATTGGGAAGATACGGCCCGTCTATTAGGTGATCGCTGGTTTGATACGTTGTGGCGTATTTTAATTCCCAACTCAAAAACAACTTTAATTGAAATGTTTAACTACTATTTTATTCAGTCAATGGTCACAATTAGTGGCGTTGTTTTTTTAACGAGTACCAAGACAATGATTATGACGACTAAGATGAAAGAATTACAACATTTCGGTAAATTCAATGATATCTTTTTACTTTCAATTTTATTATTAATGATTAATTTTACCATGCGTTTGGTGACGCAAAAAATGATAAGGAGTGTTTCAAAAAATGAAAAATCGAGTATTCAAAAAAAGAATGATGGGCGCTTTACTAGGTCTCGCTATGTTTCTCGGGGCATGCAGTCAAGGATCCGCTAGTACAAAAAATCCAGTTGTCATTTATACAAATGCGGATGATGAACCGATTCAAGAAATTCAAAAAGCGTTAGATGAAAATGGCTTTAAGGATCAATATTTATTACAAACGTTTAGCACTTCAGAACTTGGAGGCAAACTTTTAGCAGAAGGAAGTAATATTGAAGCGGACTTAGTCACAATGAGTACCTTTTATGCCACTAGTGCACAAGAAAAAAATCAGCTTTTTCAAAAACTGGATCACTTTGGAAAAACTTTACAAAGTACACCAGAGTATGCGGCACCATTTACTAGTCAAGAAGGCGTCATTTTTTACAATACCAAAGCATTAGCCGAGGCAAATTTAGCGAAACCGACTTCCCTAAAAGATTTAACCAAACCAGAATATAAAGGGGCCATTTCGATTTCGGATATTAAGCAGTCGTCAACGGCGTGGCTATTATTTCAAGCGCTCGTCGATACATACGGTGAAAAAGAAGCCAAAGAAATTTTACAAGGTATCTATGCGAATGCGGGAGACCATATCGAACAATCAGGTTCGGGTCCTTTGAAAAAGGTTCGTGTCGGAGAAGTGGTCTTTGGCTTTGGGTTACGCCACCAAGCGGTTAAAGATAAAAAAGAAGGCCAACCAATTGATGTCATTGAACCAACCGAAGGCACCTATTCATTAACAGAATCTTTAATGGTTATTGATAAAGGGGAAAAAACCAATTCAAAAGCACAAGAAATGTTAGCGGTGATTATTGAAAAAGCCCGTCCAGAGATTTTGAAAATTTACCCAAATGCTTTGTATGAAGAAGAAGACGTATCTGGTTTAGAAGTAGCAAACGAGCCTAAAGTCTTTCCAGAACCGTTAACTGCCGAATTATTGGAACAACATAAAAAATTAGTGGAGTAGAAAAAAATGACCTATAAATTACTAACACCAGGACCTTTGACAACGAGTGTGACCGTCAAAGCAGCGATGCAAGAAGACCATTGTACATGGGATGAGGGCTATAAAACGATTACCCAATGGATTCGTAGTCAATTATTAGAGTTAGCAGAAGTTTCAGCGGAAGAGTATACGGCCGTTTTAATGCAAGGTAGTGGGACGTTTGGCGTGGAGTCAGTCATTAGTTCCGTTTTAAGACCAGACGAAACACTTTTAATTTGTGTCAACGGGGCTTACGGGCAGCGTTTAGCGCAAATGGCTGCCAGACATCAAATTCCAACGGTTGTTTATGAGGTTCGTGAAGATCAAGTATTTGATTCCAAAGTTGTGGAAGAACTGCTAAAAAAACATCCTGCGATTCGAGCACTAGCGGTCGTACATAGTGAAACGACGTCGGGGATTTTAAATCCATTAACAGAATTAAGTCAAATTTGCCAAGCCCATCAATTAACTTTTATTGTTGATGCGATGTCTAGCTTTGGTGGGATTGCCATTCCCGTCGCCCAGTTAGGGATTCACTATTTGATTTCAAGTGCGAATAAATGCATCCAAGGTGTTCCCGGCTTTTCTTTTGCCATTTGCCAAAAAGAACACTTAGAAAAAACACAAGGCCTAGCGCGGACGTTAAGTTTGGATTTATATGATCAATATGCAGTGATGGAAGCCGATGGTGGCAAATGGCGTTATACGTCGCCAACGCATACGGTATTGGCTTTTGCACAAGCACTAAAAGAGTTAGCAGCAGAAGGTGGCATTCAAGCCCGCTATACTCGTTATGCTCGCAATAACCAAATTTTACGTCAAAAAATGCAAGAATTAGGATTTGAAACGCATGTTAAAACGCATCAAGGCCCTTTTATTACTGCTTTTTATTATCCAACAGACCACCAATTTTCATTTCCTTCTTTTTATGCCTACTTAAAAACAGCCGGTTATGCGATTTATCCAGGGAAAATTAGTGATGTGAATTGTTTTCGAGTTGGAAACATCGGCGAAATTTATGAAGAAGATATGCTAAACTTAACGCAAGCGATTCAACAGTATTTAATAAGGGGGATAAATGAATGATTCGTGCGGTAATTTTTGATTGGGCGGGTACAACGGTTGATTTTGGCTGCATGGCGCCGGTCGATGCTTTTGCACAGGCTTTTGCTGCCGAAGGAATTCAAGTAACCGAGGCGCAAATTCGTCAGCCAATGGGAATGAAAAAACTCGATCACATCCAGATGATTCTACAAATGCCAAATATCCAAAAACAATGGCATCAACGCTTTAGCCAAGAACCAACCAGTGAGGATATTGCGCGGATTTATGCACGATTTGAGAAGGTATTATTTAAAGATTTAATTCAATACGCAACGGTCAAAGAAGATCTTATCGAAACAATTACCGCCTTGCGTAAAAAAGCAATTAAAATTGGTAGTACTACCGGTTACACGGCTGAAATGATGCGAGTGGTGGCGCCTGAAGCCAAAGCACAAGGGTATCAGCCAGACGCATTAGTGACGCCTGATGACGTGAATGGCAAAGGCCGCCCAAGTCCAGAAATGATTTATGAAAATATGCGTCAATTTGGCATTACTGATTGCCAAGAAGTAATAAAAGTCGGAGATACGTTATCAGACATTGCAGAAGGGAAAAATGCTGGGGTATATACGATAGGTGTTATTGAAGGTAGTTCTTTAGCAGGTTACAGTGAAGCCGCGTATGCCAAATTAACCCAAACAGAAAAAGAACAAGTCATTGAAAAGACACGGCAAGCTTATTTAGCAGCCGGGGCCGATGCCGTCGTTTTAAGAATCAGTGAGTTAATTGATTTCGTTGCTTGTTAAATATTCCAAATACGATGAAAGGGCATCGCTAAGATTGGTCTTTCATCGTATTTTTTTATTAGGATAAACGAAAATAGTAATCAAACGAATTGCAAGCGCTAGTGAAACTTGGTACCATTGAAGCAATCAGAAAGCGAGTTTAACAGTTAAGGAGAAAAAGATGCGATTAATAGTAGAAGCGGCCGTGACATTTATTGGTACGAATATGGATGAACTTTTTATTTTAATGACACTTTACTTAAGTGTCGGTGCACAGCTGAAGAAACGAGAAATTATACTAGGGCAGTTTTTCGGACTGAGTACTTTGATTTTATTAAGCTTACTAGGTTCGATGGGTACGAATATTTTACCCACCCAATATTTATCCTTATTCGGTTTGATTCCCATTTATTTAGGGATGAAGGGGTTAATGGCCTACTTTGATCAGCGGAAAAAACAACGAAAGACGCAACCAACCTCCCCAATCACTGAAACAAAAGAAACAAGTAAACAAGGCGTTTTAAAAATTACGACGATTTTTATTGCGAGTGGTGCCGATAATATTGGCTTGTATCTTCCTTTATTTACGAAGCAAACAAAAGAAGAAATATTTTGGACCATCTTGGCTTTTTTTGCTTTACTCCCCGTTTGGAACCTCTTTGCACAAAGCCTAGCGAATTTGCCGCTTTTAAAGAAAACGATTCATCAATATAAAAATATTCTCGTTCCTGTCATTTTTATTCTTTTAGGCCTATATATTTTATTGAATTGAATGAGAGAAGTACACCCCTTGAAAGTGTTTAAGGGGTGTATTTTGCCAGAGCCAATGGTACTCGACAAACGAAGAAAAGGATAAAAAAAGAAGAGCCGAAGCCCTTCTTTGTTGTATCGCTCATAAAAATAGGGTCTATAATATTTGGTGTTGTTACTAAGAAATTGGTAAGAACACCCTTTTTCTTTCTATAACAAAAAAGCATCTGTTTCCCTTATAATTAAGT
>NZ_JAFBFD010000016.1 GCF_016909125.1 Enterococcus lemanii | reverse complement strand
TTGTGATTGATATATTGCCAACCAACTAACATTTCACCACTAACATTTAAGTAATACCACTTGTGATTGATATATTGCCAACCAACTAACATTTCACCACTAACATTTAAGTAATACCACTTGTGATTGATATATTGCCAACCAACTAACATTTCGCCGTTATTATCAAAATAGTACCATTTTTGATTAATATACTGCCAACCAACCACTTTTTTCTTATTATCGATATAATAATTCCATTGCTGACTCTCATTTAATTCCCATCTCTTAGTAGCGGCCTCAGCCATTAAGCTACCTTGAGTTGTGATTAAAAAAAATGAAATCATCCCTAAAATTATTTTTTTCATTTTCTCCCCTCTTTTCCATACTTGTTAATTCAGATAGTTTTTATCAAAATCCACTGTGAACATTGCTATACAAAGGTTTTAGAAAACAAACGTCCCCTTCAATCACATTAAATTTTTTGTTATTTGAAGTGGTGTAGCGTAAACTTGACAATGAGAGTTGTTGGGCTATAACATCTCGTTCTACCACGCTCCTTTATTGTCATTCTTAACGTCAGAATGCTCAACGATGGAGGCTCGTTGTAAAGTGTACTGGTTATTTTTTTACAGAAGTTCTCATAGATTTTTTTGAGTTACCCAATGCTTGATATTATTAATATCGGCTAGTTTCCCTTATAATTCAACAAAATCAACCTTAACAATTCTCATATAAAGACTTTGAAAAAATTAATATTAAATCGAGTGTTGTTGTGATAAAGATGATTCAAAATATCTATTATTTTCTTATTTTATCCTGAATTATTCATGAACAAAACAAACTAAATGATTATCCCTTATAAATCAAGGATTGAAAGAATCTTGACTTTCAACCCATTTGGTATACAAAAATAGACATCCTTCCGTTATTGTAAAGTTACTACCCAAAACAAATAGAAAGAAGGATGTCTATATGTCTACTTTAAAATCTTATACGCTAACATTCAATACGAATATTAAAATTTCTGCGGATGGCGGTGCACTTTCGGTCGATGGTGGCTCGCCATTAGTGAAAGAATTTATGGTGAAATCGAATTTTTATCCGTTGTTTGCTCAAACGGTTCAATTTAAGGACGATCGCAAACGACTCACCCATACGAGTCAATCTGTCTTTGAACAAGCGCTTCTCCAACAAATTGTGGGCTATGCTATGATACCGATGACGCTTCTGATTCGCTTACCCATAATCAATTATTTACCCAAACACTTCAAAAGAAACAGCTTGCTTCTCAACCAACGATGTCTCGCATGTTCCAATCCATCACGCCTGAAAATATTGAGGCGTTCAATTGTTTAAATCAACGTTATTTAGATCAATATTACGGGCAAGAGTCCATCGATACCGTCGTGATTGATTTAGATTCCACTCATTGCGATACCTTTGGAAAACAAGAAAGTTCCGATTTTAATAACCATTACCGAACATTTGGTTAGCATCCACTCGTGGCGTTTGATGCCGTCACCGGTCTTTTTTTGAAAGCGCAACTTCGTAAAGGCAATGTCTATACGTCAACGGAAGTCGTGCCATTTTTAGAGCCACTTTTGAAACATTTGATTGAAGATTTAAACGTCAGTCATATTCTTATTCGTGGAGATTCGGGTTTTGCCGTTCCTGCTTTGTACGAATTGTGTGAAACTTACGAAGTGAAATATGTCATCCGTTTAAAATCAAATGATCGATTAAATCGAACCGCGGAATCTTTTATTTTCCGTAACGAATCCTATCCAATCGTTGAGCTTGAACGTCAATTTGACGCGTTCGATTATCGCGCGAATTCTTGGAAGAAGGAGCGGACGGTCGTTCTACAAAACGAACGACCTGCTGGGAAACTATTGTTTACACCTCTATTTATTGTGACGAATATGGAAGGAATCATTCCAGAAATTATCGTCAAACGATACAAAAATCGCGGATTGATGGAAAACTTCATTAAGGAAGCGAAACTTGGTTTTTTCATGGACAAGACAGACAGTTCAAAATTTGTAATCAATGAAGCACGTATGTGGCTAGATATCTTGTCTTACAATATCATTCAGCTGATGAAAAGTTGGGTCTTTCCTCCTTCCATGAAGAAATTGACGATTGGCACGATCCGGCAACGCCTCATTAAAGTCGCAACTAAGATTGTTTCGCATGCTGGAAAAATCCATTTCAAACTAGATGAAACCTTTGTTTATTTGAATGATTATTTTTCGGTCACCAAACAGCTCCGTTCTTTCTAAAAAAAATTTTGATTGAACGGCCAAGGGGTTCGTTTGCTCTTTTTTAGGTTTCGTTCAACGATTTTTTATCAATCACTCGAAAATTATCCTTCGTTTATTTTCTGATTCAAATTGAATGAGTGTATTGTTTCATTTTTATCCGATTTTGTTATGTTTCACATTTTCATGAATAATTCAGGTTTATTTAGATGTTTTTAAAGGTATTTATTTAACGGGATTATATCTATCTATTCCATCATCGACTAGAAAATTTCATTTTATTCTCTTAATCATTCCCAAAGTACTTCGCATAAAGCTTGGCTCGGCCTTTCGACGTTAGCTTGGTTCTTAAATATTGACTTAATCTGACTTTAAAGGTTTTTCTAGCCTCAATCCAAGTCCCAGTAAATACATGAATAGTACTCGATTCGGCACTTGGATTACACAATATATTGTCTGGATATACAATAATATCTTCTTTTAATACTTGATATTTGTTATTTACTAGACAACTATATTGATTAATCAATATGTCAGAAACAGTCTTTGTATTCACAAACTTCATTTCGTCATTTATATCATATTGAAATTCAACTTGATCATACATTTCTAAGATTGATTTGGCTAGTGGATGATGTTTTTCACAGCCCCAAACAGCTGTAAATGGATAGTCTGGATTTTCAAATCCTACAAATGCACGATTTTTACGAAATTCATCTAGATTATCTAAAACTAAAACATCAGTATCCAAATAGATGCCACCTTGATCAAACAAAACTTTAGCACGAACGTAATCACTGACATAGGCCCATTTTTTATTTTGGTAAGCCTCTTTAACATATGGATGCGAATAAACATCAAAATTGCTTTCATTCCACTCTATGATTTCATAGTCGGCTAAATGTTTTTCCCAAGTTGCCATACAGTCTCTAATTTTTTTCGGCTTTTCTTTCCCACCAAACCAGGCATAATGAATTTTTTTAGGGATCATTTTTGTTTTTCTCCTTTTCGCATAATGATCTTCTTGTAATCAAATATCATTTTACTAATTAAGGCTGCCGCAATAATCGGTGTGAATAAACTATCAATCACATTCCCGCTATTAATCGCCACTGCTACCAAATAGACTAGGGACATTAACGTAATCGCTTCATAGGCTTGCAACTTAAAAATTTTCCCTTTAAAGAGAATCGCCAAGCCAATACCAAAGACAAGAAAATACTGGCCGAAGAATAATAGAATACCAATAATCCCAATCGTATAAAAATGTGCAACAAAATCTTGTTCTAAGGGGTATAAATGATTCATTCTTGAATAACCCATACCAAAAAAGGACTCCAATGGATTATCATTCACAGCTTTTACCCGTTTTAGAATTTGTTGCTCCACAAAGCGATTATTCATAGTTTTCTCGTTTTTTTGATTTAAAATTCCTACCCAAAAAACCGGATCGACATTATAAGGATACGCTTTTAACAAGAAGTAATGACTAATCCGTTTCTCTGGATATTTTTTCTCGATATTGTCGTATATAGCGTCAATTTGATTGTCGTCTGTCACAGGCACAATTGGTTTTTGAATACGTTTCAGGTTAGATTCGTCTTCTATCTTTAGATTTTCATCAGGTTGTTCTTCCATTTCTTTTTCATCGGCTGCTTTTACCACGGTACTCATCGACGTGGAACGAGCCACTGAAGGGGAATGCGGAAAAATCGCAACATAAGTTATAGGAACAACAATAAGAAGTAAGACTTGGTATAGTTTGATTTTTTGACGCCCTAAAAGAATATCGTAGAAAACAATTAAAATTAAGGTCGCCGCAAACATCACAATGAAAGAGTACAGCGCAACTTTGGTCCCAATCATCATCATTGATAATTGCGTGAGAAAAAGAAGGACAATCGGTAATACCTTACGTTCAATAAAGGCATAGTACGTAATAAATGGTGTTAAGATTGCTAAAATCGCTGAAATCTCATTGGCATATCTAAAAAAGCCTTTGGATGCGACTTGCAGGAAGGACCATTCATTATAAATTCCGGTAAACCAAGTAAAGATATTACCAACAATCGGTTCATTCGTATAAGATGATAAAGAGATCCCAAGTAAGTTGGTCAGCACAATGCTACCGGCAATTAAAAGAATCCAACCGTAGATAATTTCTTTAAAATAATTGCTTATACGGTATTTGATAAACAAAAAAATCAGTACTATT
Organism: Enterococcus lemanii; assembly: GCF_016909125.1. Lineage (GTDB taxonomy): Bacteria > Bacillota > Bacilli > Lactobacillales > Enterococcaceae > Enterococcus_I > Enterococcus_I lemanii. The sequence continues at coordinate 51,788 of NZ_JAFBFD010000016.1, read as the reverse complement.
GGAATCAAGGATTTAAAAAAATAAATCGTATCCGATTTAACCGAATAAGGAAACTGAGAAACAAAGGGCGTGTAATACTTCGATGATACGAGGTGATGAATGACGAAATAAATCACATAGATTAAGGCTAAAAGTAGCCATTTTTTAGAAAGATCACGATTAATTTTTGGCCGTCTTAGAAATCCGACAATTTCAAATAAACACAATCCTCCTACCACTCCCATACGAACCAAAGATGGAATGGTTAGGCCGAAGAAAACTAATTTAGAATTTAAGAAAAAGATATTTAAATCAAGTAACGGTTGAAACATTAAAAAAAACACTAAAAACAATTGTACTTGTCGTTGGTATTTCGGTTGGTATTCTTGTGAGCTCATCAGTTCCTCCAAATTAATTGTTATTACTTTTATGAAAGCATGCACCTAAAATTTGTCAATCACATGCTTTCGTGTTTCACTTCACTTTTGGTCGTTTCAGCTTGCTGAAAATTTTTTCTTTGATTGTATCTACTTCTTCGATTCTCATCTGCAACATGATACCAGCATAAAGTAGAACAGCAAGTAGAATCGACACCGATAGGGCCGCAACTCTTGGGATATAGCCAGCCATAAACTCATAGAAAATTAACGATACAACTGCCATCGCAATTGCTGCCGCGGTACATTTTAAAATGACAGTGAGCGCCGATTTCAAACCTAAGTCACCCACTTTTTTTGAAGCAAAATAAAACAAGATAAAAACCGATACATAAGCTGAAATCGAGGTCGCTAAAGCTAGACCCGGAATGCCAATAATTTTTGATAAGATTAAATTCAAAGTGATATTTAGGATGACTGCAATTATTGAACTGTAAACTGGCGTTTTTGTATCATGTAATGCATAAAACATTCGGATGATAATTTGACGTAAACCAAAGGCAAAGCTACCAAAGGCATAAAATACTAAAGACCAGGTTGTTAGTTCCAAGGCGCTTTGGGTAAACTGTCCGCGACCATAAAAAATTGTCACAATTTCTTCTGCATAAATCATAATCCCAACAATCGCTGGAATAATTAAAATCGACACGTAGCGAACCGCTTCTGTTGATAAACGTCGCAGTTTCGGAATATCCCCTGAGGCAGCTACTTCAGAAAGACTCGGGAACAAGACAGTCGCAATCGACGTGACAAAAATATTTAAAATCGAATCACTAATTTTAGAAGCATAGTTCAAAATCGCAACCCCCCCTACGGCTACCGATGAAGCAATTGATTTATCAACGATTGAATTTAATTGATCGACGGATGTACCAATAATAATAGGGAGAGAAATGTATAACATGTATTTGATGTGTTTATCGGTCGGCTTAAATACCACTTTGTGACGATAGCCAAGCAGGCGTTGGGAAACGTATAAAACTAAAAACTGAATCGCTCCACTAACGACAACTCCTATTGCCATTAATTCTGGATTTTTAAAATGATCACTTAGAAAAATTGAAGCAATCACGACAAGATTCATGATTAAACCTAAATACGTGGGGACTAAAAAACGTTGACGCATTTGTAAAAATCCGGTCATAACAGAAATTAAAGCGGTAAATACCATCGCCCAAATTGTGTAGCGAGTAAACTGCACTGCAATTGCCAATGTTTCTCCTTTAAATCCGCTCGCAAATATTTTTACCACGTCTTCAATAAAGACCGTAGAAATCAAAGATAAGATTAAAGACAGAGCAAGTAAAATATTTAGCAAGTTGCTAGTATAACGGTTGGCTTCTTCTTCACTATAATCATTTTTAATTTTGTTATAAACTGGGATAAAACTGGTGGTTAATCCTGCCGTAACTAAGCCTAAAACTGTGGTTGGAATACTACTCGCAATTAGGTACACATCCGCATAAGCCGTTGCTCCATAAAAATAAGCTAATGCTAGTTCGCGTCCGATACCAAATAGTTTAATAAACAGCATGGACAGAACTAATAATACGATATTTTTCTTCATTTGGATTTCACTCTCGTCTTTCTGGCGATTAATTCAACAACTCGCTTACACGCTTCTCCATCCGTATACTCATGAATAACTTTCATGGATTTCTCGTGTTTTTCTTTCATTTTTCGGCGTATTTCTATGGAATCCAAGGAAATCAAAATTTCTTTTAGTTCTTCAATTGTTTCACAAGTAATACCTGGTAGCTCAGTGTCATAATCATAATAGACCCCCCCCCGATCTGCAAAGTACCGTTCTTTATCGTATAAATACCAAACAATCGAATCGTTGACTAACATATAATCATAAACAATTGATGAATAATCACTAATGATAGTATCGGCAATCAAAAATAAATCCGTAACTTGGTTGACGTGTGTGACGGGAAAACAATTTTTAGGTAAAGATAATAGAGACTTACTTTGTTTTAGTAACAAAGGATGCAAGCGAATTAACAATGCATACTCTTTTGGCATGACAGCAATTACATCATTGAGTCCTTTGGAAATCACATCAACACTTTCATTTAGTTCCCAATCACGAAATGTTGGGGCGTATAAAATATATTTTTGGTACGTTTGCGGAATACAATAAGTTTCAAAGATGCTCGCTTTTTTTGATAAGTACTCTTTTGATAGCAAGTGGTCATAGCGAGGGAGACCAAGTGCATGTGCATCCCCTGTATACCAACCGACAGAGCTCCGGAAGTACTCGATATCGCGTTCGTTAGTGGCAACAAAAGTGTCCCACTCCTTAGTATGTCCTTGTTGAATCCTTTGTTCCATCGGTAGGTCTTTAATATTGTAACCTTCTTTCTTAAATTCACTTCCATGCCACAATTGCAAATAAATTTGATTGTCTTTTTTCTTAACTAAAGATCCTAGACTTTGTGCCCTTACCCAAACTTTACTGCGCATCATGTACCAGTAGAATTTAAGGCTGTTTCGGTAAACGATATCTTCTGGGAGAATCCCAGTGGTGTCGGTTTTCTTCGAAATGACAAACTTGTGTTTGAAGTTGTATTCGTTTATCTTTAATAAATAATCGTAAACTGCCCTTGGGTTGTCATCTGCTTTTTCTAATCCCGTTTCAAATAGTAGGAGTCGTTGATCAACAGGTACTAGTTTTGAAGTGAGAGACAAAATTTTTGAAGCTATTTTCTTTATATTAGACATACTATACCTTCCGCTCCTAATAAAATAATTCTCAGCAATTGTAGCATAATTTTTATTGATGTTCAATTTTGCGAAAATTTCTTAACTTTCAAAATACTCATTTAAATCATTTTTTATTTTCGTTTATTACTGAAAAAAGCTAGTTACGATTAACGGATTCTTTTTTGCTCTTTGGTTATCTATAAAAAAAAATCGGTCCTTCTTATTTTCATCAAAAACAATGTATAGAATGGTCAGCAAATTAACTTGAGGAAAATGGATTTAAAAAAATAAATAAACTAACTTTTAAAATAAAGTTAGTTTATTTGCTAAATCCATTTTTCTGTCATTAATTATTCGCCTAAACGTTCGCTTAGAATATCAACGATTTGTTGACAAGCTGTCCCATCACCATAAGGGTTGCTTGCGTAACTCATTTTCTTGTACTCTTCTTCATCTTCAAGCAGTTCTTTAAATGAGTCGTAAATCACAGTTTCATCCGTGCCAACGAGCTTCAGCGTGCCTGCCGCCACCCCTTCAGGACGCTCAGTGGTATCACGCATCACTAAAACGGGCTTACCCAAGCTTGGTGCTTCTTCTTGCACGCCACCACTATCAGTTAAAATAAGATAAGATTTCGCCATAAAGTTATGAAAATCTAAAACTTCTAATGGTTCAATGATTCTGATACGATCGTCATTCCCTAAAATCTCGTTAGCAGCATCACGCACCACCGGATTCATATGAATCGGGTAAATCACTTTTAAATCTGGTGTTTCATCAACAATCCGCTTGATTGCTTTAAACATGTGACGCATTGGTTCTCCTAAGTTCTCACGACGATGTGCAGTGATCAGGATGAGACGGCTATCTTTTGCCCATTCAATATGTGGATGAGTATAGTCTTTACTAACAGTTGTTTTTAAGGCGTCAATAACGGTATTGCCAGTCACATAAACATCTACTGGATTCTTCCCTTCAGCCAAAAGATTCTCTTTAGCTTGTCCTGTTGGAGAAAAATGATACTTGGCTACGAGACCCACGGCTTGTCGGTTAAACTCCTCTGGATAAGGAGAATAGATATTATGTGTACGTAATCCTGCTTCAACATGTCCAATTGGAATTTGCAAATAAAAAGAAGCCAATGACGTCACAAAAGTTGTTGAGGTATCCCCATGAACAAGCACAACATCTGGTTTAACGGTTTCTAAAACATCTTTCATACGGTCCAAAATATTAATTGTTACGTCAAATAATGTCTGATTACTTTTCATAATGGATAAATCATAATCTGGTGTAATCTCAAATGTTTTTAAAACTTGATCTAGCATTTGTCGGTGTTGCCCCGTGACACAGACTATTGTTTCTAAGTTTTTTCTTGTCTTTAATTCTTTGACTAGTGGACACATTTTTATTGCTTCTGGTCTTGTTCCGAAAACAACCATTATCTTTTTCATAACTTGCTCCTTGTATAATGTATTTATTTCTTTGGTTTTGTACTGGCTAAATAATATTCGATGTTTAAATATTCTTCCCATTTACTGACGCTTGCTGGTGCGATTTCTTCTGATTGTATGTAAACACCTTGTTCTTCAAAGAAGACGGTATGATTAACTGGTATTTCTTCTTTTAATCCTTTTAAGTATTGCATAAATTCATTACCAGCCCAACCAATTTGCTCGAAAACTTCAGTCATCAAATGATTAGGGCTTAGATCTTGGCCCTCTGCAATAAAACCATTACGAGTAACTTCGGTGGCGGCGGCATTTCCCCAAATAACATATGGCGTGGTGTAGTAGTTTTTAAAACCAGTGACTTCACTGACGTCTAAATCAATACCTAACATTTCGTAAACGGAATTACCTACACCAAGCCAAGGGTTATGATCACCGAATAAAACGACAACGACAGGTTCCTCTCTTTGCTCAAAATACGTAATTAACTTTTTGATTGCTTCATTCGTCGCTTTAATACCTGAAAGGTAATTATTAGCAATATTATAATCTTCTATATTGTATCCTTCTTGGTTGACTAAATACTCTTCAGTCGTAATGGCTTCGGTGTCATACGGGCCGTGATTTTGATAAGTAGTTGAAAAATGAAAGTAAGGCTTACCAGATGTGATGCTATTTTCAAAACTTTCAGTAATAACATCAAAAAAAGCCCAGTCTGATAAATACGGTTCTTGGACGTATCGAAAACGATTGTCATAATGATCGAAATGGTCAAAACCTAAAAATTCATTGACATTACGGCGGTTATAAAAAGAGCCAGTAATTGGATGCATAGTTTCAGTCGTATAGCCCTGTTCTTTCATATACCAAACATGCGAGTTCGTGTTTTTATAAAAATCTGTGTAACTATAATATCCCGTCAAAAACGCGCGTTCCGTGTTAATTGTCCCACCAGCGAAAATATTGGTCACTAAATCACCCGAAATAGCCTGTTCCTGAAGGTCATGAAAGTCTTGGTAGACGTCTTCGCGAATTTCGACGGTATCAAATTTAGAAAAATCATTGTAAGCTTCCAGCATGATGGATATAACATTGACCTTTTGATCTTCTGCAATATTTTGATAATTAAAAGTTGCTAAAGTTTCAATGGCTTGGTCTTCATCATAATGCTCCGGTGCAATTTCTTTGGCTCCTTTAGCGCTATATAAAAAAGGATAGACAAAACCTTTTGATTGAAATTGTTGTGAACCTATCCAACGATTGATAAGCGTTTCATCGCCTATAAGTGCATAGACGTCTTCATCAAAATAGCTATTGCCGAAAACACCAGCAAGGATCCCCATCAAAACAATATTAATTACTCTGGTTTTTTTTGACTTAATTTTTATATTTATAAATAATTTAATAACAATCGTGAATAATAATAAGATAATAATTGAGATGACTAGCATTTGGTCGACCGTCAAAGAATATTGCTTAGACATTTGTAAGGATTCGGCAAATAATTTCAAATCTCTAAAAACAAAGGGGTCATCTCGATAGGTTAATTTAAACTTATTGACTAAGCCACCACCTACAAACAAAATAACCGTTAATAGATAACTTAACCATAAAGTATTAAAAATAAAATACAAGAGGACCATAATTAAAATAATTGGGATAATATTCATTAATAACAGTAAAGGGCTGGCTAAATAACTTTGAAATAACAGTTCATTGAATTTAGCACTTGATAATACTAATGTCACTACTAAGATTCCTATACTAAAAATGGTACTTAAAAGTAAGGCAAGAGCACTTTTTACAAAATTGTTTTCAAAAAAAATAATTATTTTTTTCATTTACTTCATTCCTCATATTCTTTTTTTACAACAATTATATCTGGCGTCTTTGGTTATAGTTGTAGCTGAATTTAAAATACTTTAAATTCAGGTTGGATACAAAAAAAACGACAAATAGTTTGGAGTTTATCCAAATCTTCTTCTTTACACTGAATTGTCGAAAACCCCTGAGACATTTCAAGCAATAAGGTTTGGTAAAACGCAGGCAAGTTGTCTTCAATTAACAACTGATTAAAAATACGCATATCCTTACCGTAATAGATTGGCAGTTCCGTTGGGAGTGCCTTGATTGTTAGTATTCGCTGATTCGGTTGTTTATAGTAACTCACCAAACTATTTAAAAAAAGGTTTGTCTTGTAACCTTCGCCAAAACGCTTCCTCACAGCGAATTCAATAACCTTACCTGGATGCTTTTCTTTTTGGTTAAAATAAATTGGTGTATACCATTGGCTCAACCCCAATTTATTCAGCAAGCGAAATAAAATAAATTGCCATTTGTAAAGTGGAATTGATTTCGTTTTCATCAATGCAACTAGAGTACGGAGTTCGCCATTAATCACATTTAATTGGCCTAACTCCGTGTTGGCATAATTCCCTGAAAATACGCGATATTCATACATGATAAAGTCGACATTCTTTACTTTCAGTAGTTGGTTGGTTTGAAAGTTTACCCAAAAAGGCATGTTCCAAGTGAGATAAGATTCCTTAATGTTCTTTAAAAAGGTACTGGTTCTAAACAAGCCGACATCAACGTATAAGTTGCGACCTAACCATAAATAAAGTAATGCGAGCCTTGAATCTTTGTTTTTATAAGGCATAACTTTTTTCACCCCTTGACGTTGGGAAAACTCATCCATAATATACCAATTGCCAATATAAGCATCATATTCTGGATCGGTTTGAATAACTCTTTTTAATTGTTCAAATGTGTTTATTTCGGGGATATAATCATCGGAATGAAGAATGTAAATATAATCTCCTGTCACGTAGGGCAAGGCAGTCAAAATAGCCGTTAATTGATCTTGATTAGCTTGTTTCAGGTAATGAATTTGTCCAGATAACGATGCATACTCAGCAATTAAGTCCTGAACCACGTCTTGCGTATTATCGGTCGATCCGTCATCCACAATAATTAATTCCCAATCCTTATCCGTTTGATGAAACAATGAAAGTAATGATTGGCGAATACTTTTTGCATCATTATATGTTGGAATAATTACAGTAATTTTCATTGATTCCTCCACTTTATTGAATTTTTTATTTTTTTATACTGGCCAGTAACGCTAACCACTCAAAAAACACCTGATCCATGGTATACTTTTGAGCAATATTTTTAGAATATTTACCAAACTGTTCTCTGAGTGCTTCGTCTTTAATTAAAGCCAAGGTTTTTTGAACAAATTCCGATTGGTTGTCGTTTTCAATTAAAAAACCATTTTGATAATTAGCAATAATAGCTCTTGGTCCGACCGGCACGTCATAAGCAATTAGTGGTAAGCCTGCATCCATCGCTTCGACTAAAACAATGCCAAAGCCTTCTGATTCTGAAGTCATCGCATAAATCGACGCTTCGAGCATTTTTTGACGTATTGTTTGATTATCAAGAAAACCTAAGAATGATACATGCTCAGTTAATTCCAATTGTGCCACCTGTTCTTGTAACGTGGGTAATAAGGACCCTTCTCCAATGATTTGTAATTGCCACTCAGGTGCATGAGTATGGATGCCTTTAAACGCATTTAATAAACGAGTATACCCTTTTTCGGGATGTAGCCGTCCCACCGATAAGATTACTTTTTCCCTTTTAAGTTGAATTGGATTTTCTAAAGGTGTAATGGCATTGGCAATGGCGACATATCTTGCTTGGTTTTTTCGGTTTTGAGTCCACTGTTCCGCTTTATCTCTTAACTCTTCTGTTAAAAAAACAACTGCATCAATGTGCCGATACCTCTTCATTAGGGATTTAGTAACCGCATCATTTTTTTCAATATTATGGTGAATATGTCCAATTTTTACGACATCTTTATGACCAAATAACGACAACAAAATCGTGTCTTCATTTCTAGATGATAGAATCGTTCCGTCTTTAATTTGTCGAAAGGCTTTAATCAATACTAGTTTTTTCGTAATTAACACACGGGTAGCATATAGGCCTTCTTTGACAATTTGCCAAATGTTTTTTTGTTCTAAAGCTGTTTTCAAAGACTCACGATTAGGTTTTAAACGTGTCAAATAATCAATTTTCACACGCTTATCTAGTGGATAAACCGGTTCACCTAAATAATAAGTACACAAAATGGTAACATCAAAGCCTCTTTCGACAAATGCATTGGCTAATTGAACAATAACAAATTCTGTCCCTCCGTGCATTAGATGCAAACTCGTTAAATAAATTTTTGGCATAACATCCTCCATTAACGATCTTTCTTTGATTGAATTCGCGTTTTCACTAAAACTCCAACAAAGCGCAAATTATTATCAGCAAAACGTTTTAAACGCCAAGGCTCTTTGGTAATGCGATACAACCACTCTAAGCGGAATTTGATAAAAAATTGAGGAGCTCTTTTCTTTGTTCCACTTAAAACGTCAAATGTACCGCCAACGCCAATAAAGACTCCTTTTTTGGCATGTGGATAGATTTTATGAATTAATTTTTCTTGTCGTGGCACACCAAGTGCAACTAGGCATAAATCAGGTTGTTTTTTTAAAATCTCAGCAGTCACTGCTGCTTCATCAAAAGAATAACCATCATGAAACCCAACTAACTCAATGCCGCTATATTGTTCCTCTATACGTTGTACTAACTTTTCCATCACGTCAGATGCTGCACCTAACAAATAAAGTTTCCCTTTTTTTTGATGTAGGGCGTCAAGTAAATTAGTCGTTAAGTCAATTCCTGTAATGCGATTAGGAATGGGAATTCCTAAAAATCTCGCCCCTTGAACAATCGCAATACCATCAGCCACGATGCTACTTTCTGGTGAATTTAAGATTTCAGTAATTTCTTGTTCAGATAAGCTTTTAATAAAAATTTCTGGATTAGCTGTAATCACAAACATTTTCTTCTGGGCAGCAATATTCTCTCTGCACAACTTATAAAAGTCTTCGCCTTTCATATTTATAAGGTTAGAGAATATTTTATTCATTGATTGTCTCCTACTTTCATTCTAAGTAATAATATAAAACTCGCGAAGAAGTCTACGCGAGTTTTATATTATAAATTATTTCAGCATAGTTTTTTCTTTTTTTAGATTAATTTTTCATTTAAAATATTTTATTCTTACTATTCTTCAAAAAAATCATCTTGTTTTCCTTCAACAACGGCGTCTTTATTAAACAGAGATGTCGCCGTTAATAATAAACATTTGAAGTCCATCCAAAACCCAATTTTTTCAACGTATTCACCATCTAGCCTAGCCTTCTCTTTCGTTTTAACTTGGTCTCGTCCGTTAATTTGAGCCCATCCAGTTAACCCTACTGGCACCTCATTTGCATGGTAGCGATCTCTTTCTTCAATTAACGATATTTCTTGACAGACAACGGGTCTTGGCCCAACAAAACTCATTTCACCTTTTAAAATATTTACTAACTGAGGGAGCTCGTCTAAACTAGATTTCCGCAAATATTTCCCAGTACGTGTAATGCATTCTTCTGGATTCTCAAGTAAAAAAGTAGGCACTTCACTTGGTGTCTCTAATTTCATTGTACGAAATTTTAAAATGTAAAATACTTTACGATGTTGACCAAAGCGCTTTTGACGAAAAATTACTGGGCCTTGGGAATCTAACTTAATTAGTATTGTAATTAGTAATAGTAGTGGCGATAAAAAAATCAATCCGAGCAATGCAAATATTACGTCCAAAATTCGTTTTATTTTCAAATAATTCATATTTTCACCTTCTAATCATAGAACTACCGTCATTGTTGCTCGAAAGAAAAAGAGTTTTCGTTCAAAGAATCAATGCCGTTGTCTATCTCATCTGAGTTTCCTTTTCTTTCAAAAGGAATTTCCAATTGTTCTTTAATTGATTCCTGAACACGAAGTAATTCTTGTTCAGGAATAATTTGATAAGATATATCGTTAATCATGTCATCTATGCCTTGCAATTGCTGCATCTTGATATTTTTAAAAGCATCTTGATATTTTAATGCAATAAGTTCAATTTCATCAAAGCATAAGTCAGTTAACAAATTATCAGAAACAGCTTTTAAGACCTTTGAGTATTGCGTTACACTTTCTAAGCGTAGTCCTTTTTTTGCAATTGCTTCCACAATATTTCTTTGTCTTTTTTGGCGTCCGTAATCTCCTTCAGGATCTTGGTCACGCATACGCGCATAAGTTAATGCACCGTGCCCATCAAACTTAACTAATCCTTGTTTAAACTCGATGTCTTTTTCAACAAAAGAAAAGTCATTATAAGCTTCAACTCCACCTAGTGCATCAATTAAGTCTTCCATTCCTTTAAAGTCGATTGCGACATAGTAGTCAATTGGAACATCTAAAAGTTTTTCAACCGTATCCATAGCCATTGCTACACTACCATATGCATACGCATGATTGATTTTATCGTAAAAGTGATCATAATCATTTTCATAGTAACCAACAATTTCAGTGTAGCTATCCCGGGGAATACTTGTTAATACCGTTTGTTCTGTATTCGGATTGATTGTAGCTAGCATTAGTGTGTCCGAACGTCCTTGTTCTGTTCTACCCTCGCCACCAGTATCAATTCCTAGTAATAATACCGAAAACGGTGTACGGTCAACAAAATCAATTTCAGAAACACGAGAAACCCCTGTCTCTTTTCTTTCCTCTACCACACTTTTATGCGTTTCATTTGTATAATTACGAATGTCCAGATAAAACCGTGCTACGCCAATACTAATTACGGTTACAAGGATTACTAAAAAAGAAAGAGCATATATATAGAATTTTTGTTTTCTTGTCATTGGCTTCCCCCACACGCAAACGATTTTTAATTCCTTTGCTATCAAAAATACATACAGATTTAGTATACTGATTGTTTGAAACAAAAGGAAGCTTTTCTTCTATAAATTTACTTGAAATTAAAAAAAAAATTAAAAAGCATCGAAAAGTAGATGCTTTTTAACCGAAATGTAACTTGTTTGTTATGGACTTAGGTAAGATGAGTAAAATTATTTATTTTCATTAATATAGCTTTCCTATAACTTTTTATTATCTTTTTAACAAGGACAAGTTATTATTGGTCTATTTACAACGGCTAAATCCATTTTTGAAAAGTAATTAACTTTAGTCACCCCTAGGAATATTCCTTCCATCAAATTATGAAAAAATTTAATCATATTACTCACTATCTAGAAGAGGATAACCCCTTGTTGGATGAGATAGACTAATTCATAATTGCGTCCACTCAGGCCCCCTAAATACATTAAGTTGAAGACGGCTTTTGTTATAATTATCATCTCTGTATAGTTTTTTATTATAGCTTATTTTCCTATATTCCATCTATCCTAGCATAGGGGACGTTTAAAAAACTAACTAATCAAACGAAATTGGTCTAACCACTAATTCGCAAATTCAAACTTTATATAATATCTACTGAGTAATTGCCAAAGATTCAGCGAGTATTATATAACATCAAACATTTCTTTTTTTGAAGTGTCATTTCTATAAGGAAAATTATATGTATATTCTGGTATACTTGATAAAATTAGTTCAGATTCTCTATACCATTTTGAATCTATATAATAAGTTTGAGTGTTCTTTTCAGATTTTTCCGGTTTAAAATAGTATCTCTTATTGACATGATTGTTTGAATTAATCTCTAAAAATCCCATAATAGTATCAACAGTGGAATCATAGTTATAAACTAAATCTTCAAAATTCACATATAAAATGTTTTCATTTTCTATTTTTTTGCTTAAATTTCTTTTCCAGTAATCTATAAAATCTTGAACATCTGTAGGGAATAAAGGACTTCCATTTGATATTGGCGGTGCGTACCAATAGTTTTTATTTAAATTAAATAAATCTCTAGCATCTCTTGTAACTATGATCACTTTGAAATTTTTATCAAAATAATCATTAATCAATTCAGCTTGTTGGGGCCAAATTAAATGATCATAAACCATAATTTCTTTTTCTTCATCAGAACACATTTTAAAATAATTATTTGTATATTGTTTTGCTGCTGCTAAAAATTCTTTTTGATTGGGCATGGAGAAATACATTTTTTTCTTGTCGTATACATATTCCCTTCCCCACTTATAGATGGGTCTTTTATAAAAAAATTTTGCTCCGGCTTGTAAAAATAATTTTAATACAGAAAATCTAACATTCTTATAATGACTATATGTTGTTCCGGTAATTTCAGTACTTATAGACTCTATAAATTTCATGGTGTTATTCATAAATGAATCACCGTATTTCTTTTTATAAGACCCAAACCACCCAAAGTCATTATTATTTAACCACTCCATACTTTCTACAAATGAGGAAATAGCTGTGTCGGAGCGTAACGGATGATTATTATTCATCAATATATTACCTAGATCAAACAACCCATTGTCTACATAAAATGGAACATGTTCATAGGGGCCCTCACTGCTAGTAGCTATTCCAATATTATCAAACTCTTTCAATAAATCAATTACTGCTGAAGATCCTGTTCCCACATATCCCGTAACAGCTACATTCAATTGTTTTTTTTTGCTCATAGTTTCACCTTATATATTATACTTAAGGTTTTAATCTCCCGATTTGTAAAGGATAACCTCATAAACCTTCTATTTATTATCTAGTATTTACTCAATTATTTTGGTAGAACAAATTATTTTCCACTCTAATTTAATGCTCACAACCCATAGTATATATCATTTTTTTAGTAATACTAAAGTAAGATTTTTATACGATATCTATTTCCACATAGGGGGGAATTGCTAAATTCTTCTAACTTACCGCATATTTTTCAATGAAATCATAACGAACTATTCTTTATTATATATAGCAATTCTTTAGTTATTTTTATTTCCGAAAAATCATCTGCCCTATCTTTGGATAATGATTTATACTTATTATATATTTTTTCATCTGACAATAAAGAAGAAATCTCTCTTGCCATTGCTTTAGAGTCCCCCACTGGGCAGATTCGACCATATTCATTATTTCCTAAAATTTCTCTAACACCAGGTTTACTATCGGTTGCAACTATAGGAACTTCAAAATATAGTGATTCCAATAAAACTGTAGGTAATCCTTCTAGAGGACTAGAATGAATAAATAATTGAGCGCTAGAATAATAGTTCTCTACATCGGATACATTTCCTAAAAAATTAATTAAATGTGAAATAGACGTCTTTCTTGCGTATTCTTTAACTTTGCTCATTTCGGGACCATTACCTAAAAATAATACATTGTTATTAATGTCGTATTTTTTTGATAAAATTTCCATTGAATCTATAATCGTATACGGATCTTTTTGAGGTGACATTCTACTTACAACTAGAAAAAAAGAACCATATTTTTCTTTTAAGTACTTAATTTTTTCTATATCAACTTTTTTTTCAGTAAAGCTAATTGGATTGTATAATTTATAGATATCCAGATTCAGCCATTTATTATAGATTAGCACTTCTTCTTGTCCATCCGTTGAAAGAACTACTATTTTTTTGATTTTATTGTATAAAATTCCATAAGCTTTAGATATTAACATGTAGCTACTTAAGCTACCATGTAACCAAGACAACTTAGTTTTTGCGTTAATAAGTTCAGCGACAAATGTTAAATCATTTATATGACCAGAAAAAGCAATTGCTAAATCATATCTTGTTTTTTTTATTTTAGTGATTTTATAGATTTTATTAAAAAGAAACAAAAGTAATGATAATGCAGGTAATAAATATAGGCCATATTTATTTCTTTCTATGAGAGGCCAATAAAAATACTTACTGTAATATTTTGAATAGTTTATGTAATAAATATTACATTTATCAGGTATATCTTCAACAATACTTTCTACATTAGAATCGAGTATAAAAATGTCTATCTCGTATCCCAAATCAACTAGGATTTTTAGATAATTAATGGCTACTCTTTCAATACCACCATACTTCATCTGATCTATTACAAATGCTATTTTCACACAATGCCTCCTTTTAACCTATTTTTTTAATTAATAAAAATACTTTTTGAAATAATAATAACAACTCTTCTTTATAAAAAAAATAATTAAGTAATAAGAAAATTAAACTAACCACACAAAAATAAATAATCCCATTATAGAAAAAAGTCGAATAATTTAAAATTTTGGGCATTTCAAATAATTTACAAACACAATATGAAAGAAGTGATGAACAAAAATTTATCACTATTAATTTTAATGTAGGGACACAGCTTTTATATATATATTCTATTGATATCTGTTTTATTAATTTTATAAGTCTATACAAATGAGCAATTAACCACCCCAATAATACCCCTTCTATTTGAAATCTATTAATTAAAAGTAATGATATTAATAGACTGAGTATTGCTTCTAAAATAGCAGAATTTTTAGTTTCTTTAAATAATCCCGCTGAATTTAATATAGACATATATGGTACTCTCAAATTATGTAGCACTCCAATAAATATGAATAATATTGCTATCGTTGGACGAATATAGTTCTCATCGCTAATCCCACTAGTATAAATTGTTATAAATGGAATATACAGCAATGTCGTACATACGTATATTATACTTGTCAATGAGTAAAACAACCATTCAAATAAATGAAAGTTTTTTTTCAAAGTGTCTACATTATTTTCTGCAATAATATCTCCAAAAATTGATTGAAAACCAGTCATAAAAACAGATAAAACCATAACTATCATGTTATGAACTAATAAATAAATAGTAAATACACTGACTTCTTTTAACCCTAAAAATATAGTTATGAAGATTATTGGCAGATTTACTAAAATTAAATTCACTACTTGATGTATTAGTACTTCTTTCTTATCTTTAATTAATATTTCGTTTGAACTAGTAGTATAATCAACCCATTTATAATTTTTCTGAATATATACTTTTAGAAATACAAATCTTAAAGAATATATACTTGTTGCAATTAGCTGAACTAAAATAAGATTGATATTTAAATTAACTAAAGTTATTGTTACAAGAATATTAATTATAACACCAATTGTTTGAACTAAATATATGATATATCCCTTTTGAATCGCCGTTAAAAATACTCTATATTTTCCAATAACAAAAAATTCTACTACACTTCCTAAGCCTAACACTAATACCATAAAAAAACCTGTTATCCAACTAATTTGATTTAAAACAATTAAAGGATAAATAATAGACAATGATATTATTAGTAGGAAGAATAATTTTCCAGAATCACTATAGTGTTTTTTTGCAGTTGATAAAATACTATTTATTTTATTTTTATCATCTAGCCTTACAGGAGAATATAGCATTGCAATAGATGCATATCCTATCCCTGCTTCCACTAATGATAAATATACAATAAATTGTTTAACCGATGAAATTAAGCCATTTATTGTAGATCCGTAGCTAACTATAAACAATTTAGGTAAAATTAAGCCTGATATTGCAGTGATTAAACTTAATAACAATGATGTTCCTAAATTATATGCAGCATTCTTCGTTCTCATAAAAACCAACTTTCTATTTACGTTAAATAACCTAGAATTTTATTTTTTGTTAGTAATATTTTTGTTTACAAAATACTTTTTTACGATAACCACTATAATTACCAGAAGATATACATATACTATGGTATACGCTATTTGGTTAATCATATATCCAAAATGTCTTCTGGGTAATGTAAATAATGTAAAACTACCTACTAATTTTACATATAGTGAAAATTTATTATTAAATATATTATAACATTGTTTATATCCAAGTAATTTTCCAATAAAATACCCAATAACTATCATGAAACAAACACCTAAAACACCAAAATTAAAATAACTTTCAGCAATCAGTGTTGTATCCAAGCCGAATTCAGCCTGGTAATAATTTGTAAGTAGGTTAGATGGATAATATGATATTTCATGAAGTCTTGCAATTATTCCTGATGGGTCAATACTTGTTGGTATAAATCGACTTAACGAAGCTAAATAACTACTTCCCCATCCAAAATTAATTTGTTTAGGAACAACATATATCGTCATAAATACAGTTCCCATTGACCATCCTAATTCACCTACTAGCTTAAACAACACGTTATTTTCAATAGTATTATAAATTAAGACATCTAAAAACTTAATTATTGATTTATCCGCAATTAATCTAAACTCTGAAAAACTAGAAATTAATATCATGAAAATAATTGATAATAGTACTAATTTAAATATCAATCTAATTGATATCTCAACTTTTTTTGCGTAGTTATATATAATTAACATACTAAATATGCCTATTGCTTCGGTTCTTCCACCACCTACAAGACCCAATAATCCAACTATTACTAGTAATAATTGGATATATTTTGATGTTTTATTGTTACAAACTATCATTAATAGAATACAGCTAGGAATAAATAAAATTGTCAATTGCTTTAGCATTGGAGTAAAGTCAAAATTATTATTATACAAACCCTGATAACCATATTTTATAGATACGAATACTTCCCCTATTTTATTATAAAAAAAAGGAATTATTGAGACAATGAAAAGAAATATACCAACAATTTTCATTTCAGATACTTTTTTATTTGGAATAAAATTAATATTTCTTATACTTTTTTTATGGAAAGACAAGATACTACCTAAATTAAAAAAAGCTAATGATAAAACAATTATCTTTGCACCTTGTATCACTATATTTATATCATTTTCCCAATAGGTGCTATAAAACCCCGTAAATACATAGTCATAATTAATTCTAAACGAAAATAATAGTAGTTGTCCAAATTGAAATAAATAAAAGGATACATAAAAGAATATGTATGGGGAAATAAAAGTTTTAGTAAGCTTATAATAGAGACACAACGAAATTCCAAAAGTTATGTTACCTAACCAGGAAATAAGTAATAAAGTTGACTCTGAATTGAAAAAGTATATCGGTGTAATCAATGAAAATATTAAAATTATTATATAAGCAATTTGCATCTTTATAATTCTTAAAGTAGGTTTTTCATACAATTGTTGTATCCTTTGCTTAACGTTATTAATCATTATTTTCTCCTATAAAATTTTCAAGTGAAAGTTATTTATCTACAAAGTTCAATTATTTTGTTTTAAATTAACACGGAGTTATTTTTAGTTTTAGTTTTATAGATAAATAGACTAATTTTTCTTGATAAGTTTTATTTTTTTAAATTGATAAATGAAAAAGTTTGGGATCATAAGCTTTATAATATTATTAAATATATGCTTATATCCAATTATTCCTATTCTCATTTTTTTCTTTTGAACTAAACTAGCATTTATAAAAATAATTCTATTTTTATTTGTTCTTTTTAAATAATCATTTTTACTTTCGTGGTAATTAATTAATGATTCTTGTAAATTATATCCTATATATCCATGACTATAAATTCTACACCATAACTCATAGTCTTCACATCTTTCGTATTTAGGAGATTCATCATATCCTCCTAGTTTCTTTATAATATCTGTTCTCATAATTACACTCGGGTGGATAAAACTTCTACCTGAATAAATGTCTAACTTTGTTGGTTTCTCATTTTTTTTTATTTCTCCCCAAACTACTCCATTCTCAATTAAATTAGCATTAGATCCACAAATTACATAATCTGGATTCTCGTTCATAAATTTTAATTGCTTCTCTAATCTATTTGGTAGACATAAATCATCATCATCTATTCTAACTAAGTAAGGTGATGATGATTGACTAATTGCTTTATTTAAAGTTTTTTGCAACTTTAAATTTTTCTCATTTCGGTAAACTTTTATTCGGTTATCAATATTAGCATAATTTTTTAATATTTCGTAAGTGCCATCTATTGATCCATCATCAAATACAATTAACTCCCATTCTTTCTCAGTTTGAGCTATAATTGAATCAATTGTCTTACTGATTCGAGAACTGGAATTCATCGTCCCCATAATAAAGCTTGCTTTAACCATTTTTTTCTCCTGTTTATTAATTTTACTAATTAATTCGATAAAATTATTATTATTTTTCACATTTTTTTGCTAGTATTCCATTAAAAGATTCGCTTAATCCTTAATAAATCTTTGTATTGGCACTTGGATAAATTATCCAAGACCAGCCAAAAGACCAAAATATGGATAAGTGTAAAAAAATTCATTATTTAATAAATATTTTTTTACCAGTGGTTTAGAATTTTTTCTGTTCATTCCAACCATCTCACGGTCAACAACTCGCATCAAAAAAACTCTTTTAAATTAGTTCCCAAGCTCTTTCTTTGCAGTATCAATAAGAAAGCTTAAGTGGTTTTTAGGCATCGATTTAATCATCGAATTACTTCAAGTAGAAATAGATAGGACACCCATCAGGCATGCCCTATTTCCCCTATTTTTTTATATACTTGAAGCAAGGGTAATAGAAGATATTTTCAACCTTTTTACCCTTCTTACCGAATTAGAGATGAACAAAAAATAATATATTTTTCAAATCAAACTATTCTCTCGATATTTACTGTTTTCTCTGTTTGAATTCACTAGTGGTGCACAGAAAATATTTTATAATTAACAGAATTATCTGAAAATGATAAATCCTAATTTTTTAAAAAAAACAAGTGCTGGCGCAGAGGATGACCTTTTTCCAGAAATTTTTATCCATTATTCAACTAAAACAGAAGTGACAACGACATCTAACTGATCAACTACTCGAACAAAATTGATCGAGCCACTGATTCACAGACTCAAACTTTAGATAGTGAAAGGCTCTTTTTAATTGAAAGAGGGTGGCAGTCGTGTTTAATTCAATCTTGACTAAATACGTAAGCAACGTCGCGATCAAAGTCAGAATCACTTGATTCATCGCGCCTTGTTCACTTTGCGAATAAAGTCGTTTAATAGTCAGATTTTGTTTTAAATGCTTAAAAAACAACTCAATTTGCCATCTTGCTTGATACATATCGGCGACTTCGCTGGCTGAAGCATCAAAGCGATTGGTCACGATTCGAAGGATTTTTTTTCCTTTTGTCAAAAGAGTGACGAGTCGAAAGCGCTCTGTCACATAGCCCACACCACCACCGAGAGTAACTTGCTGGTCACTGATGATTTGCCCATCAACGGTTTCTGGTTGTTCGACGCTTAATTGGTCTAAAACAGTGATTCGAGTGTTGGACTTTGTTCTTGTGACAAAGAAATAACCATCATGATGTAAGCGATCGAGTAACTTGTAGTCAAAGTAACCACGATCAACGACATACGTTGCCTCCGCTTTATTCACGAAATATTCAAGCTGCGTTCGGTCCTGCTCTTTCGCATTTGTTATCGTAAAACTTTCGGGATATTGGTTGTCTTTATCCAAGTAACAGAGGTTTAAATGCAACTTAATTCCTGCTTTTGTTTGACGAAATTTTGCCCAAGGAAACCATGTTTTGTTTAAGGGAATGGTCGTTGAATCAATCAATTGAAGGCTAGAGGTTTTTGAACTTGGACGTTGTTGTGAAATCTTTTGTACGAGTACGCCAAAGATTTCCATCAAGACTTCGGTTTGAATTTTAGCTCCCCTACGAGACAAAGAGCTATGAGAAAGGGATTCGATGCCCATTTCTTGGCACAATCGTTTGTCCATGAACGCACGTCCAATTTCACGATAACTCGGTAATTCTTCGTAAACTGCATGCAAGAGAATCTTGAGCGTTGTTTCAAAATTGAGTTTCTTGTGATAATAATCAAAATTTTTAATGGTTATTTGGGCTTCTTTTGATAATTCGTTAAAATTTATCGCAGAAACCCATTTCTTAAAGGCTGTTTTTTTGTTATACTTATCCATACGTGGGTCCTTTTTATTGGTCTTGGATAAGTCATCCTTGATTCAGTATAAAGGACTTTTTTTGGTTTAGATAGTGATAGATGAGGTTTTTAGTGCGAAATAATCTTTGCACCACTAGTGGTTTGAATTCTGGTTAAAAAAGTTGATTCCCATATAAAAAATAGAAAATACAGTATTACTTTTAGGTTTCAGTTTAGTGTCAATCTTTCTTGTAAATAGCCCCTCTGTATCAGTATTGCTTCTTTTGTTCTGTCTCCAAAAAAATAACTTTAATAACATTCTAAAATAATTTATACAAAACTAGTGGCTATTTGTACAGTAATAATCTTAGTAAGTATATATTTTTCTCATCTTATCATCCACAATTTTTTTATCAAATTCTCTAATTTTATTCTTGTTATAGTCCCCCATTCTGTTTCTCAATTGCTTATTTTTTAGTAGCTTATTTAAATTTTTTGTGATTTCTAATATATCTGAAGGGGGTTGTAAATAACCGCCTTTTCCTTCATCGATTAAATCAATGTTTCCTCTAATATTTGAACAAATAACAGGTAATCCGAAAGACATAGCTTCCATCAATGCTACAGAAAGTCCCTCTCTGTATGATGGGAAAATGAACAAATCAGAAACCATACAAATTTCATCAATATCATTTCTAAAACCTAAAAATTTTACTTTGCCTGATACATTTAAGTCAGCAACTAATTTATTTAGTTTTTCATCTAATTCTCCTTTTCCACAAACTATATATTGAATATTGTTGATTTGTAATTCACTAATCGCTTTAATTACAATCTCATGATTTTTATTCTTATTGAGTTCTCCTACAGATAAAAGAACTATATCTTGAGTCGATATTTTTAATTCCTTTAATTTTTTTTCTTTATCAAACACTATATTTTTTTTTGTTTCAATACCTATTCCAGGGATATATTCTAGGTTTTTAGAACTTAACTTCTCTTTTGCTATTTTTTTATCTTCTTTATTAATCGTAATTAACGTATCTGTATATTTTGAATACCATTTTTCAATAGGGTAATAAATCAGCCAATTTTTCAAGGGTGCACCTTTGAAAAAATGAAAACCATGAGCTGTATAAATTACTCTCGTTCCTTTTTTTCTAAAATCCTTAAAAATTTGTCTTGCAATAACTCCGCCAATTGGAGAATGACAATGAACAATATCATATTTTTTAGTTTTAGAAACTTTTTTTGTTTCTTTAAATGATTTAATTAAATCGTTTAAAGTTGTTAATTTTCTTGGTATAGGAATGTGATACATGCCTATATTTTTTTCTTTAAGTTCTTCTATTAGTCTTTTCACTTGTTTTTCTGATGTCGAGCTCCCTGTTTCAAAATTGCAAGCCACATCAACTTCATAACCTAATTCTTGTAAAATAGAAATATTTCTCATATTAAATTGATCAATCATAGATGCAACAGAAGCAAATATTAATGCCCTTTTCATATATTTCACCTCACACTATTAAATTTAATCTTCCTTTACATCATAGACTAAATTTCCAAAAGCTTTATTCACCAATTTCCCAAATTTCCCAGGTATATATCCCATCAAGTAAACCGCCCAATTCAAGGAGGAAAATAGATGAATTTTTTTCCCATTATCTTCTGCAATTTTTTTCACCATTCGGCTCGTTCTAACATATTCAGGATCTTGCGGGAAATAAATTCCACCATCTTGCAAATCAATTAGTTCTTTAATAAACTGACTTAATCGATTTATATGTAACATTGATCGTTCATTTTTAATGTCAGGAAAGACTGGTAGTTTCTTTGCTAGTTTAACTAATTGTTGATAATTCCCTTTACTACCTTCTCCATAAATCATTGGTGGTCGAATAATTGCAATTTTAAATGCTTCTGACTCCAACGGTAACAGGCCTTTTTCTGCTTGAAGTTTACTATCTCCATAAAAATTTGATGGAGATGGTAATGTTGCTGGAGTGATGATTCTTTTTTTATGAATATTGGTTTCTTCTCCATAAATAATGATCGAGCTCATATAAATAAATTGACTTTTTTTATCAGCACGAGATTCTTTGTATTTATTTGCTGTTTCAATCGCTAAATCACGATTTACTTGGTAATAAAGTTTTTTTGTGTCTTCCGATACTTTAGAGACATCCGCATGAGCAATACCTGCTACATGAAAAACCATATCATATTCTGAAAAATCATATTCAATCCATGAGGGCTCCCTCATATTCAACGTATCAATTTGATACTCACTACCAAATTGTTTCATGTATGATTCAAACGAAGTTCCTATAAAACTATTTGCACCAGTAATTAAAATTTTCTTCACTTACTCATCTCCTCATCACTAGAGATTGTCCCGGTACCACCTTCAACCACACCATCACTTTTAAAAACTGAAACGATTGTACCAACAAAACATTTGATATCCATTCCCAAAGACATCTTTTCAGTATAGTCACCATCTAATTTTGCTTTAATTGGAATTTCCAATTCATCGCGTCCATTAATTTGTGCCCACCCTGTTAAACCAGGCCGAATATCATTCGCGTTATATTTATCTCTTTTTTCAATCAAATCATATTGATTCCAAAGTGCTGGTCGTGGGCCAATAATACTCATTTCACCTTTTAATATATTAACGATTTGAGGCAACTCATCTAAGGATGTTTTCCGCAAGAATTTTCCAACTTTTGTAATCCATTGGTCTGGATTTTCTAACAAATGAGTCGGTGTATCTTTAGGGGTATCAATTCGCATTGTCCGAAACTTTAAGATATTAAAATAACTTTTATGAATTCCAACTCTTTTTTGTTTAAACAATATTGGTCCTGGCGAATCAATTTTTATAGCTAAAATTAAAATTAAAAAAATTGGGGATAAGATAACTAGCCCTACAAAAGATAATATAATATCCAAAAACCGCTTTATTTTTAAATACACCATAGTTATTCCTCTCATACTAAAATCATACATAAAAAATCAAACCAGACTTGTTAAAACTTATTTTAATGGTATTCCCTAATTGTATTATCCATAATAAGATTAGACAATAAGATTAGACACAATCAAATAAACTTCATATTTTTCAATTAATTCTATTGATTTGATTTATTTGCATACCCAACAACTTGCTTTGCTAATTCTTTATTATCCAGCGATAATTTTTTCACAAAATCCATGACCTCTTGTGTCGAAAAACCTTTTATATTACCAACAAAGATTTTTTCAAAAATTTGCTCATCGTTGCGTTCTTTATCAAGTAATAATTCTTCATATAGTTTTTCTCCCGGACGAATGCCAGATTCTATAATTTCGATTTCATCTTCTTTGTAACCACTTAAACGAATCATATTCTTGGCAAGATCCACAATTCTTACAGGTTCGCCCATATCAAGCACAAAGATTTCACCACCTTTGGCAAGTGCACCCGATTGAATTACCAATCGGCTAGCTTCTGGAATCGTCATAAAATATCGAGTCATTCGAAAATCAGTAACTGTGATAGGCCCACCTTTCTCAATTTGGTCTTTAAAGACTGGGATAACACTCCCTCTTGAACCTAAGACATTTCCAAATCGTACCGCTGAAAATTTGGTTTGACCAGATTCATTTAAACCAGTAACAATCATCTCCGCCATCCGTTTAGTTGCCCCCATCACATTTGGTGGGTTATTAGCTTTATCAGTTGAAACCATAACAAAATTTTTCACACAATTATCTCTGGCAGCGATTGCTACATTGTAGGTTCCAAACACATTATTTTTAACCGATTCACGAGGATTTGCCTCCATCAACGGCACGTGTTTATGCGCAGCTGCATGGTAAACAATATCTGGTTTAAATTCCGCCATAACTTCTTGTATCTTGTGCGCGTCTTGTACATCAGCAATTACAGGCACAATTTCAGTTATTTTCTTTTTATATGTATTACGTAGCTCGCGTTCAATTAAATAGATGGAATTTTCGCCATGACCTAGTAGAATTATTTTTTTAGGTGTAAACTTCATGACCTGACGACAAATTTCTGAACCAATTGAACCACCTGCTCCAGTTACTAAAATTATTTTCCCGGTAAGTTGATCCCTAATACTTTCCATATCCAATTGAACTTCTTCTCTTCCTAGTAAATCAACAACATCAATTGTTTTTAAACGAGAAGCACTAATTTTACCAGATGCTAGCTCTTCAATTGAAGGAATCATGTTAATTTGAACGTTTAATGGTTCTATTATTTGATAAATTTGACGAATTTTACTTTTGGGTAGCGAAGGGATTGCTAATGTCAGCATTTCAATCTGAAATTTTTTTATAATTTCTGGTAAGTCTTCCAAATTTCCTAGTATTTTTTTTCCTGACAGATATGTTCCTAATTTATTTGGATCATCATCTATAAACCCAATAATTTCAATCTCACCTGCTGTTTTAGAACCAATTAAACTATTATATAAAATACGACCACCTTCGCCAGCTCCTATCACCAATGTTTTTTTCGGTTTTTGACTTTTTGTTAAATGGTGGTTTTTTTGTTCGATGTAGAGCCGCCAAAATAAGCGACTTGCAATGATTAGCAACGTCGACAATATATAAGAAAATAGTACAAAGCGCCTACTATAATTTCCTTTAGGTAGCATTATTAAAAATAAAGTTGCAAAAAATGCACTTGTGTTCGCTGAAAATATTGCAATAATTTCCTTTAAATTTGTATAGCGATTAATTCTCGTAAATACCCGGAAAACACCTCCAAATATTAAATAACTCCCTATTGATACTAAGACCGCATAGATAATAAATTCTTTAGGCAAAGTTAAAAAAGGCTTCATAAAGTAATACGAAGCGAGTACAGAGAATCCCGTTAGTAGTGTATCAACTAATATTATAGTAGTTATTTTTTGTTTTCTAGTCCACATTTCTTTCCCCTTTAAAATAATTATTCCTCTTTTATAAAGTTTCTTGCATAATGTTATAAAAAATTGTTATTCAAACATATGATTACCACCATACAAAATAATTGCTCCTTACTAATGTTTTGTTAGAAACAGTAAAGAAGCAATTTATTTGTATAACTAAAAGATATGTTATTCCAACCCCAACTGTCTCCGTAACTCCCCTTGTACTCTTACTAACTCTTCATCTGATACAATCTGATAAGAGATTCCATTAATCAAATCACCATCGCCTTTTAATTGATCATTTGAGATATTCCCAAATGCATCACGATAATTTAAGGCGATTTTTTGCATCGCACCAAAGTCTAAATCGGTTGACATATTTGCTGAAACGGCATCTAAAACAGCTTGGTATTGCGTTACTCCATCTAGAGAAAGTGCTTTTTTCGCAACAGCAGCTACAACATCACGTTGACGTTTTTGACGTCCGTAATCCCCACGTGGGTCTTCATAGCGCATTCTTGAAAAGGCTAATGCTTCTTCACCATTTAAGTGAATGGGTCCTAAGGGAAAATGATGTCCTTCTATATCAAACTCCAAATCATTATTGACGTCTACACCACCGACAGCATCAACTAAATCTTTTACACCTTGCATATTAATGGAAACATAGTGATCAATTGGGACATTTAAAAATTTCTCTAAACTATCCATTGACATTGCTGGTCCACCAAAAGCATGCGCGTGGTTGATTTTATCAATTGTGCCATATCCAACAATTTCCATATACGTATCACGAGGAATACTTGTAATAACAGTTTCTTTATTTTGGGGATTTACTGTCGCAAGCATCATTGTGTCTGAACGCCCTTGTTCTGTACGCCCCAAATCACCTGTATCAACTCCTAATAGTAAAACTGAAAAAGGTTGTTGTTCGCTTAAGTTTAGTTTTTCTTGACGTTTTACCCCAGTATCAACCCTTTTATTTTCTACTTGTTCAAATGTTTCGTTCATGCTACCTTTCACATCTAGATAGACTTTGGCCACAACGACTGTTACAGCGGTTACTAATACTAATAAAATTCCTAAGAACCAGATAAAAAATTTTTGAATTCCTGACATTTTCTTTCCTCCATTTTCCATTACGACTGGATTTGTTTTGTTACATAATAATTTCATATTATTTTCATAAAAACTTAAATGTAGATTAACGCACAAAGATAGTATACTTTTACTCATTCAAAAAAGGAAGCTTTTTAAGAAGTTTCCTTTCTTCTTTTAACTGAAAAATAAGAAAAAACGCCCAAAATGAGCGTTCGTAAAAATTATTTAACTCGTTTGACATAACTCTGTAACATTCCTAACGCTAGATAAGCAACACTACCATCTGCTCTTGGTTGTCGTCCCCAGAGGTATTTTTCTGAAAAAAGAAGGCGATCAATCACTACTTGACTATCTTTTGGCAATAAAGCTAGGCTAGGACTATTTAAATTGGGTTCTTTTCTTAGATAAACCGCGGTTTGTAATTGATAGACTTGTTGGTCTTGTATTTGGTTTTGATTTGGTTGTGGCGGGGTTTTTTGACCAAAATAAGTAGTTAGATTCCCTTGTACAATTCGGTTTAAGTCTAAGTAACCAGAATAGCCGCTTAATCGCCCTTTATCGGTATATTGATGCAAGTGATAATTCGTTGTCGCAGTTGGATTGCTTCCATTGTATACACCAGAATTGGTTCCATAAGTTGGTAACCAGATGGCCTCGAAAGTTTCGGTAGCTAATTGAAATTGTTGATAAAGATGATTCGCAATGTACGCGCCGACTTTTTTCGCGCCCATTTTTTTTAGTTCTTGTCGGTAAGCTTCAACGCCATTTCGCATATCTGTCATCGATTGCTCCTCTACGTCTAACCACCAAAACACTGGCGAAAACCGACTGGCTCTTTGATAAAAATCACGGGCTTCTTGCTGCATGTCTGCAAGAGATGTACCACGCACCCAAGCATAGACCGCGACTGGGATTTGGCGTTTTTGGAATTCAGTGATATGGGTTTGGTAATGTTTATCTTCATGTAAAGAACCGTACTGTACTCGAACAATGACTCCTGCAATTTGTTTTGCGAGCACATCATAATTGATTTTGCTAGGGACTTGCCATTCACTAATATCGATAATTACTGGATTGGGTAACATAAAAGCTCCTCCTTTGTTATGAAAAGAAATTTTGAAATTGCTTTTTAAAATATGCTCGATAGCGACTTCTTTGTTGCCTCGAAATTGTTTCATCTTCAAGTAAAGCTTGGCACTTCTGGCGATCTTTTATTGTTAGCCGTTCATAAAAGGCTGTAAAGGTCGTCGCTGTTTCAACCGCTTCGAATTTCGGTTCAATTTGAATTTGTAAATTGACCAAAATTTCTTCTTCCACTTCTTTAATTTGAATCATTTTTTTCCTTTTTTGATCTACAATCCGCCATAGCAAGAATTTAAATAAATACGTGACTTCATTGTCCATCTCAAAAAGGCCACGGCTTGCATACTCCTTAGCTCTTAAATAAAACAGTACACGGAGTTCTTGTAAATAATCTTCAAAGTCAGCTTGACCTGGAAACAGACCACACCTTTGCAAAACCTTTCGAAACAATCCTTCATAATCTTGAATCAATTCATCCAACTCTTCATTTGTCATTTGCTTTGTCCTTCATTTGTATTCCTCGAGGTGCTTTGAGCATACTAAATCCTTAAATTATTGTCAGATTCCAAATTGACATGAGAGGGGTCGTTTTGACATTTCTTTGCGCACTAACTACTTAAAAACCTTGTATTCATCACGTTTCAAAATATTTAACTTCACAAAGAAAGACAATTTTAACCATTTTTTACTGTTTTTGGTCATTTTGAATTTTGCTTTTTTATTGTAAGTGTGATATGTTTAAAGATAAAAAAACCCCGGCAAACTCTTTTTTTAAGAAGAATTAGCCGGGTTTTTTAGTTCGTTGTTGTTGATAAGGTGGTTTTTGTAATTTGGTTTAGATTGGAGAGTCGCTTGAAGGTAGTATGAGAAGGTTCTGTCTGAATTCAGTTGAATTGGAAAGGTAAAGCTGATTATCCTAGATGAGATGGGCTATGTCCCTTTTTCAAAAGATGGCGCCGAACTCCTCTTTCAATTGATTAGTGATTGGTAAGCGTAATCCTCACTAGCAATTTAGAGTTTAGCCAGTGGAATAAGGTGTTTTCGGACCCTCGACTAACCGCTGCATTGGTAGACCGTTTAATCCATCATGTGCATATTCTTAGCTTCACTGGCGAGAGATATCGATTGAAAAATTCATTATCAAAATCAAAAGAATTAAAGGCAAATTTCAGGTTACAAAGTTGTGTATTTATTAGTGCATTATTGTGTAAAAAAATCTTGCAAAATACAGATCTAAAAGAACACATAAAAAATTGCCCTCTGTTTTTCCATAGAGGGCAATTAAAGATGTCAGTTTATTTGATTTGACTAGTTAAAACGATGTTACTATCATTCTTTTTTTCTTTTTGATTCAATAGTTCCTTTTTTTAAAGCTAATTTTAATTTTTCTCTATCTTTTCGGACTTGTACGGCTCTTCTATTTGCCTCATCATATATTTTATCACGATAACCGCCAGCAAAGATATTTAAAATCTCACTAGCTCCGTCATCTTCAAGATCACGTTCAAATAAAAAAATGTTTATATCTTCGTCTGTCTCTAATATTTCAAAGATAATGCGAACTTTTAAAGAACTATTCTTTGCCTTGTAATACTCTTTCAAATCGCATTGAGTTGATTCGAACTTTTCTTTTATTTCCTCAATCGTATTACTTTCATCCTTAAGATAGTCAATAATCGCTTTTTGCCATCCAAGCGTATTTCCATCAAACTTCTTAAACTGCTTTACTATTTTTTATCAATATTAACTTTTCTCATACTACTGGTTTAATAACTCATCAATTGACATTTTGCTATACTCACCCGAGTCAACGTCTTTAAATGCTTCTTCTGTTGATATAAACTCAATGTTTTCTTTATTGGATTGATACTCCATGATGGCAATTTTGTCTTGATAATCTTCTAATAATTCCAGGATTCCCATAAACATTTCAGGATTCATAACAACTATATCTGCTTTACCGTTTTTAGTAATCTCTAATGGCTTAACAGCATTTTTCACAATTTTTGAAACCTTGCTGTATTGTCTACTAATATCTGTTGAAGTTATTTTGTCTAACCCCATTGCTCTTTCAATAATCACAGCCATAATATTCGCCACCTTTCATAAATATGGTACCATGAATAATAGCTTTCATTAAAATATAGCGTAAAAACAACGTAAAACAATACGCTATGTTTCTTGTTTTTTATTACGAATATCTTAAAGAGAATAAATTAAAGTGCGGTGTTTGTCAATATAGTTGTCGTATCTTTCTTTTAAAGGATTAAAAGCCACCGATTGATGACCGATGACCGTTTGCTGAATCAATTGTTTGGCATACCGCGCTTCTTCTGTTTCCCAAATTTCACAACTACCATTTTCCGGCTAAATAAATCGATGATTAAATACAATCGTAAAACAGTCCTTTTACCGGCCCTTTTAACCAAGTGATATCCCAGGTCCAAACTTCATTCGGGCGATTCGCTATAATATTTATTCAGTAGAAAAAACTAATATACAAGAAATACGTTCTCGTGCATAACAACCTTCAAATGTTAGATTTTCAATCTATATTTGAAGATTACTATGACAACGAACGTCTTCTTTGATTACAACTCTACTTTTCTAATAACCAATCAGCGATGTAAACAATCGGTATACCATCAATTTGTTCAATATCATGATATTTTCCAGTGACAACTATTTTTTTATAGTTATCTTTTATGTGCAATAGGTTATCTGTTTCATGAGAATTATTTGGTAGCTCATATGTTACTTGAACATATAGCGTTTCATCTAGTCTTCTTGCAACAAAGTCAATTTCTTTAGTATCAAGTTTCCCGACATCAACAGTATAACCTCTTCTAAGTAATTCTATATAAACTATATTTTCTAAACGGTTGCTGTAATTACCATCTTTTCTGCCGACTGCATTCCGTCGCAGCCCTGTATCTACAATAAAGTATTTTCCATTTGTTCTTAAATATTCCCGTCCACGTATATCATACTGCCTTGTTCGATAAAACAAGTAGCCACTTTCAAGTAAATCTAAATAACGATTAACTGTATGATTAGTGGTTTCAATTCCGTCACTTTTTAATGTATTCACAATTCTTGATGTATTGACTAATTGACCAACATTATCTGCTAGAAAGCTAACAATTGTTTTTAAAACTGCCGGATCTTTAATGCCAGATCTTAATGCAACATCATTTAAAACAATTGTATCAAAAATACCTGAAAGTATTGTGTCTTTAATTGATTCTTCCGCAATCGTGACACTTGGGAAGCCTCCATACTTTTCATATTCATTATAAGCTATATCTACTTTTCGTGAACTTGGTTCGATTCCTTTCACACTTAAAAATTCTTTAAATGAGAACGGGTAGATTGGAATTTCTATGTAGCGTCCGCTTAATAGAGTGGCTAGTTCTCCTGAAAGCATGTTCGCATTAGAACCTGTAATAACAATATCACTATCAAAACTAACTCTAAGTCCATTGATAACACGTTGCCAACCTTCAACTACTTGGATTTCATCAAATAACAAATAGACTTTTTTTCTATCCTTAGGTAATAAATCATTTAATTTTTCGCGAAACTTTTCCTCTGTTGTAATCGTCTGATATTCAAAACTTTCAAAGTTCATGTAAATAATATGATCGTCTGGCACACCTTCTTGCATTAAATGTTCTTGAAAGAGCATTAGAAGAACTGACTTACCTGAACGCCGAACGCCTGTAATAACTTTAATAAAATCAGTATCTTTAAATTTTATTAATTGATTGAGATATTCTGGTCTTTCAAACATACTATTCCTCCTGTTATTAAACTTCAATTCAAATCATATTTTACCAAAATTTGAAGTTATCTTCAAATAAATCGACATTCACAATGAATATGAAGTTAAATAAAAAACATTGATCAGAATATCTTCTAATTATGGCCTGGATCAATGGCAACATTTGAGACAGTTTTTACGAGAGATTTGTCGAATAATTTCATTCATGGAATTTCTCATTGTTTAATTCAAGTGTCAGGCCCAGACCGATTGACACTCGAATCAAAGAATGAGATGGGGAGGTTCCTTTTTTGTGTCTTTTTGAAGGTAAACAAAAAAAGCTAGAAACATTGAATTAACAGTGTTTCTAGCCCATATATCAGTGTTAACCAACACTGCCTTCCATCTCATACTGGATGAGTCGGTTTAATTCTACCGCATATTCCATCGGTAATTCTTTCGTAAATGGCTCGACAAAGCCCATAACAATCATTTCAGTTGCTTCGACTTCTGATAGGCCGCGGCTCATCAAGTAGTACAGTTGTTCTTCTGAAATTTTGGATACTTTGGCTTCGTGCTCTAAGGCTACTTGGCTATTGTGGATCTCATTAAATGGAATGGTATCTGATTTTGATAGGTCGTCCATAATGATGGTGTCACATTCAATATGTGAGATGGATCCTTGACTCTTTTTGCCGAAAGTTACTTGGCCGCGATAGTTTACTTCACCGCCACTTTTAGCGATTGATTTTGAGACGATGGAGCTAGATGTGTTTGGTGCATTGTGAATCATCTTCGCGCCGGTATCTTGGATTTGGTTGGCGTTAGCAAAAGCGATCGACAACATTGTGCCTCGTGCGCCTTCTCCATCTAGGTAAACGCTTGGGTATTTCATGGTTGTTTTAGCACCTAGGTTGCCATCGATCCATTCAACGGTTGCGCCGGCTTCGGCTTTGGCACGTTTGGTTACTAGGTTGTACACGTTATCCGACCAGTTTTGGATGGTTGTATAACGGCAGTACGCGTCTTTTAAGGTAAAGATTTCAACGATGGCTGCATGCAAGCTGTTACTTGAATAAGTTGGTGCGGTACAGCCTTCTACGTAATGGACGCTTGCTCCTTCGTCCACAATAATTAAGGTCCGTTCAAATTGACCGGTGCCTTCATTATTGATACGGAAGTACGTTTGCAGTGGGACATCGACGCGAACGCCTTTTGGTACATAAATAAAGGTACCACCTGACCAAACAGCTGAGTTTAAAGCAGCGAGTTTGTTGTCGGTTGGAGGAACTAATTTTGAAAAGTATTGTTTGAATAATTCTGGGTATTCTCTTAAAGCCGAATCGGTGTCGGTAAAGATGATTCCTAATTTCTGGAATTCTTCTTTCATGTTATGGTAGACCACTTCTGATTCGTATTGGGCAGAAGCACCAGCTAAGTAAGCACGTTCAGCTTCTGGGATTCCAATTCGTTCAAAGGTTTCTTTGATTTTGTCTGGTACATCTTCCCAAGAACGCGCGGGTTTATCACTTGGTCTTTGGTAATATTTGATGCTATCAAAATCAAGGTCTGACAAATCTGGTCCCCAGTTTTGCATCGGCATTTTGTGATAAGCTTCGAGTGATTTCAAACGAAAATCAAGCATCCACTCTGGTTCATTTTTTACTCGTGAGATTTCACGAACGACTTCTTCGGTTAGGCCGACTCCTGTACTAAAAATTGGCTCAACATCATCATGGAAGCCATATTGGTATTCTTCTAACTCTGGTACTCCACTCATGTTTTCTCACTCCT
Organism: Enterococcus lemanii; assembly: GCF_016909125.1. Taxonomy (GTDB): domain Bacteria; phylum Bacillota; class Bacilli; order Lactobacillales; family Enterococcaceae; genus Enterococcus_I; species Enterococcus_I lemanii. Next base: position 18,806 of record NZ_JAFBFD010000016.1, on the reverse strand, counting down.
ATTCTTCAATTTCTTCTTTATATTCTTTGACATCGGGATGAGCAATAATTTGATCTAATGCTTTCCAAGCTAAAGTTGCACATTTGATGCGTGCAGGGAATTTTGCGACACCGCTTAGCATCGCCCCATCTTCAAGCGCGGTGGCATCGACGTCTTTTCCTTGCACTAAATCTGAAAATAATTCAGATAGTTGGCTGGCTTCGGCTAATGTTTTACCGATAACAGCATCGGTCATCATGGACGCACTTGCTGTACTAATGGAACAACCATGGCCAGAAAAAGCGATGTCTTCGATGATTTCGTCTTTTAATTTGACTTCAACCGTTACCACATCGCCACAAGTTGGATTGTGTAATTCAACTTTTTGGCTACTATCTGCTAAATTGCCATGGTGATGCGGATGGCTAGAATGATCTAAAATGACTTGACGGTATAATTGGTCTAATCTAGAGAGGGCCATGATTGAAAAACTCCTTTGTTGCTAAGAGCGCGGCAATGAGGCGGTCCGCGTCTTCTTTTGTATTATAAAGATAAAAACTTGCGCGTGCGGTTGCCGCAACGTCTAAATATTTTAATAAGGGTTGCGCGCAATGATGGCCGGCACGAACAGCGACACCTTCCATATCTAAGGCGGTCGCAACATCATGTGGGTGAATCCCATCAAGGTTAAAAGCAACGACCCCTGCGCGTTTACTTGGGTCTTTTGGTCCGTAAATGGTTAAGCCTTCAATGGCAGCCATTTTCGGTAACAAGTAGGCCATTAATTCGGTTTCGTACGCATGAATTTCTTCTAAACCAATCGCTTCTAAGTAATCGATGGCGGCAGCTAAGCCAATTGCGCCGGCCATATTTGGTGTGCCTGCTTCAAATTTCCAAGGCAGTGATGCCCAAGTGCTTTCTTGCAAGTGCACAAATCCGATCATTTCACCACCAAATTCAACAGGTTCCATCTTTTCTAACCAGGCACGTTTGCCATATAAAACGCCAATGCCTGTTGGTCCACACATTTTGTGGCCGCTAAAGGCGTAAAAATCACAATCTAAGTCTTGGACGTCGACTTTCATATGTGGCACTGCTTGGGCGCCATCAACCACCATCACGGCTCCTTTTTCATGCGCATAGGCACTTAAATCTTTAATTGGATTCACGACGCCGAGCACGTTTGAAACATGGGTTAACGCAACGATGGCGGTTTTTTCAGTAATTTGTTTTTTTGCATCGACAAGGTCAAGTTCCCCATCGGCGGTTAGGGCAATGTATTTTAAGGTGGCTTGCTTGCGTTTGGCTAATTGTTGCCAAGGTACAATATTGGCATGGTGTTCCATATAAGAAATCACAATCTCATCGCCTGGTTGCACGCTTAAGTCACCTAAACTTTGTGCGACCCAGTTTAAACTAGTCGTTGCCCCGCGCGTAAAGAGGACTTCAGCGGTTTCTTTGGCATTAATAAACGCACGAGTGGTCTCACGAGCCGCTTCGTATTGAGCGGTTGCTCGTTCGGCAAGTGTATGAACGCCACGATGCACGTTCGCATTATTTTGTTGGTAATAGTCGTCCATTGCTTGTAAAACAACGGTTGGTTTTTGTGTGGTTGCTGCATTATCCAAATAAACGAGTGGCTCATCATTTACAATCTGATCTAAAATCGGAAAATCTTGACGACGCGTCTGGTTATTCATTAAGCATTCAACTTCCCTTCAATCACATCCACTAGTTCTTGTTGCACACGTTTGACTGGAATCGCGGTTAAAACAGAGCCTAAGAAACCACGAATCACAAGACGTTCCGCTTCTTCTTTTCTTAACCCACGACTCATTAAGTAATACATTTCTTCTGGATCAACGCGACCGACACTGGCTGCGTGTCCGGCAGTCACTTCATTTTCATCGATTAATAAAATCGGATTCGCATCGCCACGAGCTTGATCTGATAGCATTAGGACGCGACTTTCTTGTTGTGCATCGGCCCCTTTTGCTCCTTTTAAGATGTGACCAATGCCGTTAAAAGTTAAGGTCCCTTTTTCAAGAATTACGCCATGCTGTAAAATATGACCAATCGAATGAGCAGCTTTATTCGTCACACGGGTATCAATTCCTTGAACTTGACGGCCGGCACTAATGGCAACAACTTTCACTTCAGCATGCGAACCGGTACCAACTAAATCGGAATCAAAGTCGGCAATCACGTTTCCTTCATTCATTACACCAAGTGCCCAATCAATCGACGCGTCTTTCATTAAGTACCCACGGCGATTCATATAAGTTGCTACTGCGTCACCTAGTTGGTCGATGGCTGCGTATTTTACTTGTGCACCTGGTTTTGCGATTACTTCAACGACTATATTCGCTGATAATTTTTCAGTTGTTTCCCCTTCAGAGATAAAACGTTCTAAATAACTAAACGCACTATTTTCTTCGGCGACAATTAAAATGTGTTTAAAGAAATGATGATTCAACGCTTGATTGTGACGGAAAATCGCTTCAAAAGGATTTTCTACTACGACATTTTTGGGCACGTATAAGAACATACCACTATTTAAAAACGCTAAGTGCGCAGCGGTTAATTTATCTTCATCCATCGGAACGGCTTTTTTCATTAAATACTCTTCCACTAAATCAGAGTGATTTAACATCGCCGTAAACAAGTCGGTAAAAATGACCCCTTGCATCGATAATGAAATCGGCAATTGTTCAAAAATCGTTACATCATCTTGTTGAACAAGTAATGGGTGTTTGTGCATTTCATCAAAGGCAGGGACAGAATTGATTTCCGCTGTTTCCCCATCGAGTGCGGCTTCGCTAATATTAAACAGTGGCCAACGCTCGTATTTTACTCGTTCAATTACTGGAAAATCTAATTCTTCGGCTTTTTGTAAAGCTTTTTCGCGTAATTCTAACATCCAAGTCGGTTCTTCTTTGATGGCAGAAAAAACTTTTACAGCGCCTAAATAGTCTTGTAAATTTTTTTTCATCAATGATAACCTCCTTTTAAGCTTCTTCTTCTTTGTAGTCGATACCTAATTCTTTACTAATACCTGCATAACCTTCTGCTTCTAAACGTTTCGCTAAATCAGCGCCACCGCTCATCACGACACGGCCTTCCATCATAATATGCACGTAGTCAGGTGTAATGTAGTTTAATAAGCGTTGATAGTGCGTAATGATTAACGCGCCAAAGTTCTCACTGCGCATTTCGTTCACACCTTTTGCCACCACTTTTAGCGCATCAATGTCAAGACCAGAGTCAATTTCGTCTAAAATTGCAAAAGTTGGTTCTAACATTAATAATTGTAGGATTTCGTTTCGTTTTTTCTCCCCACCAGAGAAACCTTCATTTAAATAACGCTCTGCCATTTCTTCCGGCATATTTAAAAGCGCCATTTTTTCATCTAATTTTTTAATAAAGTTCATCACTGAAATTTTGTCGTTTTCGTCACGTTTCGCATTCATCGCTGCTCGCATAAATTCAGCGTTCGTAATTCCTGCAATTTCACTTGGGTATTGCATCGCTAAAAATAATCCTAAACGGGCACGTTCGTCGACTTCTAATTCTAAAACGTTCACGCCGTCTAATAAGACTTCTCCTTCTGTCACTTCAAAGTTCGGGTTCCCCATAATTGCTGCTGACAAGGTTGATTTCCCCGTTCCGTTTGGTCCCATGATGGCATGGATTTCGTTTGTGTTTAAAGTCAAATTGACTCCTTTTAAGATTTCTTTATCTTCAATTGAAACGTGTAAGTTTTTAATTTCTAAAACAGACATGCTGATACCCCCATTGTTTTTTATTCATTCTCACTCATTGTAGACTAATTGAGAATGAAACTCAAATCATGCGTTCGAAAAAATATTTTTTTTAGTGAATTGTTTGGATTTCAGTTAAAATAACTTTGAAGTGCAAGGAGGTACCCACATGCATTACCATTTAAAGCCAATTACAAAAGAAAACTGGCGTTAAGCTATTGGGTTAAAAGTTGCGCCAAATCAAGAATCGTTCATCGAACCAAATACGCTTTCCTTACTTGAGCCAAATGACGAACGCGATTATCAATGGGTCCCGCTAGGGCTATACGTTGATCAGCAGATGGTTGGCTTTGCCATGATTGGGGCACATGATTTTGAAAAACAAACGATTTGGCTCGATTGCTTTATGATTGATGCCAATTATCAAGGGAAAGGTTATGAGCGTCAATTCTTTAAAATCGTTCTAAATTACTTACTTGAAAATAATTCTTTAAAAATCATTTATTTAATGCTTACTGAATAATTGCCAAATAATGATTTTCTTGAATTTGCATAACGGTTTCTTATTCACTGAAGCCTTATTTTTTTGAATTAGTGAGGCACCCAATCCATTCGTAAAAGTTGCGTTTAAATTTGTGGTTTATACATTAGCATCCTCCAATATTGATAAAAGTGCATGGTTTTCCGTGTTCCACCGTTAAAAGTCTTGCACTTGTTATATAAAATATCGAGCTCAAATACCGCTGTTTCAATGTTTTTTATTGAATCGGTAGACATTATTTAGATGCCCATGAAGAAAATGTCAAAATTTTTCCTTTTTATCAGTCTTTTGGCTTTAGTAATACGACAAAAAACGATCCTAGTAATGGTGAACGAATCTTAGCTTATTTTGTCCACTCATAAAAAAACCGACCCGTCAGACAATCAAATTGTCGAGGGCCGGTTTTTTAGCTCAAGTCGAGGCATGAATTTTCGCGTTAATTTTTGATAATCTAAGTACAAGGCCGTGAATCGAGTATCGTTTTTTGCATCCCATGGCTTAGGCTTGCCGCAAAAATGTAAAATAGCTGTGTTTTGAGCAATCCAATGGCTATTGTATTCTCCTAAGCTTCTTGCTAAATAACTTGTGTATAAACGTGCGTCGTAATTCCATATTTCTTCGGGGACTTCCAGTGTATACTTTCCATACAAATGATTCAAAACGTCTTGGTCAGGCAACATTAATAATTTGTTGTATTTTTCGATTGTCTGCTGTATTTCTGACCAAGAAACGAGTTCGCGCGCTTTCTCCAAGTTGATCAGTAACACGCCTGAATTATAATAATCATGATCGGTATCTAATCGAATTTGGTTAAACTTTGTCGTGAGATCGATGATTCTTCTATGGGTCGCAGCAGCTAGTAGATACCCCTCTAAACTGGTTTCCCACAATGGTTGCAGTGAATTAATGACTAAAATATCTGGGTCTAAATACAACACTTTTGTTATACTCGTTGGCAAGATTTGACCAGCTAACAAACGAAAATACATTTCTCTTGGATAACGTTCAACGGTTGGTGCACCTTCAAAAATAGCACCATCTACTTCTAAAAATTGCAATTGCCAACCAAACTTTTCGACGAAAGCATGGAGTTGCGTTTGTTTTTCTTCGCGAATCGTTTCGTGAATCACCCAAATACGAAAAGGTTGCTTTGCATGATGAGTGTAAATCGATGTTAACGCCACTTGCATCGGCTCTAGATATCCTTCGTCTAAAGTAAACAATAAATCAATCGGTTGCTCCATTCAAACACTCCCTTTTTAATTTCTAGATTCATTTCAACAGTCCTTTAGAATCATCTTAACAGGTTTCCTCGATGGTTCAATTAAACTTTCTTGAAAAACACGTGTTGGCATTTTGAACAAGTGATTTTGATTTGCCCCCGTCCTTTGGGTGCACGCAGAGCTTGTTTACATTCTGGACAATGGAAAAAGGTATGGGTTTTTCTTTGTTTAAATTGACTTTTTACTTGTTGGCCTTTTTTTAACCAACGATTTTTCCAGCGTAAAAATTTTTGATTTTCATTTGAGCGTATGTAGATTCTTTTTGAAAAAATACGATAATACGTCAAAAGAAAAAGACCATAAGCAAGTAGGCGCATCGGCCAAGCAACACTCGCTGTAAAATTAGCGAAAAACAATAACAATAAACTGATTACCAATAACGTCTTATTAAGTGCATCAAAATGGCCATAACGTCCGCGCATCCATTCTTGCGCTTTCTTTCTTAATTTCATTAACATCACGGATTTCCCCTTCATTTTAGCTTTTCTTTATCTTAGCATACTCATTCAAAGAGAAGTTGGTCTTCACAAAAAATTCAAAAAAAAGCGACAAAAAAGAAATGTTACTCTTTTTTGTCGCTTTGTGCTCTTATTTTGCTAAAACAACCATGTTCCACTTGCTGTCAATACATGCTTGTAAACTAATCGATTCGCCTTTTTGACCAAAGATTGTTCCCCAATAGTCCTTGCCATCTTTGCCGTAACCACTCGCATTTACCGTTAAAATTTGATAAACCGTATAATTTCGGCTCTTGCCATTGCGGTCTGTCACTTTTATCACAGAGCCGTTTTTCAAACTTAAAACATTCGCAAAGGCTCCCGGATTGTGGCCGATAATATGCGTTGTCAAACTATCGGTTGTACTTCCATTCCCCGCCCAGTAACCCGCGCGGTTGCCACTTGGCGCACTCGCTGTTCCTTGACTATCGATTAAAGGAATCACTTTACCGGCAATCGTAATTTGATTTTTAACTGTTGCTGTTGAAGTCGTTCCTTGACTACTAGAAGAGGAAGACGAAACTTTGATACTTGTTTTCGTATCTGGTAACCAACGTGTCGCAACCGTGTGTGTTTCTACTTGATGAGCATCACTCACCGTTTGAATCCCACTCGCAAATAAAATACCTAACCCTAAACCACAACCAATCACTGTCGATAAAACTTTCTTTCCTCTCACAAGACAACCTCCCGTATTCTTAACAATTTTCTTTTTTTAAAAAGGGCCATTCGTTAAAAAGCCCTTTCACTTATTAAAATCGGGTGTTTTCTAGCTTTTTTTAACAAAATTTCAACATAATGATAATTTTTTAATTTAGAGTGAGTAAGCCCTTGTCTCGCTTCAATTAACACCATAAAAAGTGTCGAATGCCTCTTCAAAGAGAACAGCGAAAATTATTCAAAAAAGCTCCTCGAAGAATTTCTCTTCAAGGAGCTACTAAAATTGTAATTTATGATGATTGTTCGTTAGTCTTTTTTCGGCTCATCTAACATCGCTTTTCTAGACAAGTTGATGCGGCCTTGACGGTCAATCTCTGTTACTTTTACTAAGATTTCATCGCCTTCTTTCACGACATCTTCGACATTGTTCACGCGTTCGTGAGCTAATTGCGAAATGTGAACCAAACCATCTTTGCCTTTAATTAAGTTTACAAACGCACCAAATTTTTCAACGCGCACAACTTTTCCTAAGTAAACTTCGCCGACTTTGACTTCTTTGGTCAATTCTTCAATAATTTTAATCGCTTTTTGAATCATTTCTGCATCGGATGACGCGATTGATACATTGCCATCTTGATCAATATCAATCTTCACGCCCGTTTCATCAATGATTGAGTTAATCGTTTCGCCACCTTTACCGATAACCACTTTGATTTTATCTGGATCGATTTGAATCATTTCGATTTTCGGTGCATATGGGCTTAACTCTTTACGAGGTTCTGCAATGGTTGAAATTAACTCTTCTAAGATTTCCATCCGCGCTTTTTTCGCTTGGTCTAACGCTTCACGTAAAATTTGTTCGGTGATTCCTTGGATTTTAATATCCATTTGTAAAGCGGTAATGCCGTCTTTCGTTCCAGCAACTTTAAAGTCCATGTCGCCTAAGTGGTCTTCTAAGCCTTGAATATCGGTTAAGATGGTATAGTTTTCACCGTCTGACACAAGCCCCATCGCAATCCCAGCGACTGGTGCTTTAATTGGCACCCCAGCATCCATTAACGCTAAGATTCCTCCACAAATACTTGCTTGAGAAGAAGAACCATTTGATTCTAATACTTCTGATACAATTCGAATGGTGTATGGGAAGTCTGCTTCTGAAGGAATCACTTGTGCCATCGCACGTTCACCTAGAGCACCATGACCAATTTCACGACGACCAGGAGCGCCCGAACGCCCCGTTGAACCCACTGAGAATTGTGGGAAATTATAATGGTGGATGAAACGTTTTGACTCTTCAATTCCTAAACCATCAATAATTTGGTGTTCGCCTAATGGTGCTAACGTACAAGTCGATAATGCTTGGGTTTGACCACGCGTGAATAAACCAGAACCATGGACACGTGGCAATAAACCAACTTCTGAAGCTAGAGAGCGAATTTCATCGATTTTACGACCATCCGGACGAATTTTATCAATCGTGATTAATTCACGTACGACATCTTTTTCTAAGTCTTCCGCTAATTGTTTAATTTCTTTTGTTAAATGTGCGGCTTCTTCTTCTGGAAGTTCAGCAGCTTTTTGAGCGTAAACTTCTTTTACAGTAGTTTTTACTTGATCAATTTCGTCTTCACGAGCTAATTTTTCTTCTGTTAAGACTGCTTTTTTCATTGTTTCATAGTAAGCTGCATAAACTTCTTTACGCAAATCTTCATCAATTTGAAGTAAAGTAATTTCCATTTTTTCTTTGCCGACTGCTGCAACGACTTCTTCTTGGAAAGCAACCATTTCTTGAATTGCTTGGTGACCAAATAATAAAGCACCTAGCATGTCTTCTTCAGAAACTTCTTTGGCACCTGATTCAACCATGTTAATTGCTGTTTTTGTACCCGCAACGGATAATTCAATCGCCGTTTTTTCTTGTTGTTCAACAGTTGGGTTTAACACATATTCGCCATCAACGTACCCTACTTCAACGCCTGCGATTGGGCCGTCAAATGGAATATCTGAAATAGATAAAGCCAATGATGAACCTAACATTGCAGCCATTGCTGGTGAGCAGTCTTGTTCAACACTCATCACGATATTAGTTACTTGCACTTCATTACGGAAGCCTTCCGCAAACATTGGACGAATTGGACGGTCAATTAAACGTGCCGTTAACGTCGCATCTAGACTTGGACGACCTTCACGTTTGATAAACCCACCAGGAATTTTACCAACGGCGTACATTTTTTCTTCATAGTTAATCGTTAATGGGAAAAAATCGGTGTCTTTTGCTTCTTTTGAGGCAACAACCGCGGTTAAAACAACCGTGTCCCCGTAACGGACTAATACCGCTCCGTTTGCTTGTTTGGCTAACTGTCCAACTTCAACAGAAAGTGGACGTCCGCCCCAAGTGGTTGAAAATACTTGTTTTGTCATAAATAAATCTCCTCTTTCGCTGCAAGCAGTGGCTGCTACTAAACAAAAGAAAAAAGAGAAATTTTCTCTACTTTCTTTTGGTTAGTAGTAAACCAGGACACATGCTGACAGCTTTTATATTTTTTATTTTTGTTCGTTCTAGCCGTTGCATAGTAAAAAAGTGAGATTCATAGGAACCTCACTTTTACTTTTTAAGATGATTAACGACGCAAGCCTAAAGCTTGGATTAAGTCACGGTAACGAATCACGTCTTTGTTACGTAAGTAAGCTAACAAGTTACGACGGTGACCAATTTTTTTCATTAATCCACGGTATGAATGGTGATCTTTTTTGTGTTCGCGGATATGAGCGTTCAATGTGTTGATTTCTTCTGTTAAAACAGCGATTTGAACTTCTGGTGAACCAGTATCTCCTTCGTGACGAGCAAATTGGTTCATGATTTCGTTTTTACGTTCTTTTGAAATTGCCATGTGTCTCCACCTCTTCCTATATATTCCCCAGTCACTGAGTATAACGTTGGTGATTCGCTAAACCAAGTAACGGGTCGTGCTTTTTGCACATACATACTTTACTTGATTCTACCTAGAATTGCAAGTTTCTTTTCCTAAATAAACCGCAAATTTTCGCCAAACTTTAAAAAGAAGCAAAAACTAGCCGATATTAGATTTTGTAAGGCAAAAACAACAAACTTAGCCATTTAAATTGTTAAAATTAAGTAAAATATACTTAATTATGTTTTCATTCGAAGGTTAAATAGTTGAAAACATCTGATTTTGCTTATAAAATGCCAATGAAACAAATGACATCAAAGAAATAAGGAGATTTTAATCATGAATGCAGTAAATATTCAAACTTTTTTATCCGAAACGAAAAATCAAAAAATCACGATCTTAGATATCCGCGACAAAGAAGCTTACCTTGAAGATCATTTTGAAGGGGCAATCTCAATGCCTTTAACAAGTGTTCCTAACCGTTTAAACGAATTAGATTTAGATACGCATTACTATATCTTAAGTCATGCCGGTCGTCGCGCTCAAACCATCGCGCACTTTTTAGCTAAACATGGTTTTCAAACAACGGTTGTCACTGGCGGAATGAAAGCACTACGTACAATGAGTATGGCTTCCTAAGCGCTAGCAAACTAAAATAGAAACGAAACTTCACTGTAAGCTAATTTGTTGAAGTTCCGTTTCTTTTTTTATATACTGACTTTTGACAAAATAACTTATTTATAAAGGAGAATCCCTTATGGCAACATTATTAGCAGTTAAAGCACACCCTTTAACCGGTGAAGATTCAAAATCAATGAAAGTTTTTTATGCTTTTTTAGATAGCTACCAAAAGAGTCACCCGGAAGATGAAATCCTTGTTTTAGATTTATATAATGAAGAATTCCCTGAAATCGATTTAGATGTCTTAACGGGTTGGAATGACTTACAAGGTGGCAAAGACTTCAGTGCTTTAACTCCTAGCCAACAAAAGAAAATTGCTCGTTTTAACGAATCAACGGAACAATTTCTAGCGGCTGATAAAATTGTGATTGGAAATGGCTTATGGAACTTAAACATTCCAACGCGCCTGAAAGCTTGGATTGATACGATTAACGTAGCAGGCAAAACGTTCAAATACACTGAAGCAGGTCCCGTTCCTTTAACTTCTGGTAAAAAAGCGCTCCACATTCAAGCCAACGGTGGCGTTTATGGTGGACAAGAATTCTCTTCTCAATACGTAAAAGGCATTTTAAACTTTGTCGGTATTGAAAGTGTTCAACAAATCTTCATTGAAGGTGCGGATCATCATCCTGAAAGAAGAGATGAAATCATTGCTGAAGCAGTTCAAAAGGCAGAAGATGTTAGCTTAACTTTTTAAAAACATTAAAAATAAGACGATTCCGCGACTGGAACCGTCTTATTTTTTATTATTTACTAGTCACTTCACCAGAAAGCGCATTGGCTTTCACCGTGCCTGGATTTAGTGTAAAGTTCGCTACGTGATCAGAGTTGGTAAAGACGACAATCATATCTGTCGGACAGTTACTTTCTTTTAGCGCTTCTAAATCAACGTCCGCAATTAATTGACCCCGTTGAATTGTTTGCCCTTCTTCTACATAAAGAGTGAATGGCGCACCTTTTAAGCTCACCGTATCAATGCCCATGTGTAAAAGAACTTCAATGCCATTACTCATTTGAATGCCTAAAGCATGTTTTGTTGGGAAGATATTTAAAACTTTTCCGTCAACGGGCGTAAAAATTTGACCATTTGTTGGAATAACTGCATAACCATCCCCCATCATTTTTTGTGAGAAGACTTCATCAGATACAGCTGAAATTGGGATTAATTCACCCGTTGCTACAGCGTAAACGGCTTGTTCTTTTTTTACGGCTTGAGGTGTTGCTGCTTTGGTTGAATGAGCGGTCGCTGCTGGTTGACCACCGTGCAAGCGATTCATCGCATCCGCCACAAACTGAACTTCAGTCCCAACGATTACTTGAATGTTTTTCGCATCAATTACTTTTACGCCTGGAACACCCGTTGCTTTAATTTTGGCTTGATCGACTTTGGCCGTATCTTTTACTTGTAAACGCAAACGAGTCGTACAATTGTCAATCGCGACCACATTTTCTGCCCCACCTAGTGCTTGATAAATGCGGCTAGCCATTGCTTCAAATTTATCCCCACCACTAACGGCAATCGGTGTTGAGCCTTCTTCTTCACTCGTTTCTTCGCGACCTGGTGTCATTAAATTGAATTTTTTAATGACAAATAAGAACGTAAAGTAGTAAATAACAGCCATTACTAAGCCTAATACCAATAACATATAAGGTTTATTTGCAATCGGTACACGTAAACTTAAGAAGAAGTCAACTAGTCCGGCACTAAAGTTAAAACCAGCTGTCCATTGGAAGGTCGCTGCAATAAACATTGAAATCCCGGTTAAAATCGCGTGTACTACATATAAAGGCCACGCCACAAACATGAATGAAAATTCAAGTGGTTCGGTTACCCCGGTAAAGAAAGAAGCAAAACCGGCCGCAATCATTAAAGAAGCCACTTCTTTTTTCTTTTCAGGACGTGCACATTGATAAATGGCTAAAGCACCCGCTGGTAAACCAAACATCATTACTGGGAAAAAGCCGGCTTGGTACATCCCAGTTACTCCTTTAATTCCTTCAGAAGACCAGAATTTACCAATGTCATCAATTCCAGCTAAGTTAAACCAAAAGACATTATTTAACGCATGGTGTAACCCGGTTGGAATTAATAGTCGGTTAAAGAAGCCATACAGCCCCGCGCCAACTGGCCCTAAGCCTGAAATCATTTCACCAAAAGTCACTAAAGCCGTATAAACGGGTGGCCAAACAAAAATTAATAACGCACTAATCGCTGACATAACGGCTGCGGTAATGATTGGTACCGCGCGTTTGCCACTAAAAAAGGATAACGCCATCGGTAACTTCACTTGAGAAAAACGATTGTACATCGCCGCTGCCACTAAACCAGCTAAAATTCCGATAAAGACGTTTTTAAAGTTGATTGCATCAAAAGCGACGTTTACTTCATCCAAGCCGGTAAATAATTTCACCGCTGACGTACTCACTAATGTAATCGGTGTTAAAAAGGCAATTAAGCCAGCTAAAGCCGCTGAACCGTCTTTGTCTTTAGACATACCGATGGCTAGCCCTACCGCAAATAATACCCCAAGATTATCTAAAATCGTACCGCCTGCTTTAATTAAAAAGGCCGCTAAAAGATTATTGCCACCGGTAGCATTAAAGAACGACCCATTCTTTGCATATATGCTTTCATTTTTTGATTTCCTCCTATTTTTTATCTGCTTGAATTAGACGTAAGCGTTCAATATGAATGGCTAAATAGCCTAATTCTTCTGTTGTTGTTGATAATTGATAATTTTTTAATAATAAAACACGGATCTTCTTTGCAATAAAAAAGCTCTCTGGATATTTTGTTTTGACCATCTCAACAATTTCTTCATCGAGCGTCGCATAACGTTGTTGATGGTGCCGTTGAAGTAATAAACGCAAATGATTGACTAAACGCGTGTAGTTTAAAACCATTTCTTTTGCATGTAAGTCAAGCTGTAATTCTTCTTCAATTAATTGAACAATTTCTGAAACAATCGTTACTTCCCGAATACTCTGGTGTTTGTCCCGTTCACCTTGACGCGCACTATGCAAATGAATCGCAATGTAACCTGCTTCATCATAAGTATAAGGTACCCCTAACGTTTGAACTAAATAATCAACCGCCCATTGTGCAACGGTGAATTCTTCACGGTACAATACTTCAATTTCTGGTAGTAACTGATTGCGAATCAGGATGCCATTTTGAATATTTTCCGCTGAAAAGGCTAAGTGATCCGTTAATGAGATCAAAACATGTGCATTTAGCTTTTCCATTAAAACCGTCTCTGCTCGTTCAACGATTTTTTCAGCAGCAAATAAAAACTTCTCATCAATTTGATTTAACAGCGATTGTAGTTTCAATTGCCCTTCTGCTTCCATCACAAACAAACGCTCAATTTCACGAGCAAACAACGGATCATTGCGCTTTTTTTCAAAGCCAATCCCTTTACCAATCGCGACTTTTTCTTCCCCGTGAGCATCAACTAATACGGCGTTTTGATTTAAAATTTTCTTGATTTTCATCGAATGCATTCCTTTTCTCGAGAAATAGTGGTCCATGTCCCCTTGCTTTTGCGGCCTACAAAAACAAAAAAAGCATGGAAAATTCTAAATGAGGGTACAGTTCACCCCTTTTTTTTAGAATTTTCCATGCCTAGTATAATCTAGTCACATGAAACAAATATGTTAACAACTGGTATTTTAACGAGAATTCATTTTGTTGTCAAGTGATTCGTTAAGCCAATATTTTACCATCAGCTGGAAAGGATAAGTAACTTCTTACCTAAATCAAGCTAAATAATCAGGTATTTGTTCGTTTTGTATTATTTGTTGATACGTTTGTCTTTTAACAACTAAACTTGCTTGTCCTTCTTTTGCTATGACGACGGCTGGAATGGGAATTTTATTGTAATTACTTGCCATTGCATAACCGTAGGCGCCCGTTGAAAAAGTGGCAAAAATATCTCCTGTTTTAACAGGTGGCAAGAATATATCTTTAATTAAAATATCCGTACTTTCACATGCCTTACCTGCAATGGTTACTTTTTCAGTTTTTTCTTCTTCGGCTTTATTGGCTAGCATCCCTGAGTACTGGGCTTCGTAAAGTCCTGGGCGAATATTATCCGTCATCCCACCATCAATGGCAACGTATTTACGGACATTCGGGATTTCTTTTATGCTGCCAATTTCATGCAATGTAATCCCCGCTTCAGCTACAATACTACGCCCAGGTTCAATGACAATCGTAGGCATTTGCAACCCATGTGTTTGACAAAATTTTTGCGTTAATGCCATTAACGGATCTAAAAAATAAGCATAGGATGGCCGCGTGTCTTCAGACAAATAACGGACACCAAAACCGCCACCGTAATTCAGTTCAAGTACTTCATACTGGAAACGCTCTTTAATTTCAAGGACATAATTCAGTGCTGTTTGAGCTGCCGTTAGATGGGTTTCGTTTTCTTTTAACTGGCTACCAATGTGAAAATGCAAGCCATAAAATTGAATTTCTGGTGCTTGAATGGCTTTTTCAATTAAAGGGAATAAGATTTCAGGTTTTAATGGAATCCCAAATTTCGAATCGGTTTGTCCAGTCGATATAAAAGCATGAGTCGCTACTTGGACTTCTGGTGTGATGCGGAACAAGATTTTAGCGGTCGTCTTTTTTTCTTGGCAAAGCTGAATTAACCAATCCAATTCTTGTAAACTATCAACAATAATGCGGCCTACACCGTAATCAAGTGCCATTGCTAGTTCTTCTAACGATTTATTATTACCATTAAATTCGATTTTTTCAGCTGGAAAATTAGCAACCATTGCGGTATATAATTCTCCCCCACTCACCACATCTAGGCACAAGCCTTCACGTTCAATTATTTTTAAAATAGCTAAAATATTCATCGCTTTGGAAGCATAGGCGACACGCACTTTTTCATATTTATTAATAAAATGCTCGCGTAATTCGCGACATTCGTTAACAATGGCTGTTTCAGAATAAACGTATAATGGTGTTCCATACTCCTTTGCTAAAGCGGTCGTATCACACCCATCCCAAAACAGATGGTTATTTTGAATTGTTTTTACCATATTGACTCCTCTTTTCATCGTTTTATCACCAAAATATTAGAATTCTCTTGAATTATCTTAATATTATAGTATATTATTCTAATAATCTATGTTAATTTAGATGATTTAGCAAGTGTTTTTATTTATTGACATAGAAATCTGAAGGGACGTGTTTTTATGGCAATTTTTGAAGGATCTGGTGTCGCATTAGTCACACCGATGAATGAAGATGGAACAGTTAATTTTGATCAATTAAAAGAACTAACAGAATGGCACGTATCAGAAGGAACGGATGCAATTATCGCTTGTGGGACAACGGGAGAGGCTTCTACTTTGATTGACGAAGAACACTTGGCCGTTATTGAAACAGTTATCAAACAAGTCAATGGTCGAATTCCTGTCATTGCTGGTACCGGTTCAAATGATACAAAGCATGGAATCTATCTTGCTGTTGAGGCAGAAAAATTAGGAGCAGATGCCTTATTGATTGTGACTCCTTACTATAATAAAGCGACCAAAAAAAGCTTAATCGCTCATTACGAAGCGATTTGTAGTCAAGTAAAGACGCCAGTGATTTTATACTCGGTTGCTTCTCGAACAAACTTGAATTTAACACCTAGTTTAGTTAAAGCTTTAAAAGAGATTCCAAACGTCCAAGGAATTAAAGAAGCAAGTAGTGATATCTCACAAATTGTGGAGATCGCGCGACTTGTGGATGATAATTTTGCCCTTTATTCAGGAAATGACGATCAAGTAGTACCCGTTTTATCGGTTGGTGGTAGCGGCGTTATTTCAACGATTGCAAATATTACGCCTAAAGATACCTCTGCAATGGTGCATCATTATTTAAATGGCGAACTCGAACAAGCGAAAAAAATTCAACTCAAGCAAATGCCTCTAATTGATGTGATTTTTTCTGAAGTTAATCCCGTTCCAGTGAAAAAAGGCGTCGAGTTACTTAAAGGGATTGAGGCACATTACCGCTTGCCTTTAGGTCCGCCAGAAGACGAAACGGTTGAAAGACTTCGTAAAGAAATGCATGCCTATGGGTTAATTTAAGGAGGAATTCCATGACGAATGTTTTATTAATTGGTGCGAATGGTCATATGGGAAAAGAAATTCAACTTGCCTTAAACAATCATGCTACCCTTGAATTAGTTGCGGGATTTGATCGTGCAAACGACGCAAACGCTTCTTTTCCGATTTACCAAGATTTACAACAAATTCAAGAAAAAATTGATGTCGTCATTGATTTTTCTCATCATTCTTTGACTCAAAAAGTGATTGACTTTTGTCTTGAAAAAAAATACCCACTTGTCATTGCGACTACCGGAATTTCCGAAACGTTATATAAGGAAATAACCCTAGCTAGCCAGGATATTCCCGTTTTTTATTCTGCTAACTTTTCTTTAGGAATCAATGCATTAATTCAAGCACTTCAAAAAGTTACGCCTCTTTTAGAAGACGATTTTCAAATTGAAGTGATTGAAAAGCACCACAGCCGTAAAAAAGATGCCCCAAGTGGAACGGCTCTTTTACTTGCCGATTCAATCAATGACGTTTTAACAACAAAAAAAGAATATATTTATGGCCGAAGTGGGACAGAAAATACCAACCCATTAAATGAAATAGGTATCCATGCGGTTCGTGGGGGCACGATTCCTGGTGAACACACCATTTTATTTGCGGGTGAAGACGAGATCATTGAATTTAAACATACTGCTTTGTCACGTCGTATTTTTGCTAATGGTGCCATTAAAGCTGCCGATTTTTTGGCTAAGCAAACACCTGGTTTTTACCAAATGGCTAATTTACTTCAATAAAAACAATAAAAAAATCGAGCGACCTTTATGTTTCGCTCGATTTTTTCAGGTTAAAGAAGGCTTTAGTTTAGACTAAAGTTTGTGATAATATTTGTTCTATTCACAGATTCGTCTACGATTTTTATAGCTTTTTTTTAAATATCACAAATTAATTAGACTTTTTTTGGATTTGCGTGTAAAATATAGCACGTAAAAGGATTTACACCTTTTTCTTACCGTTTGATTTTTCACAAAGAGTCTGAGTACTTTTTGGGTAAAATAAAACAAAAAAATGAAATGTGGGGGATTCACATGAAAAAAACAAAATTAGTTACATTAGCAACAACAGTATTATTATCTAGTGGTTTATTAGCCGCTTGTAGCCCAGATAAACCAAAAGAAGATTCATCAACACCCGCTTCTTCAACAGTCGCATCAGAAAAAACAGAAGATTCAAAAGATGCAGTAGCTTCAGCTTCTGTTACAGCAAACCCTGAAGATTTAGTTAAATCTTTAAGCGCAGATGGTACTTGGATTGCTGCAGCAACAGCAGACATCACTCTTGACAAAGATTTAGTTGTTGATGGCGAATTCCATGACAAAGATGATTCCGCTCAACCAATCTACCGTAAATTAGCTTTACACACACAAGATGACAAATACAACATCTTAGATCAATTCACTTTAACGGTACCAAAAATTGTAGTAAACTCTGAAAACTTCACTGTTTTCTACGGAACAATTAAAGGCGATATCGAAGTAAATGCAAATGGTTTTTCTTTAATTGGTACACAAGTTGATGGTAACATCACTTTCACTAAAGAAGAATACAAAGAGTCTGCAAACTTAGATAAAGATGACAAAGGAGCAAAAGTTACTGGTGAAGTAACCGTTGCTGAATAATAAATATTTAAAAAGGACGATGACAGCTGTTATCGTCCTTTTTTTGCTCTACTTCCTTTTGTTTATGTTAAAGAATGTCTACTGAATAATTGCCAAATATTCATAAGGTAAGTTGTAAAATGAAGTGCATACAAAATAAATAGAAAAAAGTCATGTCGATACGTTATACTTATTAGCGTCTAAACCAAAGTATAGGAGTGTATCGACATGACCAAAGACAATTTTACCACAAAAAAACGAGAATATAAACATTTATCCGACGTGCAACGTGGGAAACTAGAAGAAATGACCCGATTAGGAACTTACACCCAAAAAGAAATGGGGCTGCGTTTAGGCGTCAATCAATCGACCATCTCTCGTGAGTTACGTAGAGGAAGAACGCGCCAAATGGATTATAAACATCAATATTACGATTGTTATATTGGTGACTCTGGTGCTCGTGTGTACAAAGAAAATCGATTGCATTCAAAGGCAAAAGGGATTGAAAAATATTCCGCACGTTTTTTTGATGAACTGGTCGCTGCCTTAAAAGTCAAAAAGATTGAACGAATTTTTAGTGTGGATACGTTCGTTCATTTTTACAAAAAGAACCATCCCGCTGAACGTGTTCCTTGTACACGAACCGTTTATAAAATTATAGACAGCGGTGATCTTCCCCTTCGAAACATTGATTTACCAATGAAGACTCGGATGCGTCCTCGCAAATTGACGCCTTCAAAGCCGAAAGGAAAAAATACGAAAAACTTAGGT
>NZ_JAFBFD010000015.1 GCF_016909125.1 Enterococcus lemanii | reverse complement strand
AAGAACCGTAGGAACTACGGGGATAGCTTGGTAAATAAGAGACACCGCTGTGAGTAAAGAAATACGCTTGCAAGTATGCTCTATTCCCAAGAAGCTCCCACTTCAAGCGTCAAGAACCGACAGGTTTAGCTAAGTGGTGAGTAGTTCACTTGCACAAACATTAGGTTTACATATTGAAGACTGAAAGTACGCCGTTTTCTTTACCATTTAATCGTACATAAAAAAAAGACTTTTCCTTCGTGAAAGAAAAGTCTTTTTATCAATCAAGTTTGTTTTAGCTGCTTTTTACTCTGTCGCTTAAAATTTTAAAAAAATAAAATAAACCCACTGTTAATAAAATGTGCCCAATTCCTGCCATGCCCGCAATTGCTGCATGATCGGCATATCCTAAAACCGTCATCGTACCGTGAATCAACAACATTAAAAGCGTTAATCCGACACCCGCATTGTACAAAAAGTAAAATGTTTTAAATTTCTTATGTGCCATTAATTGAAAATTCTTCTCTAACAATAACACGATTAAAAAGAAAAACATTCCTAAAATAAGTGTATGGGTGTGAAGTATGGCTAGTTGCGTTTTACCTGAGAATTCAAAATACTTTGTAAATTCTCGGTAATACAAGCCAAAAAATAAACCGATAATCATATAACTCATACTCGTTCTGACTAGTTTTTGCATTTTTATTCCTCACCTTTAAGTTAATATAACTTCCATAGAATAACACAATTCATTTATGCTGTCTTTTGATATGCTTATTTTTATAATCAGTTATAACTTGAAACTATAACTGATTATAAAAATTAAATATTACTAATTTTTCTCATTGTTTGTTAATCTAGAAACATCACTTATTTTACTGGAGGAATTGAATATGACGACACAACGTTTTCAATTAGTGGGCTCCTTGTTGCGTCCACAAAACTTATTAAATTATAAAAATCAAATCGAAAAAAGAGACGATATTCAATATCCTTTCTACGAGACATTCCCGGGTTACCTTGAAACTGAAACAGAAGAAATTAAAAAAATCATTGCCAAACAAATCGAGCAAAAAATCCCAGTTGTAACAGACGGTGAATACTCACGCTCTATGTGGCACCTTGATTTCCTTTGGGGGCTAGGTGGTATCGAACGTTATATTGCCGAAAATGGTTATCCCTTCCAAGACTTTGATGGTCAAACTTTTGAAACCCGTAAAGATATTGGTTTACGGATTACGGCACCTTTATCTGGTAAAAATCACCACTATATTAACTTATATAAACAAGTTACACAACAAGCACCGGATACCGAAGTAAAAATCACTGTTTTTGGAGCCGCACATGCTTTTACTGAACTATCCGTCTTTAATCAAGTAGTCGGTGAAGGACAAATTTATGCAACACCGGAAGATTTAAAAGCAGGTTTAATCCAAGCTTATAAAGAATTTTTAACAGAATATAAAGAAGCTGGCGGAAAAATTGTCCAATTTGATGACTGTCTTTGGGAAATGTTTTCTGATGACAATGAACACGGGGTTTATAATCCAGCTGAAGTCAGTTTAGAAGATTTAGCGGATGCTTTTGTTGCTATTAACAATGAAGTCGCTGATTTTGGCCATGAACTAGGCTTAAAAGTTTGGACACATAATTGTCGTGGTAATTACGAAAGTCGCCATGCATCAGGTGGTTCTTACCAATCGATTGCTGAGAAATTTTTACGTGATCAACGCTATGACCGTTTCTTCTTAGAATGGGATGACGAACGTGCGGGTGAACTTTCAGCTTTAGCCGTCTTACAAGATCGACCAGAAGTCGAAGTTGTACTCGGTCTACTTTCAAGTAAAACGAGTCATTTAGATGACGAACAACGTGTCTACAATTTACTTGAAAAAGCCAGTGAAATCTTACCAAAAGAACGTCTCTATTTATCACATCAATGTGGTTTTGCTTCTTGTGATTGCGGTAATCACTTAAGTACTGACCAACAATGGGCCAAAATCGCGCAAGGGCAAGCGATTGCTAAGAACTTCTGGGGCTAAATATCAAAATAAAAGAGAAGACTTTCAAAAAAAAGAAAGGCTTCTCTTTTTTGATTTAATTGCTAGAAAATCAATCCTTCTCTTACTCGGCTAATTTGCTAAATCATAGGTAAATTCATGTTTTTGATTCTTTGAGTAAATCTCAACTTCTAGTTCAAAACGACCATCATCATATTCAGCTACCCACTCATCTAATGTTGCATTAGGATTTTGCGCCAAAGTTTGATCGACCAAACTTTGAATATTCGTAATTCGCTCACGTGTCAGCTCCTTTTTCATTTGGTCTTTTATATGCCAAGTTTCCTCTTCTTTATGCACGATTTTGCCGGACACAGGATGAATATCAAGTTCAATTTTTTGTTCAGTGGCTTCATTTACTCCTTCAATCTCATAAACAAAACCATAAATACGATTGTTATCTAATCCAAGTGAGTAAATGTGTAATTCTGGATAACTTTCAAGAGCAATTTCATAAACATCAATTGGTGTAAGGGTAATCTCACTGACGGTTATTTTTTCTGAAAGTATCTCTTCGTTTTCAGAAATGTTTACTGTTGAAGATGGCCTTGGTTCGCTCGATTCTACTTTAGTTGACGTCGCAGTTGAAACCTCAGAGGATAGAGTGGTTGATTCTGGTTTTAGAGGCATCGTTTGACAAGCAGTAAGGAATAAAAATGCCACAGGTAGGAAATATATTTTTTTCAATTGAGCCAATCCCCTTTCGATGTCTTTTCTTAAGTATAAGAGCTTCTTTGTAGTTTGTCGAAGAAGACGACTCTTTTTGTTTTTAGTGAAGAATATCTTGATAATTCTCAAAGTCATTTTCTGTAATTTTTTTAGCAAAAGGGCATAATGGTAATATTTTCTTCTTTCGGTTACGCGCTTCACTTGCTAGATGCTCGACTAATTGATTCCCAACTTTTTGACCACGAAATTGATCGTTGACTTGCGTGTGATCAATAATCCATAAATGTTCACCTGCAGGGCTGTAAGTAATCTCTCCCATTACTTCTTGTGCGTCATTCATTGCAATAAAGCGATTTTTTTCTTCCAAAAATTCCATTCAGACCGTCTCCCTTTCATACTGAAGTGCGTGGCTTGGACAACGATTAATAATTTCTTTAATTTCTTCTGCTTTTGCTGCATCGGCGTTAATCCAAGGTTTTTGCTTCGGATTAAAAACAGCAAGATTGCCTCGAACACATTCCGCTGCATGTTGACAAATTTCTGCTTTAAAGTAAACGTTTATTTCTTTTCCACGATATTCACGATAGTCATTTGCTAGCAATTCTTCTTTCGTCATTTGATGATTATTAAATGTTGCCATACGATCTCTTCCTCAGGAAAATTTTAAAATTGATTTATACTCTGTCTTTATGTTACTCCTTCAAAATAAACAATGCATATATTTCTAATCCGAAATATTAAAAAAAGAAGAACGACTCCTATTTTTGAGCCGTTCTTCTTTTTTTACTAACTTCTTAAACCACGACCTTTACTTACTAAATAGTAAGCTGCCGTGTATAGCGCTACAATAAATAAAACTAAAATCGCAAGAGACAATTGAATTGAAACATCCTTCATTCCTAAAAATCCATAGCGGAAACCAGAAATCATATAGACAATCGGATTAATTTTAGAGACGGCTTGCCAAAATGGTGGTAACATCGAAATCGAATAAAAAACCCCACCTAAATAGGTCAGTGGTTGTAAAACAAACGTTGGCACGATCGACACATCATCAAAAGATTGTGCAAAAACACCATTAATTAAACCTGCCAGTGAAAATAAAATTGCTGTCAAAAGTAACGTCAATATTACCATGAACCAAGAATGGACATGTAAAGGTACAAAAAGTAACGATACTACTGTTACCAGTGAGCCAACTAACAAACTACGTCCCATGCCACCTAAAACAAAGCCCCAAATAATCACATGCGTTGGAACCGGTGCAACGAGTAATTCTTCAATATTTTTTTGAAATTTTTGCGAAAAGAACGAGGAGGAAACATTCGCATAAGAACTCGTAATTGCCGACATCATAATTAGACCCGGAACGATAAATTCCATGTAAGAAAAGCCACCCATGTCGCCAATTCGTCCACCAATCATCTTACCAAAAATAACAAAGTACAAAGAAGTCGTAATCACAGGTGGTACGAGAGTTTGAACCCAAATTCTTAAATAGCGATTGGTTTCTTTCACAACCAGGCTTTTTAAAGCCGTAAAATAAAGACTAAACATTTTCTTCCTCCAACTGATGATTTTCTTCGGTAATTTTCAAAAAAAGCTCTTCTAAACGATTGGACTTATTACGCATCGATAAAACTTTTACGCCTTGTTCACTCAATTGACGAAAAATTTCATTCAATCCTTGATTGCGTTCAACTTCTACTGCCAAAGTAAAGTCGTCTTCAAAAGCTGTTTTGTAGCCTGTAATTTCAGGCTTTTTAGCCGCATGGTCTAGATCAAAAATAAAGGTTTCATATTGGAGTTTGGCTAAAAGTTCTTTCATACTCGTGTTTTCAATTAGCTCGCCTGATTGAATAATCCCGATATTACGACAAAGCATCTCTGCCTCTTCTAAGTAATGCGTTGTCAAAATAATTGTCGTTCCTTGTTCATTTAACTCACGTAAAAAATCCCACATCTCACGTCTAAGCTCAATGTCCACTCCAGCCGTTGGTTCATCTAAAATAAGCAAACGTGGCTCATGCATCAACGCACGGGCAATCATCAAACGACGCTTCATACCACCTGAAAGCATCCGCGCGCGAACATGACGTTTTTCCCATAAATTTGATTGCTTTAAATATTTTTCACTCCGCTCGATTGCTTCTTTTCTTGAAACACCATAATAGCCCGCTTGGTTAACGACAATCTGTTGGACGGTTTCAAAAGGATTAAAGTTAAATTCTTGCGGGACGAGACCGATTTGTTGTTTCGCTCTTTCTAAGTCTGCATCAAGGTCATAACCAAAAACATTGACACTCCCCGAAGTTTTATTCACAAGCGACGTGATAATCCCTATTGTTGTTGATTTTCCTGCACCGTTTGGGCCAAGTAAAGCATAAAAATCACCTTCTTCAACAACCAAATCAATGCCACGTAATGCTTTTACACCGGTTGCATATACTTTTTTTAAATCCTTTAATTCTAATGCATGCGCCATTTACTGCAAATCCCCTTATTCTTAAATTTCTTTATCCTCATCTACTAATCGCACCACTTATTTTTCACTGCGATGATTTACGTCTTGCGCAAATAATTGAGCCATCGTCGCCATAAATTCTTTTACAAAAGCTTCTTTTAAAGCATAGTGATGCCACTGACTTTTTTTACTAACTTCTACAATACCAGCATTCTCCAATACTTTCATATGATGAGACAATGTCGGTTGTGTAAAATCAAAATGCTCAAGCACCTCACAAGCACAGAGCGTCCCTTTTGATAGTAGGTGAATAATCTTCATTCTTTTTGGATCGGCCATTGCTTTTAATCTGCGAGAAGTTTCTTCGTAATTCATTGTCAGCACCCTTTCGATAGATAGATGATTATCGATGTTTAATATAGATGATTATGAATGTAGTGTCAAGCGTTGTGCAATTTTTTTGTGCTATCTTATTTTTACTTGCTATTATTTTAAACGATAATGCTCACTTTATTGAAACTATTTCAAAATGCGTTTCATTTTATGCTGATTTCTTTTTCTATTTTGGAAATTACAATTCTTTTTGATTTACTTTTTTTGAGGCTCAAAACCTTGACCATATTCTTCAACAAACTGTCGCTTCCCCTTCGAAAGTCCCTATGACCATAGACGAGAGGAAGCGTATTGGACAAGTGCTTTGTTATTCGATGTTCACGATATTAAGGAATCAAAAAAGCGGCGCCCATCAAGCAGGCCCCGCTCTTTTCTTAATTCCGATACATTTTCAATTCTAAGAACAAATCATTATAGATACCAATATATTTTGGTCCTAAGTTTTCATAAACTTCTAGACGTGCCATTCGTTCATCGCTAGGATAAAACTGTTCGTCTTCGGTAATCTCACTTGGTAAAAGTGCCAACGCTTTTACATTTGGGGTTGAATAACCAATATATTCTGCGTTTTGGGCGGCAACTTCAGGCCGTAACATGAAGTTAATAAAGTCATACGCCCCTTCGATATTTTTAGCATTATGAGGAATGACAATATTATCAAACCACAAATTCGAGCCTTCTTCTGGAATCACATAATGAATGTGTTCGTTTTGATCCATCATATCAGCGGCTTCACCTGAATAGGTCACAGCTACTGCACTTTCTTCATTCGCCATATACATTTTTATTTCATCCGCGACAATCGCCTTAATATTTGGCATAAGCGTTCTTAAATGATCCACAGCTTGTGTAAGTTCCTCGTCATCAGTGCTGTTTAAAGAAAACCCTAAACTATTCAAGCCTATCCCGATTACTTCACGAGCACCGTCAATCATCATCACGTTGTTTTTTAATGAAGGATTCCAAAGATCATTCCAACTCGTCATGTCCGCTTCATCCACGTATTTATCATTATAGACAATTCCTAAAGTCCCCCAAAAATAAGGAATCGAATATTGATTTCCTGGATCAAAACTTAAATCTAAAAAGCGTGGATCAATATTTTCGATGCCTTCTATCTTTGAGTAGTCCAGTTTTTGAACAAGTTTATCATCCATCATTTTTTGAATCATATATTCACTAGGGATGGTAATATCATACGACATCCCTCCTTGCGCAATTTTGGTGAACATCGCTTCATTCGAGTCAAAAGTTTCATAGTTCACTTTATAACCATATTCTTTTTCAAATTGCTTGAGCAAATCTGGGTCGATGTAATCCCCCCAGTTATAGATATTTAAAGTTGTTGCCCCTGCCATACCCGTGCTTTTATCTAATTCATGCGCCCCAAAGATTAAGACGAGAATAACTAGAATAATCCCTATTAGTAATGATTGAATTTTTTTCATCGGATGGGTGCCACTCCTCTCCCTGATTGACGTCCACGTTTTAGTTTTTTCGGTAAATTATCTTTACTAATAAAATAGTACCCAACCACTAATAACATGGAAAACAAGAAGACTAGCGTCGATAAAGCATTAATTTCTAAACTAATGCCTTGGCGAGCACGGGAATAAATTTCTACAGAAAGTGTACTAAACCCATTGCCTGTCACAAAAAACGTCACCGCAAAATCATCTAGTGAATATGTGAAGGCCATAAAATAACCCGCCACAATTCCTGGTGATAAAAATGGTAAAATAATCCGTTGTATCACTTGAAAGTAATTCGCACCTAAATCAAGGGCGGCATCAACCATTGAATCATTCATCTCTTGTAACTTTGGTAAAACCATTAAGACGACAATCGGAATACTGAAGGCTACGTGAGAAAAAAGAACACTATAAAAACCTAAACTAAAGTTACGAAACAACGTGCCAATCGTCGTAAAGAAAATCAAGAAACTTGCCCCGATGATAACATCTGGTGAAACGAGTAAAATATTATTCAAACTTAAAAACGTATTGCGCAAGCGGCGTTTTTTCGTATAATAAATGCCCATTGCCCCAAACGTACCGATTATTGTTGCTAACAAAGCCGCTAAAAAGGCTAACATAAAAGTATCTAGTACAATAATCAATAGACGCGTATCTTCAAAAACAGCTGTATAGTTATCCCAAGTAAACCCGGTAAAATGATTCATCGTCCCACCTTCGTTAAAAGAATAAAAGACTAAGTACAAGATTGGGGTATAAAGTAAAATAAAAACAACGGTTAAATACAAGCGTGACCAAATATTTCGTTTCATTTACGTTGTCCTCCTTTCGCTTTTTCGCCAGTCAGTAACATCACAAGGAACATTGCGATAATCAAAATAACCCCAATGGTTGAACCCATTCCCCAGTTTTGAGTAACAAGGAAATGTTGCTCAATTGCTGTTCCTAGCGTAATGACACGATTTCCACCAATTAAACGTGTTAACATAAATAATGAAAGCGAAGGGATAAAAACAGCTTGTACACCGCTTTTCACCCCGTTTAAAGATAACGGAAAAATAACCCGACGGAAGGTTTCAAAGGAATTGGCACCTAAATCTTGACTGGCACTAATCAGTGATGGATTCATTTCTTCTAAGGCATTGTAAATTGGAATAATCATAAACGGCAATTCAATGTACGTTGCAACGGTTAAAAAACTCACGTCGGTAAATAAAATTTGTTTTGGACCTAAGCCAAAGAAATCTAAGAAAGTATTGACACTGCCATGAATACCAAAAATCCCAATAAAGGCATACGCTTTAAGTAATAAGTTCACCCATGTCGGCAAAATAATTAACAATAGCCATAAGTCTTTGTGACGAAGTTTCGTTAAAAAATAGGCGGTTGGATAGCTAATGAGTAAGGTAATTAAAGTAATCAAAAAAGCGTACCAAATCGAGTTAAAAGTCATAGCTAAATATTTTCCTGAAGTAAAGTAAACACGGTAGTTCGCTAGAGTAAATTGCCCATCCATATCAAAAAAAGATTGATAAACAATCAACAATACGGGAGCCAATACAAAAAGAAACAACCAGAGCATATAAGGAACCGCATAAATACGTCTTACTTTTGTCATTTCATCCCTCCTACTCTTCGTAACTTTCAAGTCGTGCATCAAAGTCTTCTTCTGATTCATTAAAACGCATGACGTGGATATCTTCTGGTTCAAAGAAAAGGCCGACTTGACTACCTTCGACCGCTTTTTTAGTGGAATGGACCATCCACTCGTTTCCATCAGCGTCATAACAGATAATTTCATAATGAACCCCGCGGAATAGTTGCGTATCAACTTTTGCTTTTAGCTTGCCTTTCTCAACCGTAGTTAGCGTTAAATCTTCTGGACGAATGACAATTTCAATGGGCTCATTTTTACGCATCCCACCATCGACACATTCAAATTGCTTGCCAACAAATTCTACTAAGTAATCATCAATCATCGTGCCTTTGACGATGTTACTTTCACCAATAAAATCAGCGACGAATTTATTAATTGGCTCGTCGTAAATATCAACCGGTGTCCCACTTTGAACGATCTCACCGTTATTTAAAACAAAAATTTCATCACTCATCGCGAGGGCTTCTTCTTGATCATGCGTTACGAAAATGAACGTAATTCCTAAACGTCGTTGTAATTCACGTAATTCATACTGCATGTCTGTCCGTAACTTTAAGTCAAGCGCCGATAAAGGCTCATCTAATAGTAAGACTTTCGGTTCATTGACAATCGCACGCGCAATGGCCACACGTTGCCGCTGACCACCTGACATTTCACTAATTTCACGATTTTCATAACCACCTAAACGAACAAGACGTAAAGCCTCTTGCACTTTTTCTTGTATTTGATTTTTAGGTAACTTTTTGATTTTCAAGCCAAAAGCGACGTTTTCAAAAACATTCATATGAGGAAACAAAGCGTAGTCCTGGAAAACGGTATTTACTTGACGTTGGTTGGCTGGGACATCATTGATTCGTTTACCTGCAAAATAGATATCCCCTTCACTTGCCTCAGAAAAACCTGCGATAATTCTTAAAATGGTTGTTTTGCCACAGCCCGAGGGCCCGAGTAACGTATAAAATTTTCCTTCTTCTATCTCAAAATTAACTTTCTTTAATACGATTTCATCATCATAACGCTTTACCACATCTGTAAATGAAATGATTGGTTTTCCCATCTTCTTTCCCCCTCAATTGGTCGATTATATGTTCTTTTATATCCGTTTTTTACTTTTCACGTTTAGTCTTTTAGAACTGGTTGTTTGAGTGGATTCCAGACCAGAACATACTTGTTAAGAATAGGTTTTTTTAGCATAAAATACAAGTATAATTTCTTTTTTTATATATTTTTCTAAAATAAAGCAATTTATGGTATGATTATGCTAATTTATCAGTAGAAAAGGGGGATTTTTCTTGAGTAAATACATTGCTTTTGAAGTCAATCAAACAGAAAATATTTTCTCTCGTGGTTTAACAACCAAAGAGCGAATACCTTTAGCAACAGACGCCGTTGAAATTCGCGTCCACTATTCTGGTGTCAACTATAAAGATGCCTTAGCAACCACTAAAAATGGCGGGGTTATTCGCTCGTATCCGATGATTCCAGGAATTGATTTAGCCGGTGAAATTGTCACCTCAAAAGATGAAAATTTTCCGGTCGGGAAAAAAGTTCTAGTGACCGGTTATGGTTTAGGCGTCACACACGTTGGTGGCTATAGCCAATACCAACAAGTACCAACGAATTGGCTCGTTGAAATACCTGAAACGTTAGATGAAAAAAAAGCAATGACATTTGGAACAGCTGGATTTACCGCTGCATTGGCTGTACTTGCTTTGGAAGAAAAAGGCTACGAAAAAGAGGCTGCTATTTTTGTGACAGGGGCTTCTGGTGGTGTGGGTAGCATTGCAATTGCTTTGTTGCATAACCTAGGCTATACGAATATTACCGCTGTTTCTAGAAAAGAAGCCGCTTGGTTGACTGACATTGGCGCAACCAATATTGTCACACCGGAACAAATTATCCCTGAAAAAATCAAACCATTAGCCAAACAAAGCGTCCATGCAGTCATTGATACGGTCGGTGGTTCTTTACTTTCCGCTTTATTGCCACAATTGCAATATAATGGTAGTGCTTTTTTATGCGGTAATGCAGGTGGTATTCAATTAGAAACAACCGTCTTGCCTTTTATTTTACGCGGGATTTCGGTTATTGGCATTGATTCCGTCGCCACTCCAACTGAGCAAAGAAAAGCTGTTTGGGACTTTTTAACGCAACAACAAAATATTTTAGCTAATTTGAAAGTTAATGAAGTCTTATTAAGCGATTTAGATCTAATTTTTGACACTTTGTTATCCGGTCAACATGAAGGTCGTACAATTGTAAAAATGGAAGTGTAAAAATGAAAAAAAGAATTTTAATTACGGCTGGTGGGACGGCAGAAAAAATTGATCAAGTGCGTTCGATTACTAACCACTCCACTGGAAAACTTGGCTCTTTTATTGCTGATCTCTTTTTGAAACACGATTATCAAGTAGATTACGTAACGACAGCAAGCGCGCTACGTCCAACTGCACAAATCAATTTAACCGTTGAAGAAATTACCGATACGCAACAACTTGATGAGCGCTTAACTTTTTTACTAACAAAAAATCGTTACGACGCAGTCATTCATAGCATGGCCGTCAGTGATTTTACGCCAGTTAAAAGTTATACCCAAAAAGATTTTGTCGAGCAAATCAATCAACACTTTCTTAAAAGTGGCTTGCCATTAACAGAAGCTGATTTGGCAAACATGATCGAAACACCAGTAGCAACCACTACTAGCAAAATTTCTTCGAACACGGATTATTTATTTTTGGCCTTAAAACAAACACCAAAAGTTATCCAAAAAATCAAGGTTTTGCAACCAGACACACTATTAGTTAGTTTTAAACTACTGGTTGACGTGCCCAAAGCGGAACTGTTACAGGTTGCCTTAGCAAGTATGCAAAAAAACCAGGGTGACTTTGTTTTAGCCAATGATTTAACGACGATTAAAGGGCAAGCCCATACTGGCTATTTGCTAAATAAAGAGGGCCAAATTGTCGGTGAAGCCCAAACCAAAGAAGCAATTGCGCAACTAATTACGCAAACGATTTTAAATGAAGGGACGAAAGAAGTATGACGCAAAAAAGAATTCTTTTAGCCGTTTCTGGTAGTATTTCGGCCTATAAAGCAGCCGATTTAACGAATGAATTAACTAAAAGAGGTTACGCCGTTGATGTTTTAATGACGAAAAATAGTCAAGCGTTTATTACACCTTTAACCTTACAATCTTTAGCCAAACGTCCGATTCATACCGACGTCATGCAAGAAAGCTGGCCAGAAAAAATTAACCATATTGAACTTGCTCGTGACGTGGATTTATTCCTAATCGCGCCGGCCAGTGCAAATCTCATTGGCAAACTAGCAAACGGGATTGCCGATGACTTGGTTTCTACGGTTGCATTAGCAGTCAAAACAAGTGTGCCAAAATTAATCGCACCGGCAATGAACACCAACATGTACCAAAATCCTGCCGTTCAACAAAACTTAGCCCGTTTAAAAACTTTTGGGTATGAAGAAATTCAACCACGCGAGGCACTCCTAGCCTGTGGTGATTTTGGTCCGGGCGCTTTAGCCAATGTTGAACAGATTTTACAACGCGTAACGCAAACGCTAACCAACTAAGGAGACCCGCATGAAAAAAAATAAAAATATTTTCAATCTAGTTTTAACCGCTCTTTTCCTAAGCATCATGCTGCTCCTAGCGACGGTGCCTTTTCTTGGCTTTATCCCAATTGGACCGATCCATGCAACAACACTTCATTTGCCTGTCATTATTGCTTCGATTGTGCTAGGACCAAGAACAGGTGGCTTTTTGGGTGGTTGTTTTGGTTTAATTAGTATGATTCGCAACACCGTAATGATTACTCCGATGTCTTTTGCTTTCTCCCCTTTTATTGCGCCATTAGGAACCGATGGCAGTGGTAGTTGGAAAGCTTTAGTGGTTGTCATGATTCCCCGTATTTTAATCGGTGTCGTTCCTTATTTTATCTATCAATGGAGTATGAAGCTTTTCAAAAATAAAGGACAAGGTTTTGCCTTATTTTTTGCTGGTTTATCTGGTGGTGTGGTCAATACGGTACTTGTGATGAATTTGATTTATTTCTTGTTTAAAACAGAATATGCTCAAGTTTTAGGTGAAGCTGGCAATGCCGTTTACTGGGCAATTTTAGGCGTTATTTTAACCCAAGGAATTCCTGAAGCAATCATTGGCGGGCTTGCTTGCGCAGGTGTCGCTGCCATCTTATTAAAATTTATGCAACAACGCGAAAAAGTCTAATAGAAAAAACCGTAGACTTCCTCTTTTTTGAGGTTTTGTCTACGGTCTGAAGTCTAAGAGTAAACCTCTTAGACTTTTTTTATTCTTCACCAATGATACGGACTTCTGGCTCAAGCGCCACATGAAATTTTTCTTGAATGACTTCTTGAATATAGGCGATTAAACGAACATAATCTGTTGCGGTTGCTTCGTTAATGTTAACAATAAAACCAGCATGCTTCATTGAAATTTGAGCGCCACCGATTGTGTATCCTTGCAAGCCTGCATCTTGAATTAACTTGCCTGTGAAATGCCCTTCTGGTCGTTTAAAAACACTGCCACAAGAGGGATATTCTAGTGGTTGCTTGGCTTGACGCAATTCCGTTAAGTCCACCATTTGGGCTTTAATTTCAAGCGGTTTCCCCTTTTTTAAAGCAAAACGACTCGATAAAACAATACCACCTTCTTCTTGCATTTGACTATGACGGTAACGAAAATTCATAGCTGCTTGATCATAAATCTTGATTTCTCCATTTGGCAACAAGACTTCACTAGAAACAAAAACATCTTTTATCTCGCCACCGTAAGCACCAGCATTCATAAAGACTGCTCCACCTACACTACCAGGGATACCACAAGCAAACTCTAAACCTGTTAAAGACGCCTCATAAGCTGCTTGACTCGCATCAATTAAGCGTGCACCTGATTCGACAATCATCTCCGTGCCTTCAATCGTTAAATGATTCATCTCAAGTAACATGATCACGACCCCACGAATGCCGCCATCACGCACAATTAAATTACTAGCATTGCCTAAAACAATCCAAGGAATTTTTTGTTCTCGACAATAATCAACTAAAGCTTTGACTTCTTGACTTGTTTTTGGTAAAGCTAACCAATCAACGGGGCCACCTGTCTTAGTAAAGGTATATTTTTTTAAAGGTTCATCTTTTAATAGTGTTATTTCAGGAAACTCTTGGTTTAAATTTGGATTCTTGCTCACAGCTTTCGCTCCTCTATTTATTAATCTTGTCTATTTTAGCATTTTCTTTCTTAACTAGCTAGATGACCGAATAAAAACAAAGAACTTTTAACTTTTACTTTTTTTCGTTAAAATAGGAGTAATTGCTTACGAGGAGGAAAAAAATGAAATTTATTTCGTGGAATGTGAATGGCTTACGGGCTGTCGTTAGTAAAAATTTTATGGAAGTATTTAACACTCTTGAGGCAGATTTCTTTTGTTTACAAGAAACGAAACTACAAGCTGGACAAATTGACTTAGATTTACCCGGTTATTATCAATACTGGAATTATGCAGAAAAAAAAGGCTATTCTGGAACAGCAATTTTTGCCAAAGAAGCAGCCTTAGCCGTAACCTATGGCATTGATCTTGCACATCATGATCAAGAAGGCCGCGTCATTACTTTAGAATACCCGGAATTCTATTTAGTTAATTGCTACACCCCAAATTCGCAAGCGAAATTAGCGCGTTTGGATTATCGTTTAACTTGGGAAGATGATTTTCGGTCGTATTTACAAAAATTAAATGAAAAAAAACCGGTCATTTTATGTGGCGATCTAAACGTGGCTCACCAAGAAATTGATTTAAAAAACTGGAAAACGAATCAAAAAAATGCTGGGTTTACCCCGCAAGAACGCCAAAAATTTTCCGAATTGTTAGAAGCTGGCTTCATCGATTCGTTTCGTCATTTTTATCCAGATGTAACAGGCCAATATTCTTGGTGGAGTTACCGCTTTAATGCTCGTCAAAATAATGCTGGGTGGCGCATCGATTATTTTGTTGTTGCAGAAGCACTAAAAGAAAAGTTAGTCGATGCAAAAATTCACACAGAAATTTTTGGCAGCGATCACTGCCCGGTGGAGTTGGTCTTAGCATAATCGTTTTTTAGACATTAGAAGCCTTCAATATTGATAAAAGTGTACGGTTTTCCGTGTTTTACCGTTAAAAACCTTGCACTTATTCTATAAAATATCGAGATCAAACTAAAATGGACCCATAGATAAGGACAGTTTAAAAAAACACCTTAGCTATTGGGTCCATTTACTCAAACTCCGCTGTTTCATTGTCTTTTATTAATCAGTAGACATTATATATCACTTAATAACTACTCATCAATCATCTTACTCATCAACACAACGTCCAAAAAGCGGCCGTCGTTGCCTCTTGCCCCACGTTCCAAAATGCCTTCTTGCTTGAAGCCAAATTTTTCATATAAAGCAATGGCTCTTGTATTTTGCGCTTGAACAGTGAGTTCTATGCGAAAAATTTTCCCACTCGCTTCAGCCCACTCAAGAAGTTCTTCCATTAAAATCGTTCCTAACCCTAACCCCCAATATGCTTGTAAAATCGAGACACCGAGTTCGGCAATGTGAGCAATTCTTTTTTCTGAAGCACTTTTTAAAGAGGCTTGGCCAACAATTTGATCACCTAAAAAAGCTAAAAAAAGAACATTCGTCTCACTTTCATATAAATCGGCTAATTGAATAGCCAATAATTCTTCCGGTAAATGAATGCCTTTTTCATCCATGACTAAAAATTCTGTTTCTTCACCAATTTTTCTAGAAACCGTTAATAGTTCGGCAGCATCACTTGGAATGGCTTCGCGAATCGTTAATTCGAGGGCATCACTCATCTGTTTTCCCCCATTTTTCTAAAATACGCGCCATGAAGTTTTCGCCTTGTGTCCCATAGGCATGAAACGTTGCGTAACGCTTTTCTGGATTTTCTTCATCTTTCGTTAAGACCACTTCTAAATAGCTTGCGGGCAAATCTTCTGCTAAGAGATTGCCCCATTCAATCACGCTTAGGCCATCGCCTTCAAAATATTCTTCTAAACCTAAGTCACTGGCGCCTTCACCAATTCGGTACACATCCATGTGGTAAAGTGGCAAGCGCCCTTGATGGTATTCGCGGATAATCGTATAAGTTGGACTTTTTATCATTTGCTCAATGCCCAAACCTAGCGCAATTCCCTTGGTCAAAGTCGTTTTTCCTGCACCTAAATCACCCGTTAAAATAAGATTATCGCCACTTACGGCCATATTCCCAATGACTTGCGCAAAGTATGAAGTTTCTTCTGGGTTATTTAAAACAATCACTAAAAAACCTCCTTTTTTCTTCTTTTTTTCTTTAGTATACAAATTTTGCGTCAAAAAACCAACGCTCTTTATTCATAAAAAAATCAACCGTTTTTTACGACGGTTGATTCTAATTTTTTTCAATTAGTTTGATAACGCTTGAGCTGCTGTAATAATTGATAATTTGTAAACATCTTCTTCGTTACAGCCGCGAGAAAGGTCAGAAATTGGTTTGTTTAAACCTTGTAAGATTGGGCCAATTGCTTCAAAGTTACCTAAACGTTGGGCAATCTTGTAACCAATATTACCTGATTGTAAATCTGGGAAAACAAAGACATTCGCTTTACCAGCAACCTCTGATTCAGGTGCTTTTAATTGCGCAACAGATTGGTTGTACGCAGCATCAAATTGTAATTCGCCATCAATCGCTAAATCTGGTGCTAATTCTTTGGCAATTTTAGTTGCTTCGATGGTTGCATCGGCTTGTGGTGCTTTAGCTGACCCTTTTGTTGAGAAGCTTAACATTGCAACACGTGGCTCGATATCAAACATTTTTGCTGTTTCAGCAGAAGCAATCGCAATTTCAGCTAATTCTTGTGGTGAAGGCTCAACGTTGATTGCACAATCAGAGAACAAATATTTCTCTTGTTCGTTTCCGCGCATCATTAAGAATGCACCGCTTGTACGACTAATTCCAGGTTTTGTTTTGATAATTTGTAAAGCAGGACGGACTGTGTCTCCAGTTGAATGAATCGCACCTGAAACTAACCCATCTGTAATTCCCATATGTGTTAACATTGTTCCAAAGTAGTTTTCATCTTTTAATAATTCTTCTGCTTGTTCTTTTGTTACTTTTCCTTTACGAACTTCAACAAAAGCCGCAACGACTTCATCCCAACGTGCACAGTCGTATGGATCATAAATCGTCATGTTGTCAATATTAATTCCACGAACCGCTGCTGCTTGCTCGATGTCTGCACGACGGCCAATTAAAACAGGATCTACTAACTCTTCTCCTTTTAGACGAGCTACCGCACTTAAAATACGGGTATCCGTTGCCTCAGGGAATGCAATACGAATACCACGACGAACAATTTTAAATTTCAAACTATCAAATAATTCCACAATAAAACCCTCCAGTTTTTTTATACGTTTCCATCATACACCATTTCAAAAAAAAAGAACAGTTTTTTCTACTGTATTATTCAAAGAAAAGTTAATTAGTTAACTCTTTCACAAATTTTACATTCGCTGTTTCTTTTTATTCTGCACCTGTTATAAAACAGAAGGTAAGCACCAATTTATCGGCTTTTCCCCCAACGAAATTAAAGCTTCATTCGTTCGTGAGAATGGCTTTGATCCAAAAAAACCGCGAGAAGCAGAAAGTGGACTGGGGTGAACTGATTGGATTATCACATGTTTTCCTGTATCAATCATCGCTGCTTTTTGTTGTGCTGGTTTCCCCCACAAAATAAAAACAATTGGTTGTTGACGAGCATTTAGTTGTTGAATTACCGCGTCGGTAAATACTTCCCAGCCTTTTTTACGATGGGAGTTTGCTTCTCCGGCTCTAACGGTTAAAACCGTATTCAATAATAAGACCCCTTGGCTTGCCCAGGCTGTCAAATCCCCACAAGTAGCTGGCGGAATCCCTAAATCATTTTCTAATTCTTTAAAAATATTACGTAAAGAAGGTGGAATTTTCACACCTGGCTGAACTGAAAACGCCAATCCATGCGATTGATTCGGTCCGTGGTAAGGGTCTTGCCCCAAAATCACTACTTTGACTTGATCAAAATCGGTTTGTTGAAAAGCATTAAAGATATTTTCTTTTTTGGGATAAATCGTTTGACTTTGATATTCTTCGTTCACAAAAGTTTGTAATTTTTGGTAATAAGGTTGTTGAAATTCTGAGGCTAAAATTGCTTGCCACTTATTTTGCATCACGTTATACACTCCTAGTCTTATCACTTTTTTACCATTTTTTCTTTTTTTATCATACGCCAAGAACCCAGCAATCTCAAATAATATTGTTTGTGAAATAAGCTAATTTTGCCCGTTTGTGTTAAACTAAGAATAGAAACGATGACTGGAAAGGATTTAAATCAATGATTAAATTAATTGCTTCAGATATGGATGGAACTTTACTCAACTCAGAAATGCAAATTCCACAAGAAAACATCGAGGCCATTCGTTACGCACAAAAAAACGGTGTTGAATTTATGGTTGCGACGGGCCGAAACCGCGAAGAAGCCCTCACACCTTTACTTGAAGCTGGGATTGAATGTGCCATGATTACGCTAAACGGCGCTCATGTTTTTGATAAAAAAGGAAATTCTTTATTTACGACCCCACTCGATAAAAAAGAAGTCTTTCAAATTTTTGACATTCTGGATGAAGAGGATGTTTATTACGAAATTTCAACTCAATTTGGAACTTATACAACAAGTAAAGAAGCACGAATTGAACAATTCGCTTCACACATTACTGATATGATGCCCCACTTAACACACAAAATGGCCATTGCAATGACCGCTGCACGCTTAGAATTTTTCCCAGTTACTTTAGTTAATAGTTTGCGTGAACTGGCAGCAGATGAAGGGATCCAAGTTTTAAAAATAATTTGTTTTGATAAACGTGGGACAAAAGCTTTAGGACAAGCGGCAAGTAAAATTCAACGATTTGAAGATTGTGTCGTTACCTCTTCAGGGCACAACAATATTGAAATTAACCATAAACACGCACAAAAAGGAATTGCTGTTGCGCATGTAGCAAAAGAACGTGGGATTGAACTTGCTGAAGTGATGACCATTGGTGATAATTTAAATGACCTTAGTATGATTCAAGTTGCTGGGGTAAGTTTTGCCATGGGGAACGCTTTGCAAGAATTAAAGGAAGAGGCAAAATATTTAACAAACGAAAATTCAGACGCGGGGGTTGGTAAAGCAATCATTCGCGCCATTGATGAAAAACTATAACATTTGAAATCAGGTGAAAACGGTGGCTGATTATTTCATTCAAGAAAAGTCTTTTGGAAATGCGAACACGCTGGTGAAAGATCAAGAAGGACACCCTCTCTTCACATTAGTTGGGCGGACAGGCACAAAAGACGATTGGCTGACCCTTTATCGTATGAATGGTGAAAATGTAGCAAGTGTTAAACAAGTACGTTGGCCTTTTATGCGACGGTTTGAAATCTACGAAGGCAGCCAAAAAGTCGGTACTTTGCAACGCTTTTTAAGTTGGCCTAGTGATTTTTATTTTGTTCAACAACTTCATTGGGTTGTCTACGGGAATTTAGCCCAGCATCGCTATAAGATTCAACATTTTAATCAAGAAATCATGTCGATGGATAAAACGCAACTCCTAGCTGGTGGGCACTATGTTTTACATGTCACTCACGAAAAAGATGCCCCTGTTTGTATTTGTCTTGCTGCCATTTTAGATTATTGGAACTATCACTACAACCGTGGTTCTTTGTTTTATCATAACGATACGCTTGAATTAAATGCCAATTATCAAACGTTTAGTAAAAAATAAGAACATAAAAGCACCATCGCCTTGCCCGTAGATAAGTCCGTGGCAAGGCGATGGTGTTTTCTCTTTAAATATCCTTTTGCATATGATGGTAATCATGCCCACTCAAGACTTGTTGACCGACGATTTGGTAACCTTGACGTTCATATAGTCGTTGCGCATTTGGATTGGCAAAATCGACACACAAGCCAATTTTCTTCACTCCTGCCTTTTTAGCCGTTTGATCACAAGCGATTAACAGTGCTTGCCCGACACCTTGTCCCCGATACTTATCAGCGACAACAATCGAATCTAAATACCATTCATCTGGGTAAGTTTCTGGATCAACAAAAATTGGAATATTGGGCAAGTTTAAGGTCGTTAATAATTCAGCTAAAGGTTGATCAACGATTGCTTCTTCTGCTGCTAAGTAACCAAAGGCAATCCCCGCGACTTCCCCTTCAATTTCTTTAACCACTCCACGCGGATAACCATAACGATAAGTTGGCAATTGAACCGCCTGTGTTAAAATTTCGAGCGTTTTTTCCTCTCCCATTTCTTCTAGGAAAGCAACTTCCATGTCTTTTAATATGACTAACACCAAGCGGGCGATGGCTTGGGCGTCTTCCAATTTCGCTGGACGAATCATTTTTTCTTTCTCTCCTCTTTGTTCATCAATGATTAAACGATTTTTAATTACCTTTTGCACTCGTTTTTTGCTATACTGATGCAAAGGAGGGCAATCGATATGAACTTACTTTATATTTCGATTTCTGGCAATACCCGGTCTTTTGCAAAACGGATTCAGCAACATTCTGAAATCATGCATCAAGAAAACCCTGATTTCCCTATTATACAATTAAAAGAAATCCATGACAATTCGCCATTTGAAAAAGAAGAATCCCCTTATTTTGTTTCACTTCCTACCTATTTAGAAGGTGGAAATGGGGTTGACAGTGGCGATCAAGAAATCTTGACACAAAGCATGCGTGAATACATTGAGTACGCAGAAAATGCTGCTTTATGTTTAGGAGTGATTGGGAGCGGAAATAAAAATTTCGGTCATCAATACTGTCTCACGGCTAAACAATACGCGGCACAATTTGACGTCCCGGTCGTTGCAGACTTTGAACTGCGCGGAAACCAAAAAGAAATTGAAAAAATTTATCAAAAATTAGCCACTATTTGGTTCAATCATGAAACAACAAATAAAAAATGAGTGAGGTGTCTTTGTGTTTCAGATTTTAAAAACATTTGTTTCTGTCTATGAAACGCATAACTTTACCCGTACGGCGGATAATTTATTTTTATCACAACCAACTGTTTCGGCACAAATCAAAAAACTTGAAGAATATTTTGATGTTGTTTTGTTTATTCGGCATGGAAAACAAGAGATTATCCCCACCAAAGAAGCCGACTTTTTATACCCACGCGCGCTAAAAATGATGGAAGAATGGGATGATACGCTCCTTCACATTCATATCGAACAAAACTACCGTGAAAGCTGTGTCTTAGCTTGTACGCAAAGCTGCGGCATGTACCTTTTACCAAAATTTGTACCACTTTTAATCGAACGTTTTCCGATGATTGATTTTCATTTCCCAATTATGGAATATAAGACGATTGTCCATGAACTAGAACAATCTAAATTAGACTTTGGTCTCATCGAGTGGCCCGAACGTAGTGAACATTTACAGCGGTACGTCGTGGCTCAAGATGAGCTAGTTTTAGCAGGAAGAAAAGAAGCCAATTACTGGTTAATCAATGAGTGCATGACCCCTTTACAAGAAATTAACGACCATTATTTGCGAGAAAACAACTTATCTCCTGCGATTATTCGTACCAATAGCTATGAAATGATTAAAAATTTACTTAATCAAGGGGTTGGACGCACGATTATCTCTAAACTAGCTTTGTCAGAAAATACGCCTTTTGAGGTCCTTGAAATGGATAATCATCGGAATTTTTACTTTTTAACGAAAGAAGAAGTGGTTTCAGATTTGCTTGCAGAAGTAGCGCTGTTTATCCGAACCACCTTGCAAGAAAATGCTCCTCCTAACCGTTAGGAAGAGCATTTTTTGACTTTATAACGCTTGTAAATACGTTTGAATGTTCGTAACTTCTGGTAAAAAAGTTTGTAAAAAACGTTGATAGCCACAAAAATCACCCGCAGCATTGACATACATCGCCGCTTTCATGCGTTTGCAACCGCCGTGACACATTTGTTGAAACGGGCAAGTTTGACATAAGACGCTTGCTTCTTTTTTTTCACATAAGAATTTTTGACCAACGTCTTGTGAAAATAACTCGCGTAACGTTTGCTCTTGGATAAAACCTAGGCGGTATTCATCCAGAACATAAAAATCACAAGGATAAACACTACCGTCTGCTTCAATAATATATTGAATTTGACAATTGCCAACTAAACCACAAGCATTGACTTGGCGATTGACAACCAAGTTAAATACATCATCAAATAGTTTCACACTACGATAATGGCCTGTAGAAAGTTCTTGCAGCCATAAATGCAACAATTGACGGTAAAAACTAGCAAATCGTTCTGGCGTTAGCGCGTAGGTACTTCGTTTTTTAGCCTGTAGTTCGTCTAAACAAGGGATAAATTGGATATAGTCAATCTTTTCTTTTTGCAGAAATTGATAAACTTTTTTCGGTTCTTTCGCGAGTTGATTCGTTAAGACACACAAAACATTGTATTCAATTTGATACGCATCAAATAAGCGTTTTGTTTCAAGCACACGATGAAACGTCCCTTTCCCTTTCGTATCTAAGCGGTGCAAATCATGATACATTGGGTGTCCATCAATCGATAACCCCACAAGGAAATGATTGGATTTTAAAAAGGTCGCCCATTTTTGGTTAATCAACATCCCGTTGGTTTGCAGTGCATAATGAACCCGCACGCTTTTTTGAGCTTGTTTTTCTTCGACCAATGCAACGAGCTGTTTAAAATATGGCAAGCCGGCTAAGGTGGGTTCCCCTCCTTGAAAGGCTAGCGTGAGTTCATCGCCTGCGTCTAAATCAACAAAAATTTGTTGAATCATTTTTTCGGTTGTTTCTTTTTTCATTTTTCCATAAGATGCGACTTCCCTAAGCGAGGTGATATCCGCGTAAAAACAATACTGGCAACGTAAATTACAAAGCCCAGATGCTGGCTTAATTAAAACCGAGATATGTTTCATTTATTTCCCCTTTTTTCTTCTAGCATGTGCCAAAAAATTTGTCCTTGCGAAAAATTTTGATCGCCCGTGACTTGGGCATGCGTTCGCATTCGTTGTTGCAATGCTTGAACGATGATTCTCAACTAACCAATCAAAATTTGGTGTTTGGATAGCAGGATGGCCTAAAGCCGCAATCGTATCAAATCGTTGATCATCTGCAACTAAAAAAAGAATGTTTTTCTTCATTATTTGCTCCTTCAATTACACTTTGATTCTAGCCTATCATGTGGTTTTTTTTGAAACAATGGAAATTTTTATGTTCTATCATGCAAAATCTTGCGACACAAAAATGCTACGAACTCCTCCCACAACTAAAATCAAAAAAAGAAGAAAACTTTGACGTCTTCTTCTTTTGTTTGTTTTTATTTCCAAAAGTCATCAAAAACCGTAATTGGCAAATGACGTTTGTGTTGGCCTTTATACCACCAACTCTCAATTGTCGCTTGTGCTTTTGGTGAAACGGGTTTTCCTTCTAAATAGTCATCAATTTCAGCATACGTTACACCTAAGACCGCTTCATCTGATACCATTGGGCGATTTTCTTCTAAATCAGCAACTGGCACTTTTAAGTAGAGGTCTGCTGGTGCATCCAAAGCTTTTAATAGTTCTCGCCCTTGACGCTTATTTAAGCGGTAAATTGGTAATAAATCTGCTGCACCATCACCAAATTTTGTAAAAAAAGCAGTAATGTTTTCGGCCGCATGATCGGTTCCTAAAACGGCTCCCTGATGAGCGCCAGCAATCGCATATTGCGTAATCATGCGTTGACGGGCTTTGATATTCCCTTTATTATAATCACTAATTTCGACACCAATTTTAGTTAACTCAGCGACTTGCGCGTCAACAGCTGGCTTAATATCAACAGTAATTTGACTATCGGCTTCAATAAAAGCCATCGCGCGTATCGCATCTTCTTCATCATTTTGCTTGCCATACGGTAAACGCACACCAATAAAGTAATAATCCGAATCGTTCGTTTCTTGACGCATTTCTTCCATTGCCAGTTGCGCTAAACGCCCCACTAAAGTTGAATCTTGCCCACCACTAATTCCTAAGACAAACGTTTTAATAAATGGGTGTTTATGCAAGTACGCTTTCATAAAATCAATGCTTCGACGAATCTCAACTTCTGGATCAATCGTTTTTTTGACCCCTAATTGTTCAATAATTTGTTCTTGTAAAGTCATTTTTTCCAACTCCTTTAACAATGGTTACTTATTCATGTAAGGCTTTCACTTGTTTACGAACGTGTTCTAAAATTTTCATTTTGTGGTTCCAACACTCACTCGACAAATCGACTGGATACGGTTGAGGATTTAAATCGCGCTTGTATTCTTCCCACAGCGCATCTAAACAGTCATGACAATATGCTTTTATCTCACCCAAGTTCGGTAATTCATAAACCAACTGCCCGTCCACAAAAATCTCTTGTAAAATTGGACGTGCCGTAAATTCAGTCACTGTTTTACTAATATACGTATGGACTGGATGGAACATGTAAATACTTTCTTGTTCACGTGGGTCTTCATCCCATAAAGTAATATAATCCCCTTCAGATTTTCCGTCTTTTTTACGGGTAATACGCCAAACTTGTTTTTTCCCTGGCGTTGATACTTTTTCTGCGTTACTCGATAATTTAATCGTATCAATCATTTCACCATGTTCATCTTCAATTGAAACAAGTTTGTACACTGCTCCTAATGCCGGTTGACTATAAGCCGTGATTAATTTGGTACCCACTCCCCAAACATCAATTTTAGCTTTTTGCATTTTTAAACTTAAGATGGTGCTTTCATCTAAGTCATTTGATGCATAAATTTTCGCTTCGGTAAATCCAGCTTCATCCAGTTGTTCACGGACTTTTTTTGAAATATAGGCCATGTCCCCACTGTCAATTCGAACACCTAAGAAATTAATTTGATCACCAAGTTCTTTAGCCACCCGAATGGCCGTCGGTACGCCTAATTTTAAGGTGTCGTAAGTATCCACTAAAAAGACACAATCTTTATGTGTTTTGGCATAAGCCATAAAAGCATCGTAATCATTGCCATACGATTGAACTAAAGAATGCGCGTGCGTACCACTAGCTGGAATGCCAAAAATCTTACCTGCACGTACATTACTGGTTGCATCTGCACCACCAATGAAAGCAGCTCGTGTTCCCCAAATCGCGGCATCCATCTCTTGGGCGCGTCGTGAGCCAAATTCTAGTAATGGGTCACGGCCAATCACCGATTTGATACGGGCGGCTTTCGTTGCAATCAACGTTTGGAAATTTACCATGTTAAGTAAAGCGGTTTCGATGAGTTGTGCTTGCGCCAAGGGTCCTTCAACTTGAATGATTGGTTCGTTATTAAAAACCAACTCCCCTTCTTTCGCCGATCGAATCGTGCAAGAAAATTTAAAGTCTTGCAAATATTGTAAGAATTCTTCGCTATATTCACCTAAGTCACGCAAATAAGCAATATCAGACTCCGTGAAAGTCAATTCTTCTAAGTATTTTACTAAACGCTCAAGACCTGCAAAAATAGCATACCCATTTTGAAAAGGCATCTCACGAAAATAACATTCAAAGACCGAATGCAACTCCGCACGACCTAAAGACCAATAAGTATACATCATATTAATTTGGTACAAATCCGTGTGTAATGTTAAACTGTCATCACTATATAATTTATCCATTAAAAAAACCCC
This sequence comes from Enterococcus lemanii, assembly GCF_016909125.1. Classification (GTDB taxonomy): domain Bacteria; phylum Bacillota; class Bacilli; order Lactobacillales; family Enterococcaceae; genus Enterococcus_I; species Enterococcus_I lemanii. Next base: position 33,731 of record NZ_JAFBFD010000015.1, on the reverse strand, counting down.
TCTTTTTTAATCTACCCCTCTATTATAGCAAAGTTTGACCAGATACACACATAAAGGCTTAAGAAAAGCGACAAGATTTTATTTCTTTTCTTATGAAACCGAAATCATTTTTTAATGAACCATTGGAAAGGTGCTTGACAAGCTTTGCTGGATACTTTATGATGTTTTTTAAATCAATATTTTTTGGTTATTGAACGCAGTAGTCGCTTATCCCTGTTGATAGAAAGCTAAAGGTTGATGGAATTTAGCACAAATAACGCGATGAATTACACTCAATCTAGGACAACCAAGCGTTTCATCAGCGATAACAGATGATTAAGTGGTGTAAACATATTGTTTACACAAACTGGGTGGTACCACGGAAAACATGTCAATTTCGTCCCTGCAGAAAAAATCTGCAGGGACTTTTTTATTTTTATCAAGGAAAGGATGAACTCAATGTCAACAAACATTATTGATGAATTAATGTGGCGTGACGCCATTAACCAACAAACCGATGCGGAAGGTTTAAGAGAATACGTCGAAAACAATCAAATCTCTTTATATTGCGGGGTTGACCCAACTGGTGACAGTATGCATATTGGGCATTTGATTCCATTTATGATGCTAAAAAGATTCCAACTTTTAGGGCATCACCCTTATATTTTAATTGGAGGCGCCACAGGTACAATTGGCGATCCAAGTGGGCGAACTTCTGAACGTCAACTGCAATCAATGGAACAAGTGCAACATAACGTAGATCGTTTAACCGCTCAAATGAAAAAATTATTCTTTGATGAAGCGAGTATTCATAATTTAAGTATGGTCAATAACTACGACTGGACGAAAGATTTAACGTTGCTTGATTTCTTACGTGACTATGGTAAAAACTTCAATATTAATACGATGTTAGCCAAAGATATTGTTTCTAGTCGTTTAGAAACAGGAATTTCTTTCACCGAATTCACTTACCAAATTTTACAATCAATGGACTTTTTACACTTATTCCGTGAACACAATGTCCGTCTACAAATCGGTGGTGCCGATCAATGGGGCAACATTACAGCTGGTCTTGACCTCATTCGTAAAAAAGAAGGCGCCGAAGCCAAAGCATTTGGTTTAACCATCCCCTTAATGTTAAAAGCAGATGGAACAAAATTTGGTAAAACAGCAGGTGGCGCGGTTTGGTTAGATCCAGAAAAAACATCACCTTACGAATTTTACCAATTTTGGGTAAACCAAGATGATCGTGATGTCATCAAATACTTGAAATTCTTCACGTTCTTAACCCAAGAAGAAATTGCAGCATATGCCCAAAAAGTTGAAACCGAACCACACAAACGTGAAGCGCAGAAAGCCTTAGCCAGCGAAATGACTAAATTCGTCCATGGGGAAGAAGCGTTGCAAGATGCTTTGACCATTACCGCTGCCCTTTTCTCAGGCGATGTCAAACAACTGACGACAAGCCAAATTGCGGAAGGGTTCAAAAACATGCCAAGCGCAACGATGCCAAAAGAAACGCAAAACATTGTGGATTGGTTAGTTGATGCAAAAATCGAACCCTCAAAACGCCAAGCACGTGAAGACGTGAAAAATGGCGCCATTTCAATTAATGGTGAACGCGTGGCTGATTTAGAAGCAGAAATCACGCTAGAAAATTCTTTTGATGAAAAATTCATTATTGTCCGTAAAGGGAAAAAGAAATATACGTTAGTGCATTTAGTTGATTAGTTAAAAAAGAAAGTCACTCCTTAAATCTGGTGTGACTTTCTTTTTTTCATGATTCCCGTTTATTTTAATCAAAAAATTCCCACTTCGACATTTTCTTAAATTTAAATCTTTGCTTAAAGTGCAACAAACGTGCTATATTCATTCCAATCACTTATCAAAAGATAGGTTCGAAGGGGTGAGTCCATGTTTTTAGCAATCAATGAAATCAAACATGCCAAGTTACGCTATTTTTTAGTAATTGGTGTTCTATTTTTAATTGCTTATTTAGTCTTTTTTTTAACTGGTTTAGCTTACGGTCTGGCACAAGACAATCGTAGCGCCATTGATAAATGGCAAGCTGACCATATTTTAGTTGCAGAAGAAGCCAATCAAAACTTGAGTATGTCAATGATTCCAAAAAAATTCTACACCGAAGTCCAAGCAGAGCAAAAAGCACTTTTAGCTCAAACTCCAGCCGTTATTTCGCACAAAGACGGTGGAGAAACAATCACAACCACGATTTTCGGGATTGAACCTGAACAATTTTTAGCACCTGACATTATCGAAGGAAAGATGTTTACAAATACACAAGAAGCCGTGGCCGATAACAGCCTCCAAACACAGTACGGCTTAAAATTGGGCGACACTTTAACATTGTCTGGTAACGATACCGAACTAACGATTGTCGGTTTTACCAATCGAGCAAAATTCAACGTGGCACCTGTTTTATATACTTCGATTGGTGCTTATCAAAAAATCCGTTTTGAAAAAGAAGATGATTCACCTGAAGCGCGTATCAACGGCATTGTGACTCGTGGAGCGGTAGATAAAATTCCCGATGGCTTAGTAAAGATTTCTATCAAGCAATTCATCCAGAAATTACCTGGCTATAACGCGCAAGTCTTAACTTTTAGCTTTATGATTGGCTTTTTAATCGTTATCGCCGCTATTGTGATTGGTATTTTTATTTACGTCTTAACCATGCAAAAAATCGAAATTTTTGGCGTGATGAAAGCGCAAGGTGTTGCTAGTCGCTACATCGCTTCTTCTGTCCTTGCTCAAACATTTATCTTATCTCTCTTAGGTGTCGGTGGCGGGCTCGTTGCAACCATTGCGACCTCGTTTTTATTACCTGTGAAAGTTCCTTTTGAAATGAATTTTCTCTATCTTAGCACTATTGGTTTGATAATGATTGTCTTTGCTTTATTAGGAGCCTTTTCTTCGGTTCGCGCTGTCGTAAAAATTGATCCCTTAAAGGCCATTGGATAGGAGGACGCTATGAAAGCGATTGAATTAAAACAAGTCAAAAAAAGCTTCCAAGATGGAAGTAACACGATCGAAGCTTTAAAAGAAACAAATTTAGCTGTCCATCAAGGTGAATTTATCGCTGTGATTGGACCATCTGGGTCAGGTAAAAGCACCTTTTTAACCATTGCAGGTGGTCTCCAAGCTCCAAGCGAAGGACAAGTGCTGATTAACGGCAAACCTTTTAGTGACAAAAATGAAAAAGAACGCGCTAAAATTCGTTTTCAAGAAATTGGCTTTATTTTACAAGCATCCAATCTAATTCCTTTCTTAACCGTTCAAAATCAACTGGTACTTGTCGATAAAATTCGAAAAGAAAAACATTCTGATTTTAGTTTATTTAAAGAATTAGGGATTGAAAAACTTATCAATAAGTACCCCGAAGACTTATCTGGCGGCGAGCGGCAACGCGTCGCCATCGCTCGCGCACTTTACCACAACCCATCAATTATTTTAGCCGATGAGCCCACCGCAAGCTTAGATACTGAAAAAGCCTTTGAAGTGGTCAAAATTTTAGCCCAAGAAACGAAACAAAAAAATAAAGCAACCATTATGGTCACACACGATTTACGCATGACAGAATTTTGTGACCGAGTGTTAGTGATGAAAGATGGGTATTTGACGGCACAGAAGTAAATCCATTGACAACAAGTACTCTTTTAACTTTGTTTATTTTGATTCCATTGAAATAAAGTGTCCCCTTTATTACGGACAAGGCTTGCTTTATTTACGATACACTCCTCATGAACTGACCAAGGTTTAGAATTTATTTAGCTGTAAATTAGATAGACAATGCTACTTATAAAAAAAGGTAGAAAAATGGCAAGAATTTGATGATAGTGAATGGCAACAAGGATTGATAGTATGTGAGGTGTTCGATGACAACAATTGTATTAGCTGTTCGATTTCTTCTAGAAATTGTAACAGTTTTAGGCATATTTAGTGGCGTATTTATCAATAGGTCTATCCAATCAAAAATCGTTTCTTTTTTTTTAAGCATAGTGATTGTTTTACTGTGGGCTCGTTACGGAGCACCTAAATCACCGAATGTGCTATCAGGTGTTAATAAATTTGTGTTAGAAATTTTTGTATACGGAGTAGGAAGTATTGCTTTTTATAAACTATTTGGTGATAGTATCGGTACTATTTACTTGAGCGTTGTCGTTGTAGATTTATTCTTTATGTATGTATTAGGATTACAGGGTAACTGACCTATTTCATATCAAAAAACCACATGAGAATAAAAATCTCATGTGGTTTCTTTTATTATCAAGATTTGTTTTACTAAATCTTAAATTACATCATGCCACTCATCATTCTTCGTATATAGTAACTACTACAAACCACTACTAAAGTGTTGATAAATAACACACCCCCCTATCCGAGTGAGAGTAGGGATTTAGTTATAGCATAAGTCAAATCATATCTAAAGTAAGAATTTTTGCTCGTTTAGAATTACTAAACGGTCTTTCATTAGGACGATTTTTTCTCACATAGAAAGTTACTGGACAATAAACAGAGTGCTCAGTTTCTCTTAATCCTAAAGTAAGAACTTTATTTTTATGAGGATGAGCAAATGCAATATCTAGTTTCATTGACGATCCATCTCTATCTTTATCAGAGACATAAATAACAGAATCATTATACCCTTCCAGAAAAATATCTAGGATGAAATAGAAGTATTGAATTCTATCTTTAATTTGACCAAAATTTTGATGATGTTGAATTTTTTCATATGTAATGATGGATTCATTGAGGTTTGCACAAATTTTCTTCGGTGGATAGGTATAAATTTTGTGTAGTCCTAACAAATGTGGTAATTGAAGAATATCAAATTTTATGTAAAAACAATCTAATGGCTTGAATAATGTAGTAATTATAGCTGTATGCCCGTCAAAATTGGATAAATACTGATTATAAATTTTATTTAAATCTATTTTCATCATATTCTCCAATCCTATTTTTAGACAAAAAAAAAGAGTGCAAAGCATGGCTACCGTCCCATGCAGACCAACGCTAGGTTACCCACCCGCAGGGGATCGTGGGTGCACTCATTCCCACTTTGACTCATAAAAGTCTATACTACAGAGACGACACGAAGACTGGACTTCGAGCGGAAGAGAGCGACTCTTCATACTTAAAATAGCATGATTTCTAACTTTCGTCAATTATGCAAAATGAAAATATTCAATGCTTAATAAAATTTAAACAAGCCACGCCTACGAGGACGGTGTGGCTTGTTTTATAAACAAAACACGGTTAATTTACATATTATTTTATTTAAAAGCATTGACTAATTTTTGTACTGCATTTGCATCATAACCTGCTTTAGTTAGACGATTAAAGCGATCCTTGCCATTGCCCTCGCCGTTAATCACTTCTTCTGCAATCGTACCAATTGGTTTTAACGCTGGTTTAGTCGGTGCCACTGGTGCGCCTAAAATGGCGTTCACACAGTTTTGCATCTCTTGCGCATTATAACCGGCGTTCGTTAATTTATTGATACGATCTTGTCCAGATGACCACTTGCTTGCAATAACTTCTTTTGCGATTTCATCAACTGGCTGTTTAGTTGGTGCAGGTGCAGGAGTTGACACTTGTCCGCCCGCGTTAGAATCGCTAGCCAGAATGCAGCGCTTGGAAATTTATAACCACGTAACTTCGAACATGAAGGAACAACTTCTGACAAAATTAAACGAATTAAAAAGTTATGCTTCTTTTATGCCCCTTTCAGACGAAAAAGAACTATAAAAAAGAAAAGAACCTTGATTTAACAAGGTTCTTCATTCATTCTTACATCATACCGCCCATCATTGACGGATCCATTGGCGGCATTGCTGGTGCTGCTGGTTCTGGTTTGTCAGCAATCACTGCTTCAGTTGTTAATAATAAAGCCGAAATGGATGCGGCATTTTGTAACGCTGAACGAGTTACTTTTGTTGGGTCTACGATACCGGCAGATACCATGTTGACCCATTCACCGTTCGCTGCGTTAAAGCCTGTTCCTAATTCAGCGCGTTTTAATTGGTCTACGATAACAGAACCTTCGTAACCCGCGTTTTCAGCGATTTGACGAACGGGTTCTTCTAAAGCACGTAAAACAATTTTCACACCAGTTGCGACGTCGCCTTCCGCTTCGATTTCAGCGACTTTATTCATGACATTAACAAGGGCTGTTCCCCCACCAGATACCATGCCTTCTTCTACGGCTGCACGAGTCGCATTTAAGGCGTCTTCAATACGTAATTTCAATTCTTTTAATTCGGTTTCGGTTGGTGCACCTACTTTAATAACTGCAACACCACCAGCTAATTTCGCTAGACGTTCTTGTAATTTTTCGCGGTCAAAATCAGAAGTTGTTTCACCGATTTGGTTTTTAATTAATAAAACGCGCGCTTGGATTGCTTCACTTTGGCCTGCGCCTTCGACAATCGTTGTGTTGTCTTTATCAACAACCACTTTGCTTGCTTGACCTAACATATCGATCGTTGCGTCTTTTAATTCTAAACCTAAATCTTCTGTAATCACAGTACCGCCCGTTAAGATTGCAATGTCTTCTAACATCGCTTTACGACGATCGCCAAAACCAGGTGCTTTGACTGCGACAACGTTGAATGTGCCACGGATTTTATTTAAAACAAGTGTTGGTAAAGCTTCCCCATCCACATCATCGGCAATGATTAATAGTGGTTTTGAAGCTTGTAAAATTTGTTCTAATAAAGGTAAAATGTCTTGAATATTTGAAATCTTTTTATCGGTAATTAAGATGTATGGATTTTCAAGTTCTGCTTCCATTTTGTCGTTGTTGGTTACCATGTATTGTGATAAGTAACCACGGTCAAATTGCATTCCTTCGACGACATCTAATTCTGTTTCGATTCCTTTTGATTCTTCAATCGTAATCACGCCGTCGTTGCCAACTTTTTCCATCGCATCGGCAATATATTGACCAACTTGTTCGCTACCAGAAGAAACCGCTCCGACTTGCGCGATCGCTTCTTTTGAATCAACTTTGATTGAGATTGCGTGTAATTCTTCAACCGCTGTTTTTGTTGCTAGTTCGATCCCACGACGAATCCCTAATGGGTTTGCGCCTGCTGTTACGTTTTTCATCCCTTCGCGGACAATAGCTTGGGTTAAAACGGTTGCCGTTGTTGTTCCATCTCCAGCGATATCATTTGTTTTGGAAGCTACTTCAGAAACTAATTTAGCGCCCATGTTTTCAAAATGATCTTCTAATTCGATTTCTTTAGCGATGGTTACACCGTCGTTTGTAATAAGTGGTGAACCAAATGATTTTTCTAAAACAACGTTACGACCTTTTGGACCTAAAGTTACTTTAACCGTATCGGCTAATTTATCAACCCCACGCAACATTGCGCCACGTGCGTCTTCTGCAAATTTAATCTCTTTTGCCATTTTCTTCCACCTCAGTATTTATTTTTTATTCAACGATTGCAATAATATCTTTTACTGCAAAAATCATGTATTCTTTGCCTTCATATTTTACTTCTGAGCCAGCATACTTTTCAAAAAGAACCGTTTCGCCAACTTTTACAGGAACTGGTGCGACTTCGCCATTGTCTAATAAGCGACCTTCACCGACCGCAACAACGGTACCCGTTTGTGGTTTTTCTTTCGCAGCAGAGGCTAAGACTAACCCACCGATTGTTTTTTCTTCTTCTTGTGTTACTTCGATAAGTACACGATCACCTAATGGTCTCAACACAATGAATCCCTCCAATAAATTTAAGATTTTTTAAATTAGCACTCAAACCATTCAAGTGCTAACTCACATGTTTTATATTACTCATTTTTTCTTCTTTTGGCAAGTCTTTTAACTAAATATTCAAAGTTTCGTTGGTTGCATCACAAAATTTTGTTATAATTAAAGAAAGAACAATCACCTAGGAGGACTTTATGTCTTATAAAAAATATACTTTCTTGACGTTATTCATTTATTTTATTGCTTTTATCGCGCCTTCTTTTGCTTTTACTTTACAGCAAAGTTTGATGATTTTAACCGTAAGTTACATTGTTGGCGCGTTTGCACTCATTCGGTTATACCAAAACCAAACTACCTTACTCCCTTTCGAGGAAGAAAAAATGGCGAAAGGTCGTATTTGGATTTTAGGACTCGTCGGAATATTTCTAGCCATCATACTACAAAACGTCGCGATGAACATTGAAATTTTCTTTGGTGGTAGTCTAGAATCTGAAAATACAAATGAAATTCTAGCGTTAGTCATGCAGCAACCACTGGTGATGTTAGCAGTAGCAATTGGTGGGCCGATTATGGAAGAGTTGGTGTTTCGTCGGGCGATTTTAGGTGCGGTTACTCGAAAAACAAATGTTTGGATTGGTGTAGTAATCAGCTCGCTGCTTTTTGCTCTCATTCACCAAGATGGGCATTTACTACTTTACAGTTCGCTTGGTGCTTTTTTTAGTTTACAGTATGTGATCACAGGGAGCATTTGGACTTCAATCATCACTCACGTTGGGATGAATACCTTAGTTGTATTGGCGAATATTTTAGTACAAACAATGGATTTACCAGTAAAATAACTTAACCCTTGAAGTTTTTTAAGCTTCAAGGGTTTTTGCTTTTGTACTTTGTCTCACGACTAGCTGTGGGGGTAAAGTGATTTTAATGGGTAGTTCTAGGTTTTTCTTCCATGTCTCGCCTAAGACATGGATGGCAATTTTTACTAACGTATCAATCGGTAAATGAATCGTTGTGAGTGAAGGAATTAGAAATTCTCAAAAATCCAAGTCATTAAAACTAATCACGCTGACTTCATCAGGAATGGTTAACTCTAGTTCATGAGCAGCTTTGTAGCAACCGACCGCCATTGAATCATTGCCGATAAAAGCGGCGCTAGGGCAATTTTTTTGAGACCTTATTTCTTTAAACAAACGATAGCCATCTTGCGAAGTATACTGACCAATACCGACAAACGCCTCTTGGTATAGACCTTGCTTTTTTAAGACTTGCGTAAATATTTCGAATCGTTCATCCGTAATTTCGTCGTTATCCCCCCCCCGACAAAACCAATTTTTTGATGACCAAGCGTTAATAAGTGCTGAATAGCTAATTTCGTTCATAAAGCAATATCCATAACGACCGCGCTATAACGATCCGGACAAGGCGATGAATCAAGGAAAATAACCGGCTGCTTGAGCGTTTCTAACCAATTTAATGACGGTGTTCCCATAGGCCCTATACAAAATAAGGCTTTTAATTCTTTGATTTCTTCTTTGGCCGTGCTAGGATGAACCACTTTTAATTGATAACCTTCCGCGGTTAGATATTTTTCTAAAGCAACCCTCAGCGCCAAATAATAGACGTCTTCTAACTCCGCTTCACATGACACTCTAGGTCCGCTTCATCAATCACGTACAACCCATACTGGTCACATAAATCATAAATGACACGTTGACTTGGTTAATGCGCGGTCCGTACCGCATTGATATTGTGTTGTTTCATTAAGCGAATATCTTCTTCCATGACTTCTTTGGTCACGGCAATCCCGGCTTTTGGCATAAAATCGTGACGATTTACGCCGTTAATAAAGATTTTTTTGACCGTTAACGAGTAGTTGATTGTTTTTGATTTCAACGTGGCGAAAACCAACTTTAAACGGAATAAATTGTTCATCGACTTGTAACATCAATGGGTATAAATGAGGCGTTTCCGCATTCCAAGTTCGCGGTTTTTCAACGAAAGTCGTGCTTTGACTAAGCCCCTCACCCTCTTCTTTAAAATTCGCCAATGAAATTTTTGCTCGCCATCTAGGTAATAGCCGGTAATTGGCAACTGGTGGGGATTTTCTACGGTAATCACTAATTCGAAATTTTCGTATGTTGTATCTGGCAAAGTTTGGAGGCGGATATCCGCGACTTCTTTTGCTGCAACCTCATAGAGTGAGACATTCCGGAAAATCCCCGACAACCACCACATGTCTTGATCTTCTAAATAGGTCCCTGATGACCATTTGACCACTTTTACGATGAGTTCATTTTCACCTGCTTGGATAAATTGGGAGACATCAAAGGTCGTTTCCATCCGACTGCCAATGTTCGAACCGACAAATTTACCATTTAAATAACACTCAAAGTAAGAAGAGACACCTTCAAATAACAAACGGGGCACGCGGTCATTCACTTGATAGTCAAAAGTCCGATAGTAGACGTCGATTGGATTTTCTGTCGGTACAAAAGGCGGATTAATCGGAAACGGGTACAGGACATCGGTATAATGCATCTGGTCATACCCTTCTAATTGCCAACAAGACGATACTGGAATTAGCGGGCTTGCTTGTAATTATTTCGTTAAGGCCGTTAAATCTTTCGCCACGGCTTCAGGATAATCATAATAACTAAAATGCCAATCGCCATTTAATGATTGATAGCCGATTTGATTTGTTTCATCCATCGCGAAAGCCAAAGTTTCCTTTTCATAACGAAAGAACGTCGTTGTTTGTTCTAAGCGGTTTTCTCCTAATTGTTCGAGTTGTTCCCATGGTTTGATTTGTCTCATTTATTTTCTCCTCATTCTTAAACTAAAAAGATATTGACTCTCTTTCATTATAATGAACATTTAGTAAATCAAAAGTAAATAACCTGTTATTTACTAAATATTTTTTTATAACAAAAAACATCCGTTAAACGCTAACGGATGTTTTTTACTTTATTATTCTAAAATTGTCACTTTCACATTGAACTTTCGGCCCCATTGTTTGCAAGCATCGACACTATTTAAGTGAACATCAATAATATTCCCTTTAATTGCCCCACCAGTATCTGCTGCTAGAGCAATACCATATCCTTCGACTTCTACAACAGAACCTAATGGAATAACACTTGGGTCAACAGCGATTACTTGTGAGTTTTGACGTAAATCAACGCCCAAAGCGGTATAAAAACTTGAACCGACTTCTTTATAAGAGTACGCAGTCGCTTGGACATACAACGTTTTTCCTGTTGACGGCGCAGGAGTTTCTACCACGGGTGGCGTAGAAGGGCTTGTTTCTGGTTGACTAACTTCAGGTTGCGGCGTAGTCACTTGTTCTTGTGTTGCTGGTTGTTTTTCAGCTTCTTTGGCGGCTTTTTCCGCTGCCTTTTTCGCTTCTTCTTCAGCCAACTTCTGACGTTCTTTTTCTGCTGCTAAACGAGCCGTTTCAACTTCTTTACTTTGAGCAATTTCTGCTAAAGCGGCTTGGTTTCCTGCCAGCTGTACTTTTAATGCTGCGACTTGATCATCCAAAGCATCTGCCTTTATTTGCAGTGTTTGTTGATCATTGACTAGTTCTGCTTGGGCAACTTGCGCTGTTCTTTCTAACTCTTCAAGCTTCAAGGTTGCTTCTTCCAAAGTTTGAACGGTTTCTTTTTCAGCATTTTGCATCACACTCATTGCATAAAGACCACTAACTAATTCTTGTAAGTTAGAAGTTTGTAATAAATAAAAGAGTTTGTTCTCGCCTATACTACTTACTTGGAGATTTCTTAAACGTTTTGCTGCAATCTCTTTTCGCTTTTTGATTGTCTCATTGGTTTCGACAATCTCTGCTTGCGTGCTTGCAATTAACGCTTCATTTTGGGCGACATCATTTTTTAGCGCTTCGACTGCTCGATAAGTTTGATTTACCTCTTCTAACGCAGCTTGAACTTGCGAACTAATCGCTTGGCTTTGCTGTTGCAAGGTCACTTCTTTTTGATTAAGCGACTCTAATGTATCGGCTGAAATAGAAACTGGTGCCAACATTTGAATAAAAACTAAACTTAGTACAATCCATTTTTTTCTATGCATAAAGGTTTAACCGTTTCCTCTCTTGACGAATTCTTAAATATTATACGAAAAATAACTAAATGCTTTGTAACAGTTCTTTTACAGATTGTTACAAATAAACAGATAAATAGTAGAATGAAGTGACATTTCGACACTATTCTAATTGAAACCGCCATTGAAAGCCTTTTATTTATTGTTATTTTTCGTCACATAATTGTAATGTTCCTTCATTTTCTCCTTAAATCTTTTTTTAAGCTATGCTATGATAGTAGATAGTTTTAATGAATAGACAGATAAAGTGAAAATATTTTTATAAATAAAGGAGAAGTGAGATGTTACGTTTATTTCCTTATGCGAAAAATTATCGTAAAGAAATTATATTAGGTCCAACTTTCAAATTTTTGGAAGCTGTTTTTGAATTGTTCTTACCATTATTGATGGCTCGTTTAGTGGATCAAGGCATCCAACAACAGAATTGGACCGTTATTTGGCAAATGACTTTTTGGATGATACTCGCATCGATTACTGGCTTATTGTTTGCTATAACCTGTCAATATTTTTCTTCGATTGCCTCCCAAGGTTTTGGTACGGAACTTAGAAATCAGCTAATGGAAAAAATTAACCGCTTATCGCACCGTGAATTGAATTACTTTGGTAGCAATACTTTAATCACTCGTTTAACAAATGACATTAATCAAATGCAATTGGCCCTAGCAATGGTCATTCGTCTAGTCGTACGAGCGCCCTTTTTAAGTATCGGGGCTTTGATCATGGCTTTTTATATTGATTGGCAAATCGGCTTGATTTTCTTAGCTATTCTTCCAATTTTTTCTTTACTTTTATTTTTACTAATTCGCTTTTCGGTGCCATTATTTCGACTCGTTCAGCAACAACTCGATCGCTTAAATCAATTGGTGGCTCAAAATTTAAGTGGCGTACGAATTATTCGGGCCTTTAATCGCCAAGAGCGTGAAGTCGATAAATTTCAACAACAAAGCGATGCATTAAATGAAACTTATTTAAAAGTCACAAAATTATCGATCATTTTATCACCTCTGACAACATTGGTGTTAAATTTAGGCATTATTGGCATTTTTATGATTGGTGGTTTTAAAGTTGAGCTTGGTCATTTGCAACAAGGGGAAGTCTTAGCTTTGGTTAATTATATGAATCAAATGCTCTTAGCTTTAATTGTTGTTTCAAACTTAGTCATTATTTTTACTCGTGCAGAAGCTTCTGCCAAGCGAATCAACGAAGTCTTTGATTTACCAATTTCTTTAAGCGAAAAAGACGAACCGACCATGCCTCGGCAAGTTCGTGGTGAAATTATTTTTAATCAGGTCGATTTTCGTTACTCACCTGAACACGGACGCGCCCTTCGAAAAGTTAGTTTTCAAATTCCAGCAGGCGCTTTTTTGGGAATAACTGGTCCTACCGGTTCTGGTAAATCAACCCTTACGCAATTGATTCCACGTTTTTATGACATCGATACAGGTGAAATATTAGTGGATGGGATAAACATCAAAGATTGGCCGTTAGATTATTTACGTCGGCAAATTGCTTTTGTACCACAAAAATCCGTGTTGATCCGCGGAACCATTCGTGAAAATCTACAATGGGGGAAAGAAACGGCAACCGACGCTGACTGCTGGCAAGCACTTGAACTTGCTCAAGGTGCCGAATTTGTGCGTCTTCTACCGGACCAGTTGGATACTTTGATTGTTGAAGGCGGGAAAAACTTTTCTGGCGGACAAATTCAACGGTTGGCGATTGCCCGTGCTTTGATTGCCCAACCTAAAATTTTAGTTTTGGACGATTCGCTGAGTGCTCTTGATTACCAAACAGACTGGCTTTTGCGTCAAAACTTAAGAAAGATTCCTGCGACCGTTTTACTCATTTCTCAGCGGGTTTCGTCTATTCAAGAGGCTGATCAAATTTTAGTTTTAGAAAAAGGGCGGGTAGTAGGCTTAGGCTCACATTTAGATTTGCTCCAGCAAGTGCCTTATTATCAAGAAATTGTCCATGCACAAGAAGAAGGTGAATCAAATGCATAAAAATCAAATTGATTGGCAAATACTCAAACGTTTTATGCCTTATGTAATGGCTTACCGTAAATTAAATACTTTTGCACTCATTTGCGGTATCATAACGGGTGGTTTTTCCGTTTATTTAACTTATTTAATTGGCCGTGGAATCGATCAACTCGTCGGGCAAAATCAAGTTGATTTTGCTAAATTGGCCCAAATACTAGTACAATTCGTTCTTGTTTTACTCTTAACAACTGTTAGTCAATGGTTAATTTTACAGTTGGGAAATCAAGTCGCATACAAAAGTGTCAATCAACTTCGAAAAGACAGCTTCGCACATTTAAATCAGCTACCGATTCAAACTTATGATCAAACACCTCATGGCAGTTTAATGAGTCGCTTTACGAATGATTTGGATTTAGTTGCTACAGCAATTGCGGCAGTCTATCAACAATTGTTTGCGGGTATGACGATTATTTTCATCGCCCTCGTATTGATGCTACGTCTAAGTTTTACTTTAACCATTGTTGTTTTATTCTCCACTCCTTTTATTTTTATGGTTAGTTATTTTGTTGCAAAACGCTCGCAACAGGACTTTACCGATCAACAAAAAATCATTGGTGAAATGACTAGTTTTATTAACGAACGAATAAATAACCAGGAGCTCTCAATTGCTTTTCGCCAAGAAAAAAAGAATCAACAAACATTTACAAAAATCAATCAAGAACTCTATAAAAAAGGCCAACGTGCGCAATTTTCTTCTTCTTTAACCAACCCTGCTTCTCGCTTTGTGGACCATTTAGCTTATGTTGCAGTGGGCTTTGTCGGTGCCTGGTTAATATTTATCGGCTCATCGACCGTAACAATTGGTGTGATTGCCAGTTTTACAATTTATGCCACACAGTTTTCAAAACCTTTTATCGAATTGTCTGGTTTAATGACTCAAATTCAAGGGGCATTCGCTGGTCTTGCGCGAGGTTTTGAATTACTCGATCAAGAAATAGAAAAAAAAGAACAAGCGATCGACTTACCAAAAGTGCGAGGCGATATTACTTTTACGGATGTTGATTTTGCTTATTCTCCAAATCAACCATTAATTACTGACTTTGATTTCAGCGCAACAGCCGGTGAAACTATCGCCATTGTTGGAAAAACGGGTGCTGGCAAATCAACTTTAGTTAATTTGCTGATGCGTTTTTATGAAGTCCAAAAAGGAATGATTACTTTAGATGGACGCAATATTCAACAAATTCCACGAGGCCAATTACGGCAATGTTTTGGGATGGTTTTACAAGATACTTGGCTTTTTGATGCGACTTTGCGAGAAAACTTAACTTACGGCAAAGAACAAACCAGTGATGAAGAAATCTATGCGGCATTAAAGAAAACAGACATGCTCGAATACGTGATGGATTTACCCAAAAAATTAGACACGCCAATCGGGCACTATGGTGTGAAACTTTCAGAAGGACAACGACAACTCCTAACGATTACTCGTACGATGATTGCTAATCCACCAATGCTCATTTTGGATGAAGCAACCAGCTCCGTCGATCCACTAACTGAACGAAAAATCCAAAGTGCTTTCTTAGCTTTGATGCAAGGAAAAACGAGCTTTGTCATTGCCCATCGCTTATCCACGATTGAATCCGCCGATAAAATTCTTGTAATGGATCAAGGAAAAATTATCGAACAAGGAACACACGCAGCATTATTAGCTCAAAATGGGGCTTATGCAACACTTTACCATGCACAATTTGAAGAGTGACCAATCAAAAAAACTCGAAAAATAGCGACATTCACTTGCTATCGATTAGGATTCTGAAATATAACCGTCCTAACCGATAGCTGATTGTAACTAATTTTTCGAGTTTTTTTTGAACGGATTTACTCTTTTAATAATCCGAGTTCCGCTTTTAATTTTAAGACGCGATAGACCGCTTGATTCAGATCTATTTCTGGATAATCATTTTGTTCCACTGCTTGAATAATTACTGGAATTTGACTGGCATAATGGGAGCTTAAAACCAAATCATTCCCCGCTTTTAACGCGCTTAAAGCGGCCGCTTCTTGGCTAGTGAAGTCGGTCATCCCTGCCATGTCTAAATCATCCGTCATGATGACGCCCTCAAATTGTAATTCCTCACGCAAGAACTGAATAACGGTTGGCGAAATCGAAGCCGGTTGTGTCGCATCTAAACTAGTAATGATATTATGCGATACTAAAATACTATCTGCCCCCGCCTCAATCCCCGCTTGAAAAGGAGGTAGCGCGTCTTCTTCTAGTTCGGTCAACGAACGCGTATCTGTGACTATTTCAACATGTGAATCGAGATTGTCCCCATATCCTGGAAAGTGCTTTAACGTTGAAGCAACGCCTGTTTCTTTCAAGCTCTTAACAACTGTTTTAACAAAGGTATTTGTCCCTATTACGTCTAAACCGATTGTGCGCTCATAAATAAACGCTTGTGGATTCGTTGCCACATCAGCCACTGGAAACATGCCAAATTGAAACCCTAAATCAGCTAAAATAGCCGCCTTTTCCTGTGTGTCTTGGGCAATTCCTTCCCAACCTTGTTCTTGATAAATCGCTTGTGGTGAAAGAAATCGTGCTTCTACCAAATTCGGATTCATACTTATCCGAGTCACGGTTCCACCTTCTTCATCAGAAGCAAAAAATAAGGGAATTTTTTGCTCGGCTTGTAAGTTTTGGATTTTTTCAATTAAACTGTCTTTGTTCTCATTGACTACATCCGTCCCAAAAAGGATAAAACCACCTAAATTATACGTCTGACTATCATTTAACGCTTGCTCTCCAGGAAAACGAGCTAAAAATAATTGACCGACTTTTTCAGCTAACGTCATCGTGGTGATCTTTTCTTGAATCCAGTCGGTTTCTGTTTGCGTACTCTCGACGACTGACGATTTGGTTGTGGACGTTTGACTCGATGAATGCGTTGTTGAACTTTCGGTAAACGAACTTGAGTTGGTTGTTTCACCTGACTTGACGCAAGCGCTCAGAGAAAATAGCAAGCTAAGGAAACATACAAATAATGTTTTTTTCATTAAAAAACTCCTTTCTGGCCCGCTTTTAGCGTACCTTGAAAGGAGTGAAAATGCAACTATCTACTTGACTTAAAACGAATAACGACTGCGTTTCATTAATTGTTTTACAGGGATGACCCGGCCAACAACATAAGTGAGTGCACTTTGAACCGGCAACATAATCAGCGCCTTCAATAAACGCGGACCCCAAATAATCCAACTCGTTAAGGGAACATTATACATAATCGCTAACCAAATTGGTGTTAAAATAAAACCAATTATGACGGTATTGGCAATTGTACACAAAATGGCATTTTTCCAAGTCACTTCTTTTTTATAGAAGAAATAACCGTAGATTAAACCACCGATAAAAGCATTCAATGTAAACCCTGGGAAAAAAGCAGCCCTAGCGAACAATGACATGCCTAGTAAATCAGCAATGACCGCTCCAACGCCTGTCCAAAACGGACCAAACATCATCGCCATCACCATTTTTGGCACAAAATCAAAAGATATCTTGATAAACTGCCACTCAAAACCTAAAATCCGAGATAAGATAACCATTAAGGCTACCAAAATCCCCATCATGCTTATCATATAAGCACTCATTTTTTGTTTCATTCGAAGCATCTCCTTAATAGAGTTGCTACATAAAATATGCAGCGAATGCGAAAATAAAACCGCAGACCAAAAGGCCCTTCGTCAAAAAGCAACATCCCATCTTTTTGCACTTAACGCTTTATTTTCTACTCTGGTTTTTATTTAGATAGACGAGCTACCCATGACGAGAATATAGCATAAAAAAACAAGCGAAGCAATCTTTTGCCTTTTTTTCTCTAGTTACATCCCCAATTTTATGAAAAAAACTCGCAAAATCCGATCGTTTTACGAGTTTTACTTGTTTCTTGTTATTAAATTGTTGTTTCTTTTGCTTTATTGAAAACGGGAATTTCAAATCCTTTGCTTAAAGCACGCACAATAAAGAAAGCAATGTTATAATCCACCATGCTATGAACAATACCGCCGACGCCCATCAAGACAAATAAGAAGTAAAAAGCATTCCCTTGTACTTGCATTTGACCACCAAACATAAAAGCAGCTACAACGACTAATTCTACCGCTGAATGAATAAACGCAATCAAGAAATTAAATAGTTGGAACTTCTTGATGTTATTAACAATATCTGGATTTTTTTGTAGATAAATAGAACCGATAATGGCAAATACTAAATGTGACAATGCTCTTAAAGCAATAATGAATGGCAAGCCATTAATCATAAAACCAAAAGTCGTTCCAAGCGCAACCGCAACTGCCATCGCTGGTGAAAAGAACATCGCAATTAATAAAGGTACATGACTTGCTAAAGTAAATGATGCTGGACCAATGACGATTTTTGGCATAACCATTGGGATAATGACTCCCATTGCGATTAACAAAGCCCCGATTGTTAACTGACGTACTGAATTATTTCTCATGTTTACTCCTCCAAATGTGTCAAGACACGTTTTGTTTTCTTTAGTTTAGCTGTTCCTCGCTTAACTGTCAAGACACATTCGTTTTATTTTAGTAATTTTCATGATTTTTATCATAAGTTATGAAAAAACAGACCATTCGAATTCAAATGGTCTGTTTTTTTAAGAACGGCTATTTTCCAAGGCGTTACTTAAGGCTGCAAATTCAGCTAATGACAACGTTTCGCCGCGACGTGAAGGTTCGATACTAGCTACTTCTAATGCCTGGGTTAGCCAGCGTTTCGTTGCTTCGTCTTTCCCATAGAAATTTTGCAAATTATTCCACAATGTTTTTCGTCGCAATTGGAAAGCAGCCTTGGTTAATTTAAAGAACTCTTTTTCATTCACTACCTCAACAGCTGGTTTTTCTCGGCGCGTTAATTTTAAAATTGCTGAATCCACGTTTGGCTGAGGGACAAATACCGTTTTAGGTACGATGAAAGCGAGCTTGGCTTCCATATAGTATTGAACAGCAATCGATAGTGAGCCATATGCTTTCGTTCCAGGTTTTGCACTAATTCGATCGGCCACTTCTTTTTGCATCATCACAACCATCTCAGCAATCGGTACACCCGACTCTAAGAAATGCATCATAATCGGCGTCGTAATATAATAAGGTAAATTAGCGACAACCTTTATTGGATACTCTTGGGTAAATTCAGTTTTTATAATTTGAGCGAGATCGGCTGTTAGTACATCTTGATGCAATACTTTTATATTAGGGTAAGGTGACAACGTATCTGCTAAAACCGGAATTAAACGATCATCAATTTCAAAAGCTAAGACTTGATTCGCGCTTTGACCTAAGTGCTCAGTTAAAGCCCCAATCCCTGGTCCGACTTCAATGACATTGGTTTCTTTTGTGATATCAGCAGTGGCAACGATTTTACGTAAAATATTCGGTTCCGTCAAAAAGTTTTGACCTAAACTCTTCTTAAAAGTAAAACCATGTTTTTTTAAAATTTCTTTCGTTCTTGTCGGATTTGCAATTTCTCGGTTTTCGTTCACTCTTTTTCCTCGACTTTCTTTAAAGCGGCGATGAGTTCTTCATAAGTAATTTGAAACATCGCCAAACGTTTTTGCAACTGCTTGCCATTGGTATAACCAATCCGCAATTCATCGCCTAATTTCTCTCGTAATTCTTTTGCCCCACTTCCAGCCATTAAACCTAAAGCAAATAAATCACTTTGACGAATAGTTGGTTGTGTTGTCTTTTCAGCAACCGGCACAACGACGCGGTTCAAAGCTTCCAAAATAGCCGCGTCACTTGCATGTTCCACACCTAAACTCCGATTTTTCTTTTTTCCTTTGGCTTGTGCGCGTGGTAAAAAGGCGTGCTTGACTTCGGGGACAGCTTCCATAATAATTTTACGGATTTTTTCCCCTGAAAAATCTGGATCCGTAAAGACAATCACCCCTCTAATTTCTTGAGCGTGTTCAATTTGTTGCAAAATATTTTCGTTAATGGCCGATCCGATCGTTTCAATCGTATCCGCACTTACTACTTCTTGAATCCTTTTTGTGTCGTCTTTGCCTTCAACGACAATAATCTCTTCAATAATCGGTTTGCCCATTACGAAATCCTAAAGAGTTGGTGCGCGTTTTTAGTTGTTTGCTGAGCGAGTTCTTCAAAAGAAACTTCACGTAATTCTGCAATTTTTTCAACAACGTAGCGTGTGTACCCAGGTTCATTACGCTTGCCACGATAAGGAACCGGCGCTAAATAAGGGGCATCTGTTTCAACCAATAGACGATCGAGTGGGACAATTTTTGCCGCTTCTTGAATTTCGATTGCCTTTTTAAACGTTACCACACCACTAAAAGAAAGGTGCATGCCTAAATCTAAAAAGCGCTTAGCCCATTCACTATCACCACTATAACTGTGCATAATGCCACCAATTTCATGTACTTTGCAATCTTTTAAAATCCGATACGTGTCTTCAATCGCATCACGCATATGAATACTAATTGGTAAGTTCATTTCTTTTGCAATCGCGATTTGACGACGAAATACTTTTTCTTGTACCTCTTTAGGGTCTTCCATCCAATAATAATCGAGGCCGATTTCACCCAAAGCCACGACTTTCGGTAATGTCAATTGTTCTTGCAATCTTTTTTCGATTGCGGGTGTATAAGAGCCTGCTTCTGTCGGGTGCCAGCCAATAATACTATAAATAAAATCGTAAGTTTGACTTAACGCTAACGACAAGTCAATCGTCGCGGTATCAAAGCCTACAACCGCCATTTCAGTAACCCCTTGTTCTTTGGCACGCTGAATGACTTCAGGGATTTCTCCTTCAAATTGTTTGGCATTTAAATGTGTGTGTGAATCAAAAATCATTCTACATTGCCCTCCTTATTCTCTTGTCTACAATAGCACATTTTTCTTTAAAATTTAAGTAGATGTTCGATTGCTTTTTTACCTATAATCTACTATTCTTAATAAAGTAGAAAAATTAAATCAAAAAGGAGCCAAAACATGTCGGACTTCATTTATCCGCTTATACTTGGAGTAAGTCTACTTTTCTTTTTTTGGTTCTTACTGAAACCTAAAAAAGCAAAAGAGGTCCATTATCTCGTTCAAAAAGATAAGAGTCAAATTTTAGATATATCGAAAGCTTATGATTTATACGACAACCCGAAAAACGTTGTCATTGCGCATTTTAGTGATACACATTTTGGTAAAAAAATAAAGCCTCGAAAAATAAAACCGATCATTCAATCGACAATCCAGCAACAACCAGATATTATTTTATTTTCTGGTGATTTACTTGAAGATTATAGTAAGTGGCCCCATCGACAGTCAAGTGATTTAATTGATAAACTAAATCGTCTTTCAGCACCAATGGGCAAGTTTGCTGTTTTAGGTGACCGCGATTACCAGGCAAATGGGCAATACTTTGTGAAAGAAATATTAAAAAGTAGTCAGTTTGATTTATTAGTAAATCAAGACTTGTACCAAACAAAAGAAAATATCTCACTTCACCTAACAGGTTTAGACGATACCCTTGCCGGTCAACCCGTTTTTAATCATCCGAAAAAACTATCGACTTGGTCAATCCTTCTAATGCATGAAACCGATTACCTTGGCGAAATAAAAAACCTCACTGATTATGATTTGATTTTAACGGGACATGAATTTAAAAAACCTCTCTTGAAAAAAATAAACGCGGTGCCTTTATTTACAAACGGGCTTTATCAATTCAACCAAAAAACTTTACTTTCTATTTACCCAGGCTTTAGCAAGTGGCCTCACTTCATAAAAAAACCGGTCATTTACTATTACTATTTAGCGAAATAAAAACCATGAAATGGCCGTATTTCATGGTTTTTATTTTTTAATTAATTTAAATTTTTATTGAGACAAACCTTCATAGATTTTCTCTAAATTCCATTTCATCATCGCATAATAACTATCCCCATCTTTGCCTGGTTCTGCGACTGAATCGGTAAAGACCGTCGTATAAATTGGGACATTTGTTTCTGTTGAGACGCTTGTTAATGGCTTTGGATTGGCGCTACTTTCTAAAAAGAGCGCTGAAACTTGCGATTGCTTGATTTTTTTGACCACTTGGCGAATTTGATCTGGTGTCCCTTCTTCTTCCGTATTAATTTCCCAAATATAAGCGGAAGGGACCCCATACGCTTTTGAAAAGTATTTAAAACTACCTTCACTTGTAACAATCAATTTTTTCTCACTCGGTAATTGATCAAAACGAGCTTTTCCCGTTTCGTGAAGTGTGGCCAATTTTTCAAGGTAAGCTTCGCCATTTGTTTCATAAAAAGTACGGTGCGCAGGATCTTTTTCACTCAAGTATTTGGTAATATTCCGGACATATTGCATACCATTTTGAAGATCTAACCAAGCGTGAGGGTCTTCCTTGCCTTCATTTCCCCCTTCTTGTAAGTAAAGCGGGCTCACTCCCTCACTTACAGCAAAATAATCTTGGCCTTCAATTTTATTGGCATTTTTCATTAATTTATTAAACCAAGCATTGCCACCTGTCTCAAGGTTCAAACCGTTGTATAATACAAGGTCGGCATTTGTTGCTTGACGAATATCTTCTGGTAAGACTTCATATTCATGTGGGTCGCGTCCAACGGGGACAATACTATATAAATCAATTTTATCTTGACCGACTTCCTTAGTTATATCGGCTAAAATCGAATTGGTTGCAACGACGTGAAGCTTGGTAACCTCTTCATTTGTTGGTTGTGCTTTCACGTAGTAGCGAATCCCCCCCATAAAAAATACCCCTAGTGCGAGTGCTGCTAAATAGACCCCCTTGCCATGTTTTTTGCGTTGCATTGGTGAAAATAAAAAACCAATCACAAAGAAAAAAGCAGCGGTTAAAACGATACTGGATCCGGCAGCTAAGTTAAAAGTATAACCTAACCACAAACCAATCACTGAAGACAACGCTCCTAAAGTCGATGATAAAATTAACATTTGACTTAAACGTTTCGTATATAAAAACGCGGTTGCAGCAGGCGTAATTAATAGCGCTACTATTAAAATCGTTCCCACGCTTTGCATCGCAGTCACCGATACAAGTGTTAATAAAAACATTAATAGATAATGATACATTTTGACATTCATTCCAAAAGCCTGTGCCATGTTGGTATCAAATGAAGTCAATAGTAACGGCCGGTAAAAAAGAATGATAATGAACAGCACTAGCACTGCAATGCCAATCGTTAACCACATCTCACTCTTTTGCACAGCTAACACATTCCCAAATAAAATATGGAATAAGTCTGTCGAGCTATTCGCGAATCCAATTAAAATGACCCCTAAAGCAAGAAAGGCACTAAACGTAATCCCTATCGCGGTATCACTTTTGACAATACTATGATGCGAAATGTAAGTAATTAATATCGATGCTAAAATCCCAAAAATGATGGCTCCGATGAAAAAATTGATACCTAATATATAAGAAAGTGCGACACCTGGTAACACCGCATGTGAAATCGCATCCCCCATCAGCGACATTCCCCTTAAAATAATAAAACAACCAATGGCTCCCGCTACAATCCCAATTGCTACGGACGTTATGAGCGCGTTACGCAAAAATTGGTATTCCACTAAACCTGAAATGAACGTCTGAAACATCTTACTCGCCTCCTAACACAACTAACGATTGGCCAAAAGCTTGTGCCAATTTCTTTGGTGTAAAAACTTGTTTCGTCGGCCCAACCGCGATTAACTGTTGTTTCATTAAAATTAGTTGATCAAAATACGTTTCAACTTTACTGAGATCATGGTGCACAATAAAAATATACTTGCCTTTACTTTTTAAATCTTGTAATAAATTCATTATAATTTCTTCACTGACGATATCGATACCAACAAATGGTTCGTCTAAAAAGATTAAATCGGCATTTTGAACGAGTGTACGTGCAATTAAAACCCGTTGGAATTGCCCGCCCGATAATTCTCCAATTTGCCGATTTTTAAATTCAAGCATGGCGACTGCTTTTAAAGCTTCCTCGACTTTTTGCCAATCAGCTTTTTTTACCCGTTGATAAAAACGCATTTGTGGGTAAAGCCCTAACGAAACACATTCTTTGACTGTAATCGGAAACGTTTCATCAATCGCACTTTTTTGTTCAACATAAGCGATTTTTTTTTGAAATTGTTTTAAAGGAAGTGAATCAAAGAAAATCTCACCGTTATGTGGAATCAAATCAAGCATTGCTTTAATTAACGTTGATTTCCCTGCGCCATTTGGTCCAATAATGCCAACAATCGCTGGTTCTTGTATGGAAAAAGTCACTTCTTTGACCGCCATTTGGTCTGTTTGATAACGAACTGAAATTTGATTTACTTGAAACATCCAATCCCTCCTATTTTTATTTTTAGGTTAACCTAAACTTTTTTTATTTATCATACCTTCTAATCAGTAAAAATGCAAATAAAAAAAAGCTTGCTGAATTTTTTCTCAGCAAGCTTTTTGATTAAACTTCTGTATACCCTTCTAACAAACGTTTTTGACCTGTTAACTGCTGAATCTCTGTAATATCTTGTGATACTTCCAGACAACCTAAATAATTGTTTGCTTGGTCTTTCACGGCAAAATAGCGAATATAAATTTTACGTTCTTTCATGTCAATCCAAAAACTAGCTTCTGAACGAGTCCCTGCTTTAAAGTCACGCAAGATTTCTTCCACCATGTGCATACTTTTTGGTGGATGACAGTTCACCACTTCACGGCCAATAACGGATTTCGTTCGAGGGAAAATTCGAATTGGTCCTTCAGAATAAAAACGAACGCGATCCTCTTGATCCACAAACGTTAAATCGACTGGTAAAATAGAAAAAATACCAATTAGTTGCTCAACATTTAAAACGCCTGTTGGGAAAACAATACTCTCTGCTTCGTTTTGGCGCTCCCAGTCAAAGTGGTCTGTTTGCGCTTGTTCTTCTTTTGCCAAACGAAGACCTTCTGCAATCCCTTCTGTTGTTTCTTTGGCTTGTTGGATGGCCATTTGACGTAACGGTTCACGCTCGGCTTCTTTTTCAAGTGATGCTTGGCTAGCTTTCCAAGGCATTGGTTCAGGAATATAGGCAAAGCCAATTTCAAAACTATCTGCCGCTATTTTTTCCCAATCGGCTAGACTAAAAACATCTAGACACATTGGCACCATGATTTCTTCTTCTTTAAAAATCATTTCTTCAATTTCTTCTTTCACTTTTTCCCATTTCTCAAACATGGGATTAAAAGCAACTTTTTCACTTTGAACATACTGCAGTAAGTCTTTGATTAAATCACGAATATCATCATCTACTCCCCACATCACTTGCGGTGGCGCAGTAATTCCATATTTTTCCATATAACTAAAAAAAAGTGTTTCTTTCCGAGCATAATGTTTATCAATTTGTAAAAGATCCGTCAAAGCATCAATTAAACGCTCTTTGTATGACCAATCACCTTTTTTTAATTTCGCCAAAACACCATCTACTTCATCCGTTAAAAGTGATTGTAGTACTTGGTTTTCTAGTTTTAAAGTATGAACAGGATGCCCAGGATACCCATGTTCTTCATTTGAATGATGGATTTCATTAATTGAACCTTTAAACACTGCGGCATGCACGTTACATAATCGTTGAATTTCAGCTGGATTTAACCCTTTTTGAATCAGTGCTCGTTCGGCAGAAGTAATTTCAGTGACATCAATGCCATCAAATTCTTCAATAAATAATTGCTTCGCCTCTTCAAAAGAGCCCCCTTCATGTAATAAAGATAGGATTTCAACAATTCGATTTTGACGGTCTTCTTTCGTTCTATGCTTCATTTTACTTCACCCCCACGACAGTAAAACCTTTTGCTTCAAATGCGGTAATCACTTGTTCAAGTGGAATTTTCTTTAACTTTGCGCCTTTAGGAATCGTCACATAACGCCCAGCTGTCTGTAACATCCCTGGTTGGATAATATCTTTAAAGCCAATTTCAAACATCAAATCTTTCACAACTGGATACTGATTGACTAATTCATATAATGATTTTGAAAAATCGATTTCCATTAAAATCCCCTCCTTAATTAAGAATGATTCTCAATGATTCTAATTATAGCATGTTTTTTCAGCATCTTAAACACAAAACCAAATGAATAATATTTCCTTCACAAATTTTTTATATATTTTTTTATATTAAAGATTGATTCAATCCAAGCTTAACATTAGAAAACATTCATTTTATTTCACTCTTTGTGAATAAAGGTTCAAATTAACAGTAACTTAGACTATACTAATAGCATGGTTAAACAAGGGGGAAATTAAAATGAAAAAGATTTTTAGTAATTTGTTGTTACTTTCTTCACTATTATTAGTAACAGCTTGTGGAAATGCTGGGCAAACAACAAATTCCACATCAAGTGCATCAAGCGACAAGACAACTGATACTACTTCAGGTGCATCCGAACAGCAGTATACTGATCCGGCCGAATTAAAAGATACCTATGATGTCATTATTGTTGGAGCAGGCGGAGCAGGAATGGCCGCAGCAATCCAAGCGAAAGAATCTGGTGCCAATCCAGTTATTTTAGAAAAAATGCCGATTGCTGGCGGAAATACGTTGAAATCTTCAGCGGGAATGAACGCGTCTGAAACAAAATTTCAAGCTGAACAAGGGATTGAAGATTCAAATCAAGCATTCTTTGATGAAACACTAAAAGGTGGTGCTGAAACGAATGACCAAGAATTATTGCGTTATTTCGTGGATCATTCTGCAAGTGCGATTGATTGGTTAGATTCAATGGGAATTAAATTAGATAATATTACGATTACTGGTGGAATGAGCACACAAAGAACCCATCGCCCTTCTGATGGTTCATCCATTGGTGGTTACTTAGTAGATGGATTAATTTCAAATGTCCATGAACGAGAAATACCACTATTTGTGAATGCAGATGTCGTAAAAATTAATGAAACAGATGGAAAAATTTCTGGTGTGCAAGTAAAAATTGAAGGCGAAGAAAAAACGATTAAAGCCGATGCAGTCATCGTTACAACGGGTGGTTTTGGTGCAAACATGGAAATGGTTGTTGCAAACAAACCGGAATTAGCTGGTTTTGTTACGACAAACCAAGCAGGTTCAACCGGCGATGGTATTACAATGATTGAAGCTTTAGGTGGACAAACGGTGGACTTAGATAAAATTCAAATTCACCCAACCGTTGAACAAGAAACTTCTTTATTAATTACAGAAGCGGTTCGCGGAGAAGGGGCCATTTTAGTTAGCCAAGCAGGTACTCGTTTTTATAATGAAATGGATACACGCGACAAAGTTTCCCAAGCCATTATTGCCTTACCAGAACAATATGCTTATTTAATCTTTGACGCTGGCGTAAAAGAAAGAGCCAAAGCGATTGATTTTTATGTCAAAGAAGGATTAACCGTCGAAAGTGAGACAATTGAAGGATTAGCAAATGAAATTGGCGCTTCTGAAGCGGATTTAAAAGCAACTCTTGATACATGGAATCAAGCAGTCACTGCGCAAGACGACACAGAATTTGGTCGAGCAACTGCGATGGATAACCGTTTAGATAAAGGACCTTTTTATGCAATTAAAATTGCACCTGGTATTCATCATACAATGGGCGGTGTTAAAATTAACACACTAACGGAAGTGCAAAACAAAGCCAATGAAAGTATCCCCGGCTTATACGCAGCTGGCGAAGTGACAGGTGGTTTACACGGAAGTAACCGAATTGGTGGGAATGCGGTAGCCGATATTATCATTTTCGGACGCCAAGCAGGTGAACAAGCAGCAACTTTTGTTAAAAAATAAAGATAATAAAAAAGCATGAGATAAAAGAGTCCTCTCTTACCTCATGCTTTTTTGTTAACCTTTACGGAAAGTATATACGCGTTTTCCTTTTGTTTTTACTTCTTCATCAATGACCTGCTTTGCAAGAGCTTCTTCTCGAGCTTCACGAAATATTACTTCTTTTTCTTGCTTATAGTTTTTTTGACGCTCTGCATATACTTCTTCTTTCGTTTTATCTTTCATAAAAAACTCTCCCTCCACATGATTTGAAAACGTTCTCTAAGTCCATAATAAAAGAAAGTTGTGGATTTGTAAACCATATTGTTTATTTCTTTAAACGATGTGCCTTACAAATGTCTTGAATGGCTTGATAAAGTGTTTGAACCTCTTCCATGTTCTTCGCATTGGCACCACTAGCCAGAGGATGCCCGCCACCATGGTATTTTTTAGCTAATTCATTAATGACTGGCCCTTTTGAACGCATTCTTACGCGATAATAGCCTTCAGGTTGCTCAACAAAAATTGCCCAAGCAAGCACATCTTCAATCATTCCTGGTAAGGAAACAATCGCTGAAGTATCGACGTCACTTACCCCGATTTCTTGCAGCACTGCTTGCGTAAGGATAACTTGACCGGCACCATTGGCATCTACTTTTAAATTTTCATAAACAAAACCTGAAAGTTGTGCCACGTTTAGTGATATTTGTTCTAATTGGCGATTTAATTTTGTTGCATCAAAAGGATACTCACGTAAATCAGCAGCAATCTTTAACGTGTGCGCGCTTGTTGCTGGGTATAAAAAACGGCCCGTGTCGCCAACAATCCCTGCATAAAGCAAGCGAGCGGCTTCCCCATTCATTTCCAATTCATTTGAGAAAATTTGCCAAAAATCAGCAATCATTTCACTACAACTACTTGCCTTTGTATTCACCCACACGAGATCGCCATAAGGTTCATCATTCGGGTGATGATCAATTTTAATGAGCTTTTCCCCTAGAAGATAACGTTCATCGCTAATTCGTGGTGTATTCGCGGTATCCGTTATGATAACGAGGGCGCCTTGATACCATTCATCAGGAATTTCATCCATTTGAGCCAAGTATTCTAAACCTTCCACAGGGCCGCCAACTTGATAAATCTTTTTATTAGGGAAGTTATTTCTCAACAATTCTGCCAATCCAACTTGTGAACCAAGTGCATCTGGATCCGGACGTTTATGTCGATGAATCATAATTGTGTCATAATTTTTAATGGCTTGTAGAATTTTTTCTTCCACTCTCATAAGAATCCCCCTATTTTTTACGGTCGCTCCATCACTTGACAAACAACGATTGCTTTAGCGACTAATGAATTTTCAATAAAAATTTCAACATCTAACTTTGCTGATCGTCGACCAAATTCTAAAATTCTTGGTTGCAAAACGAGTTCACTTTCCAACTGAATTAAACGAAAATAATGTAAATTGACTTGTTCAATCCAAGTATTTCTTCGTTGGTTCACTAATAAACTACGCTTAGCAGTCGTTGCGATGATCTCACTTAGTACGCCAAATGAAATAGTCCCTAGCTCATCCACCATTTGAGGAGTCACAGTAAAGCGAAATTCTGGTTGTTCGAGTTTATTGCCTTCAAAGTCTTGATCAATCATCTGCAAATGGCCTGCAATTTGATCAGAAATTGTATCTGAAACTTGTGGCTGGCGCTGAACAAGCTGCATTGCTTTCATTACGTCTTGACGAGTTATAATGCCTAATAAAGACAAATCATCAGCTACAACCGGCATCACCTCTAATCCTTCCCAAATCATTTGGTGAGAGACCGAAGCCACACTCATTTCTTTTTTGACAATTCGTGGATCTCTTGTCATGATTCGCTCAATAATTTGATTATCTGCTTTTTCTAAAACATCTTTTGCAGTCACAATTCCAACCGTGCGCATATTCTTGTTTACAACCGGAAAACGTGAATGGCCATTTTTTTCAGCTAATGATTTGTAATCTTTTACAATATCAGTCGTCGTTAAATACTGTGTCTTAGCTAAAGGCATATAAATATCGCCCACCAACAAGATTTCTTTTTTAATTAATTGGTCGCTTAATGCGCGGTTAATCATTGTTGCCACGGTAAAAGTATCATAAGTTGTTGAAATAATTGGCAAAGCTAACTCATCGGCTAGTGCCTGAATGGCGGGTGTTGTTGCAAATCCTCCAGTAATCAGTACCGCCGCCCCTGCCTTTAGTGCAAGTTTTTGAACATTTTCCCGGTTCCCAACAATCATGAGTGAGCTAGGTGTAATATAGCGTTCCATTGCTTTTTCTTGCATAGCACCAATCACAAATTTATTTAGATCTTTCCCTAGTCCGCTAGCTCCACCAAGAACTTCCCCTTCAACAATTTGAGAGACTTCATCAAAAGTTAATTTCTCAATGTGTTTTTTTAATTTCCTTTCGATTCGAATGGTGCCGACGCGTTGAATCGTCGAAACAAGACCCGTTGATTCGGCATCTTTAATCGCTCGATAAGCCGTGCCTTCACTAACATCTAAGTCTTTAGCAATTCCTCGGACTGAAATTCGTTCGCCAACTGGTAACCCCTCGATGTGCGCTAAGATTAAATCATGCTTTGTTGCCATCTATTTACCCCTTCGTCTTTCTTCTTTATATAGGGACAGTCATTGCAAATGTCCCTCTCTTGTTCAATTCTTAATTATCAATAAATTTTACTATAAATATGAATTATATCAGTACAGCTTAACAACTATATTGTAACAGATTAAGCCAAAGAAACAAATATTCGGCTTAAATTTTGATGAAAAGACGATAAGAGGTTTTGATTCTAAGACAATCGTTATTTTTTAAGGTTCTAAGTTTTAATAAGATTTTTTTAAACCAACAAGTTGATCAAAATCGGCACAAGTAAGTTGCGGGTAAATTGGTGGTTTATACATTAGAAGCCTTCAATATTGCTAAAAGTGCACAGTTTTCCAAGTCTATATTCTTCAATGAATTTTGTTTTGAAATCAACGGAATAGGTAATTCCTTTTTGACTTGCTTTAACGATATTTGGATTCGCTAGTAAAGCTTTAAGTTGGCTTGGTGTAAAAGGCTTAGTAGTCATTGATTAACCCGTCCTTCCTTTTTCTTGTTATATTTAGTGGACATAAAAATAGACCCAATCGCTCATGTGTTTTTTTCAACCTGTCCTTATCTATGGGGACACTTCAAACACCGTTGTTTCAATGTTTTTTATCTAATAGGTAGACATAAGATAAAAAAACGATTTGAAAAAGTTCTTTCAAATCGTTTTTATTCCAGTTATTCAGAGATTTCTTGTTTTGTTTCGCTTTGGTTTTCTTCGTCATACAAGCCGGAGATTTTTGTATACCAAGTAAAGACTGCTTGAAGTAAAACTTTAACAGCTGCGTAAACTGGGATTCCTAAAATAACTCCCGTCAAACCAAATAATTGGCCTGAAGTCAGTAAAACAAATAAAATGGTAATTGGATGAATATTTAGCTGACTACCTAAAATGAGTGGTGAAATAAAACGGCCTTCAAGGGTTTGTTCTACTACAAACACAACCAATACTTTAACTAATAACACTGGTCCACCAACAATTCCTAAAAACACAGCCGGAACCATTGCTAAAAACGAACCTAAGTATGGAATTAAATTTAAAAAACCAGCCATAATCCCTAAAGTAACCGCGTAATCTAGACGAATAATTGAAAAACCAACAATAAAAATAAGGGCCACCAAAAAAGCGACTGTTAGTTGACCGCGAATATAAGAAGAGACTTGGTCATTCATTTCTTTTAATATTTTTAAAGTTGGTTTGCGCCATTTCGTCGGTAATACTTGGACGGCAAAAGGAACTAATTTCTCTCCATCACGCAATAAATAAAACAATATAAACGGCGTTGTAATGATCGCAACTACGACCGAAGCAATTGCACCAAAAAGATTGCCCAAATTTTTCAAAGAAGATTTTGAAAAATTTTGTATTATTTGGGTAAACCAAGTAAATATTTTTTCCCAAGATTGCTCTAATTGCTCTTGAACTTGACTAAACATCGAGCTTGAGAGAAAATCAGTGACCGTTTTTTCCGCGACACTCATGTAACTCGGAAGATTGTTCACAAAACTAATCGATTGCTCCTGAATCTTAGGAATAATGACTACAATCCCCCATACAATCAATCCTGTGACAAAAATAAACAAGCCGATAATACTATAAATCCGTTTGACGCCTTTTTTTTCAAAATAATCGACAACAGGATTCATTAAATAATATAAAATTCCAGCCATAATAACCGGCAAACTAACAATACCGATAAATTGCAAAAATGGGGTAAATAAATAAGCCACTTTTGTAAATAAAAAAATATTACATAAAACAAGTAAGACAATTAATAAGGCGGTCACCACTTGGTTATTTAAAAACCAGCGCCAAAACCACGAAAAGGTGTATTTGTTTTTTTTATCCATCAAAATCCTCCTACGCTTGATAAGTAATCGTCATTCCTTTTGAAATATTTGGTAATTTTGCGGGTGTCAAATAAATACTACTGCCTAATTTCCCTTCGTGCGGTTCTTCCGCAAAGACAAAAGAAACATGTTCAATTTCTTGTAGATTACGATTGGCAAATTGTCCAACATAGGTCACATGATAGATTTCTTCACCAAAAGCAATTTTGTCTCCAACGGCTACCTTTACTTTCTTTGGATCTTCTATTTTTTGAATGATGGCATATTCCTGTAATCCTTGCGTTACGCCCTCACCAAAAAATAGTAACAAGGGTTCTTTGTGATCAATTGCCTTGTTGCCAATTTCAATAACAGTTGCTTTTTGCATCAATCTTATCAATCCTCTCTGCTTCTTACAATAATTATAGCACATTCTTTTTTTGTTCGGTTCATTTGTGTGTTAAAATACAGTAAAGGAAATAAAAAGATTTTGTAGGAGGCTATTCATGAAAGAAAAAATGTTATTAGGTACTTATACTCGTCGTAAAAGCGAAGGTGTTTATTCACTTACTTTAGATACGGACACCAAAAAACTAGAAGCGTTAACACTTGTCACAAAGGAAAACAGTCCCACTTACTTAGCAAAAAGCCAAGCTGGAAATATTTATTCAGTGACTTCAATTCATGATCAAGGTGGCGTGGCTGCTTACAACCAAGACTTTCACTTTTTAAATGGTGTAACAAAAGAAGGCGCGCCGTTATGTTATGTCGCAGTTGATGAAGTGCGTCAATTGGTCTACGGGGCCAACTATCATAAAGGTGAAGTCAATGTCTACCGAATTTTAAACGATGGTTCGTTAGAAGAAACAGATACCGTTTGCCACCAAGACCCAACTGGACCTCATGCCAATCAAGATAAACCACATGTCCATTACACTGATTTGACACCCGATGGCCGCCTAGTTGTTTGTGATTTAGGAACAGACATTGTTTATACTTACGATGTTTCAAATGATGGAAAATTAAATTTAGTTGCTCGCTTTGAAGCTTTCCCTGGAACGGGTCCTCGCCATTTAGTCTTTCATCCAAATAACAAATTCGCTTATTTATTTGGTGAACTAGCGAATACCGTAACGGTTTTAAGCTACGATGAGGTCACTGGCGCATTTGAGTCACTCCAAACGATTTCAACTTTACCAGCCGACTTCACCGGTTTCAGTGGTGGCGCAGCGATTCGCATTACCCGTGACGGCCGCTTTTTATACGCGTCTAACCGTGGTCATAATTCATTAGCTGTTTTTACAATTAATGAAGAAGGCGCAAACTTGCACTTGATTCAACTGATTTCAACTGAAGGCGATCATCCAAGAGATTTTGCCCTTGATCCGACTGAAGCATTTATTGTGTGTGCCAATCAAAATACTGATAACTTAACGTTATACGCACGTGATGCCAATGAAGGCACATTAACTTTACTCGAAAAAGACATTTTCGCACCTGAAACTGTTTGTGTTTTATTTGATTAATTACTTACCTTAAAAGTCTTGTGGTATTAAGTCAAGTGATAAGTAACGCTCTTTTCATCGTTTTCACAAAATTTAGACCGCACGAAACTAAACCCGACCCAAAACT
>NZ_JAFBFD010000014.1 GCF_016909125.1 Enterococcus lemanii | reverse complement strand
ACACAATATCCAAGCAATATGATTTTAAGGAATGAAAATATTTTATTTAGTTTTCAAGGAGCGTAATTTGCTTCTAAATATATTATACGAGGAGGATAAACCAATGAAAAAAATGGGAAAAGAGTTTAAAGAATTTTTAATTCAAGGAGATGCACTTAGTTTAGCGGTTGGGGTGGTCATTGGGGGTGCTTTTTCGGCCATCGTAAATAGTTTAGTAACAGCACTGATTACACCACTGATTGAATTATTTATTTCTTTATTTGTTGATCAAGGAGAAAACCTTGACGAAGCATTAAACGTACTTAACGTAACAATTAACGGGGTCATTTTTAACTTTAGCCTAGTGATTAGTGCCATTATTACTTTTATTATTACAGGTTTTGTTTTATTCTTAATTGTGAAAGCAGCGAATCATGCAAAACATTCTATCAAGAAAAAAGAAGAAGAAGAAGTTGCCGCTGAACCAACTACAGAAGATTACTTAAAAGAAATTCGCGACTTATTACAAGCACAAGCAACAAAAGAGACCATTAAAAAATAACACGCAAAAAAACTCGGACAATTGGTTTGTCCGAGTTTTTATTTGACTTTCTCCTTAAACCGCTTCACTTAAAAATTCAATTTCAACTGTTTTTGTAAGAATATCTGAGTAACTATAAGATACTCTTTCAAAAGAGTTTTCATTGGGATCAAGGTCTACTACAAAAACAGAAGGATAGGTTTCCGTTAATATTCCACGGCGTTCAGTCTGACGTTTTCGTCCGGTTTGGGCAACTAACATGATCTCGCTACCGATCCGATTTTCTAAATCTTCTTTAATCGTTGCTAAAGTTGTTGGCATTGCATTCACCTCACGGGTGTTATTGTAACACATTTTCTAGAAATTTTCAAGTTTACCATAAAATAACCAGAATTTCAACAAAAAATAGAATTTTTTCTGATGAAATTTTTATGGCTTTGCTTTTACCATTTAGAACAACGGATCATTTACGTCCAATTTAGTTTTCAGTATCAGGCTTACACGATCTTTTTTTAATGCACTTGTTTAAAATAATCCACAACTTTTCGGCGCGAACGGTTATACGCGCTGATTGCTTCTTTTTCTTCAATTTCAAAAGAAGGACTTAAACAATATTTTAGAAGCGCTTTCATTTCAAGCGGTGATAATTTTTGCTGGCTTTCTTGAAAAACTTCTTCCACAATTAACTGTTGCAAAGGATTGTCATGATAAACAGGTGGTTCATAATTACTCTCGATTCCCTCCGCTACTAATTCTTCAAAAGATACCGCCCCAGCATTTGATTTTCTTTTATAAGCACATTCTTTACGAATTAAACTACGAATGCGATTTTCAAAAGAGCGTTTGAACAAGGCACCTAAAGAGACACCGTACTGGACTTCATAAGCTTCGATACAGCCATAAAAAATAATTAAGCCTTCTTGTAGCCAGTCTTGCTCATCTAGGTCACGCAGAAAATATTTTCTGCGCAAAGAATACACCAAAGGATGGTATTGTCGATACAGTATCATTAGAGACTCTTCATTGCCACTTTTTGCTTCTAAAATTAATGTTGTTTGCATAAAAACGCTCCTTTCATTCATCGATAAAAGGAGCGTAACACGGAAGTCACTTTGACTTTCTCATTTAGTGGGTCAATTATTTGTTCGGTTTTTTCTTGCGACTCAAATCTTGTAAAATATTCTCCAACTGCTCCAGTTGCGTGTTATCCCACGGCGAATTGCGGCGAAAATTAGTAAATTTCAACTCTTTTTGATGTTGGCGAATATTTTTGTCGTTTTTTTCAAGTGTTTGGTACAGTTCGCGAGCCGACGTGCGTAACGCACCTTGGGAAAATACTACCCATTGCTCAGCTAAATCACTCGTTGCGACGGTCACTTGGGTTAACAAATTGTTACGTTCGCCAGCGACTTTTTCAATATAAGTATCGGCGGTTTCCCCTTCTTCGGTAAAAATAACATCTAATTGATATTTAGTGTACCTTTGCGTAATGCCTGGAACGAGCTGGGCGTCAAAAACGACCATAACCGCGATGCCTTCATATTTTGCATAATTGGAGAGACGTTGTAATAGTAAGTCACGTGCATCTTCTAGGCGGTCTTGGTTTTTCAAACGCACGAGCTCTGGCCAAGCACCAATCATATTATAGCCATCAACGATTAATAATTGTTTTTTCATTTTGCTTCAAAACCTCGCTGACGAAACACTTCATACATTAAAATGCTAGCAGCCACTGAAGCATTTAAACTTTGGACGTGCCCAGTCATTGGAATCGTCAGCATTTCATCGACTTCTTTTTTCAAACCTTCGCTCATACCACGGCCTTCATTGCCGATAATGAGAGCAATCGCACCTTGCGTATTCCATTTAGAATAAGGTGTGCCTTGCATATCGGTACCAAAGATCCAAAAACCTTGCTCTTTTAACTCAATTAAAGCTTGGTGTAAATTCGTCACCCGCGCAACTGGCACGTGTTCAACGGCACCAGTTGACGTTTTTACAACAACTGGCGTAATCCCAACGGAACGGTGTTTGGGAATAATAATCCCATCCACACCGCTTGCATCGGCGGTTCGTAAAATGGAGCCAAAATTATGCGGGTCTTCCAAATTGTCTAACACAAGATAAAATGGGTTTTCTTTCTTTTGTGCCAACAAGTCTTTTAAGGTTAAATAATCATATGGCGTAATGGCTAAAACAATCCCTTGGTGTACACCGTCTTGGCTTAAACTATCAAGTTTTTGCTTTGGCACCCATTTAACTGGGACAGCTGCTTGTTGCGCCAAATCTTTCAAATCATTAATTTTATCGCCTTTTGCATCTTCTAAAATAAAGAGCTTGTTGCCGCGCCCTTGCTTCAATGCCTCAATGACAGCGTGGTGACCAAAGACAAAATTTTCAGCGACCTCTTCTTGCGTTCGCTCACTCGCTCGGTCAGGACGTTCGGTATGCCGGTTGGCTGTTTTAAACGTGTTTTTTGGCTTTGCAGAACGTTTTTTTTCTTTTTCTGCATAAGGTTTTCTTGGTTTGGCCATGCTTATTTCCCTCCTTTGTTCTCTGCTAAATCAATTTGTTCAATGCACCAAGTGATTAAATTTGCTAGGCGTTCCGTTTGTTTGGTTAAATGTAAAAAACCCATAACGGCTTCAAAGCCCGTTGACATACGGTATAGTTTGATTTCGGTATTTTTGGCACTCGTCTGGCTTTTACTATTGCGACCTCGACGATAAAAATCTTCTTCTTCTGGGGTCAATAATTTTTCATCCAACATTTTTTGAATCAACATCGCCTGCGCTTTGGCTGAAACATAATGCGTCGCTAAACGGTGCAACTGACTTGGGCGGGCTTGGCCTTGATTGACTAAGTGTTCACGAATATAAATTTCATAAATCGCATCGCCAACATATGCCAGCGCCAAGCCATTTAATTGTCGGTGGTCTCTCATCCTTCTCTTCTCCAACGGGTGCCTTGTGGTGTATCTTCTAGGACAATCCCTTTTTCTTTAAATAAATCACGAATCTCGTCACTTCTGGCAAAATTCTTTTCTTTTCTTGCTTGATTTCTTTCGACGATTAACGCTTCAATTTCCTCATCAATTAAGTCTTGTTTAACGTAAATCCCAAAAACACTTAAAATTTCGTGGTAATCAGCCAGCACTTTTTGAAGAACAACAGCGGAAACATCGGCTTGTTGACTGTAGACGTTCAACCATTTTGCCATCTCATAAACAACCGTGATGCCATTGGCTGCGTTGAAATCATCATCCATTTCCTTAGTAAAGTTGGTCACTAAAGTTTGCCATTGTGCTAATTTATCAGCGTCTTCAGCTAATTGGTCTTTCGCATCTTTTAAACGAAACTGGGCATTTTCATCGGTGATTTTTAAACGATTTAAATTCGTCTCCGCTTCTTTAAAGGTCGCGTCACTAAAGCGAATTGGGCGTCGGTAATGCGTCGAAGCTAGGAAGAAACGTAAGACTTGAGGGTCTTTTTGTTGAACCATTTCATGGACGGTCACAAAATTCCCTAACGATTTACTCATTTTTTCGTCCATTTCACCAATTGTTACAAAGCCATTGTGCATCCAATAATTCGCAAACGGATGCCCTGTCTTTGCTTCACTTTGGGCAATCTCGTTTTCATGGTGTGGAAACTCTAAATCTTGCCCGCCACCGTGGATATCAATCGTATCACCTAAGTGTTTATTGGCCATTACGGAGCATTCAATGTGCCAGCCCGGACGTCCGTTCCCCCAAGGTGATGCCCAAAAAATCTCGTCTTCTTTGGCTTTTTTCCATAAAGCAAAATCAAGTGGGTCTTCCTTGATTTGTTGCTCGCCACCGGTGCGTTGACTTGCGCCGACTTCTAATTCATCAATGGATTGATCACTTAATTTGCCATAATCTTTAAAGCGACGTGTCCGGTAATACACGTCACCATCAATCGCATAAGCATATTCTTTGTCAATTAAAACTTGAATGAAGTCAATGATATCTGGTATATGGTCCATTACGCGCGGATGGAGTGTGGCCGGTTTTACCGCTAAAGCACTCGTATCTTCTTCAAAAGCTTGGATAAATTGTTCCGCAATTTCTGGGGCAGTTTTGCCGACTTCTTTGGCTACGCGGATGATTTTATCGTCGACATCCGTAAAATTTGAAACATAATTCACTTCATAGCCGCGGTATTCAAAATAACGACGAATCGTATCAAAAGCGACGGTACTTCGGCCATTGCCAATATGAATGTAATTGTAAACAGTCGGGCCACAAACATACATTTTTACGCGACCAGCTTCAAGTGGTTCAAAAACTTCTTTTTGACGAGTTAACGTATTATAAATTTTTATCATTTCACTTTCCCTCCTAAAAAATAAAAAACGCCTTTCAAATAAGTTTCCTTATTTAAAAGACGCTTTTTTTGGCGTGGTTCCACTTTTTTTTACAGAAAAAACACTTTTTTTCTGCCTTTTTGACGTAACGAGTCACCATCGTCTTTGCTTTTAGTCAAAGCCACTCCCAGGTGCATTTCCGATCACTTTTTAATTGCTCACAGCATCCGCAATCTTCCTGAAAAAAAGTCATTCGTACTTCGCCTGTTCCACGTGTTTCTAATAAAATTTGGTTTATAAAACTTGGTTTAAATGTTCAAGGGCTTTTTCTTTACCTAGTAATTCAACCGTATCCGGTAATTCTGGCCCATGGGTTTGACCCGAAACCGCCACCCGAATTGGCATAAAGAGATTTTTGCCTTTGACACCTGTTTCTTTTTGAACGGCTTTAATCGCGGCTTTCACACTTGGTGCATCAACGACGTCTAACGCTGCTAATTGGGCTTTAAAAGCTTGTAAAACAGTTGGTACAGTCTCTCCTGCTAACACTTCTTTAGCAGCCTCATCTAAAACCGGATGCTTCGTAAAGAAGAGATTGGATAAGTTAACAATTTCCGCCGCAAAACTCATTTGTGGTTGGTATAAAGCGACAATTTTTTGGACCCAAGCCAAACGTTCTGGCGTCAAGTCTTCTTCTAGGCGACCATCTGCGACTAAGTAAGGAATACACATTGTTGTTAGTTCTTCAGTAGCCATTTGTTTAATGTAATGGTTATTGACCCACTCTAATTTTTTGCTATCAAAAGCGGCCGGTGATTTACTTAAACGGTTGGCGTCAAACATTTGAATCAGTTCTTCTTGTGAGAAGATTTCGTCTTCACCAACGGGCGACCAACCTAGTAAAGTAATAAAGTTAAACATTGCTTCTGGTAAATAACCTAATTCACGATATTGTTCGATAAATTGTAAAATACCGCCATCGCGTTTACTTAATTTTTTGCCCGTTTCTGAATTAATAATTAACGTCATATGGCCAAATCTTGGCGCTTCCCAACCAAACGCTTCATAGATCATCATTTGTTTTGGTGTATTGGCAATATGGTCATCGCCCCGTAAAACATGGGTAATTTTCATTTCATGATCGTCAACCGCAACCGCAAAGTTATAAGTTGGCATGCCATCGCGTTTTAAAATAACAAAATCGCCACCCACGTTATCTGATTCAAAGACAATTTCACCTTTTACGATATCATCAAAACGATATTCGGTGTTTCTTGGTACACGGAAACGGACAACTGGCTGAATACCTTGCGCTTCTTTTTGTGCTTGTTCTTCTGCTGTTAAATGACTACATTTGCCATTGTAACGTGGGATTTCACCACGAGCGCGCTGAGCTTCACGTTCTGTTTCTAATTCTTCTTCCGTACAGTAGCATTTGTAAGCTAAGTTACTCGCCAATAATTGATCGATTAACGGTTGATAAATCGCCGTTCTTTCTGATTGACGGTAAGGGCCATATTTCCCAGGATTTTCAGGGGACTCATCCCAATCAATTCCTAACCAAGCTAAATTTTCTAATTGGCTTTTTTCGCCTTCTTCAATGTTGCGTTTTAAATCGGTGTCTTCGATTCGGATAATAAAGTCACCACCATGATGACGTGCGAATAAATAATTAAATAATGCGGTTCTAGCATTTCCGATATGTAAGTGTCCGGTTGGACTTGGTGCATAACGTACACGAATTTTTGTCATGTTGTTCATCCTTCTTTACTGGTCTATTTTGTAGTAAAAAAACTACTGCTTGACTAGAATTGTACATTTATTAAGGCAATTAGTAAAGGCTCATGGACGAGAAATCCTTTGATTTTCCTTGTTTTTTACCGATATCTAAACGAAAATAAAAAAACTTTTTCTTTTCAGTTTTTGATACGATACGGAATTGTTGATCTTCTAAACAGTGGGGCTAATTGCGAGTACCTTTTGACTAGCGACTAGGATGACAGACTGCAAACTACCAAACTTAAATTATCTTCCATATGAAAACCAAATAAAGAGTTAAAATAAAGAATTAATTTGATTATTCCAAAGAATTTCGAAAATAATTTTTAATTTATAGTCTTATCTTAACTCTTCTTTTATTTCCTCAATTTCAGGAATAAGATTAAACAATACTCCTTTAATAGCAAAAATTTGACGAAATATAGAAATTATTAGAACTCAACCTCTCATCAGATGAATCAACACGCTTAATATCAAAATAAGAAAGGTTGATCGCCCTTTTTTGATTTATTCCGAGTATGTAACAGAAAAATTTGACAAGGAATTCTTATTTTTTTGTTTTTTTAACAAAAGCAATAAGTATTAAAAATAAGGGTAATGATACACCTAAACCTATAGCTATATCATCAGTAATATAAGTTATAATCAACATCAGGAAAGAGCAAAATACTAAATAATAAATATTCTTAAGTTCTTCTTTATACATATAAAAACCTCCTCTATAGTTAAAATAGCCCCCTAGATAAGGACAGTTAAAAAACACCTTATCTAGCGGGGTTTATTTTGTGTTCACTGAATGCAACAAGATAAAAAAGGTTGTATCAATCAATGAGCAGATGTGGAAATTATTGGCATAATGCACCGCAAGAATTATTTTTTTGGCCATATGGAAAATGTTTATAACTTCGCCAGTTGTCCCTTTTATACAAAAGTTTGCGCGATAGTGAATGATTTATGACCTACTCTATAAAAAAGTAAGTCCCGTCTCTTTTTTAATGATCTGGATTGGTAATCCCGCGTGATGAATGGGCTGGGCGAGCAAAAATCATCCGACCGGCAGCTGTTTGTAAGGCACTGGTCACCACGACTGTAATTTGTTCGTTCATGTAATGTTGACCGTCTTCTACTACAATCATGGTGCCGTCATCCAGATACGCAACGCCTTGTTGACGCTCCGTTCCCGCTTTAACGACCACGACTTCCATTGTTTCGCCAGGAATGACAACGGGCTTAACGGCATTGGCTAACGCGTTAATGTTTAAGACGGGAACATTTTGAAATTCCGCAACTTTATTTAAATTATAATCATTGGTCACGACAATTCCGTCTAATAACTTCGCGAGTTTTAATAACTTGCTATCGACTTCGTGAATTTCTTCAAAATCGCCTTCATACATCTCAACTGCGATGCCTTCTTCTTTTTGTAAGGCATTTAAAATGTCTAAGCCACGACGGCCCCGGACGCGTTTTAAGTTATCACCAGAATCCGCAATATATTGCAATTCATACAACACAAAATTCGGAATAATTAACGTTCCTTCTAAAAAGCCGGTTTTGGCAATATCATAAATGCGCCCGTCAATAATCACACTTGTGTCTAAAATTTTGTATTGATGGAAAAAATCATCGACTTTACGCGTTAATAATTGTTGTTCCGCATTTTCGTTTTTTTTATTTTTAGGACTAAAGATTTTACGCCATTCTTCCATTCGTGTGGTACCAACTTGAAAACCTAAATAACCAAATAAGAGCATTAAGACAACTGGAATAACACTATTAATAAAAGGGACTTTCCAGGCGAAGAAAGGAATCGAGATTGTTACACCTAAAATTAAACCAATAATCGAACCGATTGCCCCAAATAATAAATAAGTTAAGCTTAATTCACTTAACGCCCGTTCAATTTTTCGAATACCAGCTGAAATATAATTCACAATAACTAATGAAAATAAAAAGAAAATAAGAGCACCAATTAAACTATTTGTGATGGTATTATTCAGCCAGTCATTATTTGCATACCCTAAAGCTAACCATGCTGCTGGTAGCAAAGAGATGCCTAAACTTGCGCCTGCTAAAACTAACAGCGCACGAATGACACGTTTTTGCATACACAAACCTCCTCATACTTTTTTTAAGGTAGGTGATGTCACCTACCTCTTTTTTAATGAAATACTTTTTTCAATGCTTCGTCTAAAGTTGCCACGCCAATGACTTCAATATTTTTGGGCGGGCGCCAATTCGCTAAATTATTTTTTGGTAAATAAACTTTCGTAAAGCCCAGTTTTTGAACTTCTTTCACCCTTTGTTCAATGGCATTGACACGCCGAATTTCACCGGTTAAGCCAATTTCGCCAATAAAACATTCGGTCGGGCTCGTCCCTTTTTCTTTGTAACTTGAAGCCAAACTCATCGCAATCGCTAAATCAATCGCTGGTTCGTTTAATTTTACACCGCCAGCTGCTTTTAAATAGGCATCTTGATTTTGTAATAATAAGCCCGTTCGTTTTTCTAAAACAGCCATAATTAAAGAAACGCGGTTAAAATCGAGGCCAGTTGTTGTCCGCTTGGCATTCCCAAACATGGTTGGGGTTACGAGCGCTTGAATTTCGACTAAAATCGGTCGAGTGCCTTCCATCGCTACCACAATTGCCGAACCGGTGGCGCCAGCTAAACGCTCTTCCAAAAAGACTTGTGAAGGATTGGCGACTTCGTACAGACCACCTTCACGCATTTCAAAAATGCCAATCTCATTCGTTGAACCAAAACGGTTTTTCACCGCTCGTAAAATTCGGAAGCTTTGATGTTGTTCCCCTTCAAAATATAAGACCGTATCAACCATATGCTCTAACATTCTTGGCCCTGCAATCGAGCCTTCTTTGGTCACATGACCGACAATAAAAATCGCAATACCATTCGTTTTGGCAATCTTTAATAGTTCAGCCGTCGTCTCCCGGACTTGACTCACACTGCCAGCAACACTCGTAATATCCGGTTGGGTCATGGTTTGAATCGAGTCAATAATGACATAAGCGGGTTTTAAATTTTCAATAGCTTGGCGAATATCATGCATGTCTGTTTCGGCATACAAATGAAAATCATGGTCCGTTACGCCTAGTCGTTCAGCGCGCATTTTTATTTGTTCGGCACTTTCTTCGCCCGAAACATATAACACTTTGCCACCTGTTGCCGCTAACTGTTGTGAGACTTGTAATAATAGCGTTGACTTCCCAATCCCTGGATCGCCACCTAACAAGACCATAGAACCCGGAACCACACCGCCACCTAACACACGATTTAATTCTTCTAGTTTCGTTTGAACGCGTGGTTCTTTTTTGGCTACCACGTCAGTTAAACGCATCGGCTGCATTTTTTGTCCTGTTAAAGTGGTGCGCGTTCGCCGATCATTGGTTTCTTGGATTTTTTCTTCAACTAAAGAATTCCAACTATTACAATTCGGACATTTCCCTAAATAGCGCGGTGAAATATAGCCACAATGTTGACATTCAAATTGGGTTTTTACTTTTTTTGCCACAAAATCCTCCTATTCTTGGTTTGAAGAGCCAAAGCCACCCGTTCGTTCCGTCGTTGTTTGATCTTGATCGGCTTTTAAAAACGGTAAGAAAATCCCTTGACCAATCCGCTCGCCTTTTTTAATCACCATATCGGTTAAACCAAAATTCGTAAATTGGAACATAATGTGACCTTCGTTGTCTGTATTATTATAATAATCACTATCAATCACACCAATCCCATTGGCTAAAGACAAGAAACGTTTTAGCGGATTGCTTGAACGATTGGCAAGTTGTAAATATTCATCGTCACCCATATAAGCTTTAATACCAGTTGGCACTAAGGTTGGTTTTAATTTTTTGTTATCACTTTCTTGACCGATTTTGCGCGTTAACACTTGTTTCCAGATACTTGGAATAACAATTTCTGCTGCTGCTTCAAAATCATAGCCTGCCGCATGGTGCGTTGCTCTTTGCGGCAATTGAATTTCTTTATTTTGATAAGCCGTCACGACTTCAAATCCACGTTTTTTCA
Organism: Enterococcus lemanii; assembly: GCF_016909125.1. Classification (GTDB taxonomy): domain Bacteria; phylum Bacillota; class Bacilli; order Lactobacillales; family Enterococcaceae; genus Enterococcus_I; species Enterococcus_I lemanii. The sequence continues at coordinate 50,082 of NZ_JAFBFD010000014.1, read as the reverse complement.
TAATAACCTCCAATAAAATACTATTTCTATTTTACCACAGATTTATTCTCAGTTGTTTTGTTGAAGTTATTTGTCTTAATTTTTATTAATTTTTAGATAATTCAAAAAAATAATGGCAAAAGCATGACGAAAAGACTTTTTCCTTGTACAATAGGAAAAAGTCTTTTCAATGAAATTCTTATATGGGGTGAAAAAATGCGTCAATTTTTACAACAAGTGCAACGAGTCGTCGTTAAAGTCGGAACAAGTTCTTTAATTCATCCAAATGGAATGATTAACTTAGCCTCGATTGACGAACTCGCTTTTGTTTTAACCGATTTAAAAAACCAAGGCAAAGAAGTGATTTTAGTTTCTTCTGGTGCCGTGGGAGTAGGCATGCATCAACTGAATTTGGCAAAGCGCCCGACCACGATTCCTGAACAACAAGCAGTCGCGGCGGTCGGTCAAGCGGCACTCATGAATATTTATAACCAACGCTTCACGACTTATAGCCAACAAACTGGACAAATCTTATTAACAAGAGACGTGATTGAGTTTCCTGAAAGCCGTCAAAATGTAATTAATACTTTAGAACAACTATTAAAAATGGGTATTATTCCAATTATTAATGAAAATGATACCGTTGCCGTTGACGAATTGGACCATTTAACCAAATTTGGTGATAATGACCAACTTTCAGCGATTGTGACCCAATTAACTCAAGCCGATCTTTTAATTATGCTATCAGACATTGACGGTTTTTATTCTGCCAATCCAATGACAAATCCTGATGCCAAACTCTACGCGCATGTTCCGCGAATTACCGAAACAATTTTAGCGCAAGCAGGCGGGAAAGGGAGTCAATTTGGGACTGGCGGTATGAGTAGTAAATTAAAAGCAGCACAACGTATTTTTGAGATGCAAGGCGCGATGATTTTAGCCAATGGGAAGCAACCCAAAATTATTTTTGATATTTTACAAGGAGCTGAAATCGGAACACTTTTTAAGGAGGAACAATAATGCAAACTTTAATTGAATTAGGTAAACAAGCCAAAGAAGTCAGTTTACAACTGGCTTTACTCGATACGACCACGAAAAATCACTTACTCGAACAAATGGCCAACGACTTAGAAGCACAAACAGATGCCATTTTAGTCGCCAACCAAAAAGACTTAGACCGTGCGCCGGAATTTGGTATTAGCGAAACGATGCTTGATCGTTTGCGCTTAACCAAAGAACGTGTTTTTGAGATGGCACAAGGCGTGCGCCAAGTCGCTTCTTTACCTGACCCAATTGGCGAAGTTGATAAAATGTGGAAAAACCAAGACGGTTTAATGATTGGGCAACAACGGGTACCTTTAGGTGTAATCGGAATTATTTACGAATCGCGACCAAACGTGACGACGGATGCGGCGACCTTATGTTTTAAGACTGGCAATGCAGTGATTTTGCGTGGTGGGAAAGAAGCGAGTCACTCCAATCAAAAACTCGTCGCAATTTTACAAAACACGTTAGCAGCCAATGGGTATTCGCCTCATGCCATTCAATTAATTACGGATCCTTCTTATGAAGTTGCCAACGAATTCATGCGTCTAAATGAATACTTAGACGTTTTGATTCCACGTGGCGGGGCCGGTTTAATTCAACGTGTAAAAACGAGCGCAACTGTTCCAGTGATTGAAACAGGAACTGGGAATAACCATGTCTATATTGACGCCGAAGCTGATTTACAAATGGCTTTAGATATTACTTTCAATGCCAAAGTCCAACGTCCTTCCGTTTGTAATGCGGTTGAAACATTAGTCGTACATGAACGCATTGCCCCAAATTTTTTACCTGCCATCGAAAAGTTATTAACCGAGCAAAAAATTGCTTTGCGTGGTGACGAGCAAGCCTTAAAATACTTAACAACAGCAACTTTGGCAACACAAGAAGATTGGGAAACCGAATATTTAGATTTAATTTTAGCAATTAAAGTTGTAAGTTCCATTGAAGAAGCGATTCAACATATTAACCATTACAATACGAGTCATTCAGATGCCATTGTGACGAATAATTATTTCCACTCGCAAAAATTCTTAAATGAAGTCGATTCAGCAGCGGTTTACGTCAATGCTTCTACTCGTTTTACTGATGGCTTTGTCTTTGGTTTTGGAGCGGAAATTGGAATTTCAACGCAAAAACTACATGCGCGTGGCCCAATGGGATTAAATGAATTAACGTCTACTAAATATATTGTTTACGGAAACGGCCAAGTTAGAAAATAAAAAATCGCTCAAAGAATGCTTTCCATTCTTTGAGCGATTTTTTGCTTTTATCCTAAAGCAACGTCTAAAATCATCATAATAATAAAGCCAAGCATCGTACCAAACACCCCAAAATGACGGTGATTTTCCGTTGTTGCGCGTGCTTCTGGAATGAGTTCCTCAACAACGACATAAATCATTGCACCAGCGGCAAAAGCTAAAGCATAAGGTAAAATAAAGGTCACTTTTGTCACTAAAAGAGCCCCAATCACCCCAGCAATCGGTTCAACTAGCCCAGAAGCTTGCCCATGGAAAAAGGCTTTTCTCCGACTCAAACCTTCTTGTTGCAAAGGAATCGAAACCGCTGCACCTTCTGGAAAGTTCTGAATCCCAATCCCAATTGCTACGGCCGTCGCGGCTAAAACGGCTGCTTTTGGATCATCGGCACTTGCAGCTGCACCAAAAGCCACCCCAACGGCTAAACCTTCTGGAATATTATGTAACGTAATTGAAAAAACAAGCAATATCGTTCGCTTAAAGTGACTTGGAATCCCTTCTTCTACGTGATCTGGGCCAAAATGAATATGGGGTAAGATTTTATCCGCTGCGTATAAAAATAAACCACCCAAGCCAAAACCTATACTAACAACCAGCCAAGCAATATCGCCATTTTCTTCTGCTTGCGCAATGGCCGGGTCTAATAATGACCAAAAACTTGCTGCAATCATGACACCTGAAGCAAAACCAAGCATCGTACTTAAAACATTTCGATTAATTGTTTTAAAGAAAAAGACCAACCCCGCGCCCAATGCTGTCATAAAATAAGTAAAACCTGTTCCAACTAATGCTTGTTGCCACGGCACTAGTGTTACTAACCAATCAATCATTTGTCTACTCCTTTTTTCTTTCTTTTAATTATAAATGCGTTTTTCTTTTCTTTCTTCATTATAATTCGCCCTGGTTTTTTAGGCAAGCCGAATTCAGTGATAAAAACAGCATTCTAACCTTGATTTACTTGATAAATTCCCCTTTCCCCCTTATAATGCTAAGAGACCTTAGTCAATAAAAATTAAAGTGAGGAAATGAATTGATTACAGTAAGTGATATTAGTTTGCATTTTTCAGATCGCAAACTTTTTGATGATGTAAATATTAAATTTACCCCTGGGAATTGTTATGGTTTGATTGGTGCAAATGGAGCTGGTAAATCAACTTTCCTAAAAATTTTATCTGGAGAAATTCAACCGTCAACCGGAAATATTACTTTAGGACCAGACGAACGTTTAGCGGTCTTAAAACAAAACCATTTTGACTACGAAGAATTTTCAGTAATGGAAACAGTCATCATGGGACACCAACGTCTTTATGAAGTGATGAAAGAAAAAGACGCGATTTATATGAAACCTGATTTCAGCGATGAAGACGGGATTCGCGCAGCTGAACTAGAAGGGGAATTTGCGGAATTAGATGGTTGGGAAGCCGAACCACAAGCAGCCATGCTTTTACAAGGGTTAAACTTACCAGAAGAGTTACACCACGTTTTAATGAGCGAACTAACGGCTGGCCAAAAGGTAAAAGTTTTACTTGCCCAAGCTCTTTTTGGGAAACCCGATGTCTTATTACTAGACGAGCCGACCAACGGACTAGATATCCAATCAATCGCTTGGTTAGAAGAATTTTTAATTAACTTTGAGAATACCGTTATCGTTGTTTCGCATGACCGTCATTTCTTAAACAAAGTTTGTACCCACATGGCAGACTTAGATTTTGGTAAAATTCAACTTTATGTTGGAAACTATGATTTCTGGTTAGAATCAAGTCAGTTAGCTTTAAAATTACAATCACAACAAAACGCCAAAAAAGAAGAACAAATCAAAGAATTACAAGATTTTATCGCACGTTTTAGCGCCAATGCTTCAAAATCAAAACAAGCGACTTCTCGTAAGAAAATGTTAGATAAAATTACTTTAGACGATATTAAGCCTTCTTCTCGTCGCTACCCATTCGTTGGTTTTAAACCCGAACGTGAAATCGGCAATGACTTACTTCAAGTCGATGATTTGTCAGTAACGATTGATGGCAAAAAAATCTTAGACAAAGTGACATTCACTTTAAACAAAGATGACAAAGTGGCTTTCTTAGCTGACAACGATATTACGACCACGACTTTATTTAAAGTATTAATGGGTGAAATTACGCCTGACAGTGGTACGGTTCGTTGGGGTGTGACAACGAGTCAATCTTATTTACCAAAAGACCCAAGTGCAGAATTTGCCAATGATTTGACCATTTTAGACTGGTTGCGACAATATGCCAATAAAGAAGAAGACGACAATACGTTCTTACGTAGCTTCTTAGGTCGCATGCTTTTTTCTGGCGATGAAGTCATGAAAAAAGTCAATGTTTTATCTGGTGGCGAAAAAGTACGTTGTATGTTATCAAAAAATATGCTATCAAAAGCCAATGTTCTCGTTTTAGATGACCCAACCAACCACTTAGACTTAGAATCTATTACAGCCTTAAACGATGGCTTAATGGCCTTTACTGGTTCATTACTCTTCGCTTCTCATGACCACCAATTTATCCAAACGTTAGCAAACCGGATTATTACGGTTTCAGCCAACGGGATTGTGGATCGTGCTGATACGACTTATGATGAATTTTTAGAAAACGAAGATGTTCAAAAACGCGTAGCTGCTTTATATGCTTAAAAAAATAGGCAATGACTTGAAGTCATTGCCTATTTTTTTACTTTTTGCTCAGAGCAAAACGATGATTCCTTCACCTTGGTTATCGGGTATGAATCATCTGCTCTTTCGGCAACTTCAATCAATCGGATCAAGCGAAAGTGCCGCTTGGTCCGATTCATCTCCAGTTGCTCAGAGCAAAACGATGATTCCTTCACCTTGGTTATCGGGTATGAATCATCTGCTCTTTCGGCAACTTCAATCAATCGGATCAAGCGAAAGTGCCGCTTGGTCCGATTCATCTCCAGTTGCTCAGAGCAAAACGATGATTCCTTCACCTTGGTTAATATTCTTCTCTTGGGGAGAGGGAGGAAAATTTGTTGTATTCTTTGACAAAGAGGAGCTCGACGGTTCCACGTGCACCACTTCGGTTTTTTTCAATAATGACTTCAATGACGTTATCGTTTTGAGGCGCTTCTGCCATGCTTCCTTCATCTTCGCCGCCTTCACGTTGATAATAATCATCGCGGTATAAAAAAGCAACGATATCGGCATCTTGCTCAATCGAACCTGATTCACGAATATCACTTAAAACTGGGCGCTTATCTTGGCGTTGTTCCACACCACGCGAAAGCTGAGACAAAGCAATCACTGGTACTTTTAATTCCTTCGCTAATTTTTTTAATTGACGTGAAATCTCTGAAACTTCTTGTTGGCGGTTTTCACGACCTGTTCCTTCAATTAGCTGCAAATAATCAATTAAAATTAAACCAAGATTGCCTTGTTCTTGTGCCAGTTTACGACAGCGTGCGCGGATTTCTGAAATTTTAATCCCTGGCGTATCATCAATATAAATACTCGCTCGCGACAAACTGCCCATGGCAACAATCAAGCTCCGCCACTCTTCTTCTGTTAACTGACCCGTTCGTAAATTCGCAGCTTCAATCGAACCTTCTGCACAAAGCATCCGGTTAACTAACGATTCCGCTCCCATCTCCAAACTAAAAATCGCCACTGAACGATCTGTTTTAGTTCCAACATTTTGAGCAATATTTAAGGCAAAAGCGGTCTTCCCAACAGCAGGACGAGCAGCGAGAATAATCAATTCTTCTTTTTGTAAACCAGCAGTCATTTTATCTAAAGCTGGATACCCAGTAGGTAAACCCGTAATCGTCTCATTGCTTTGGGCCAAACGATCAATTGTTTCCATTGTGGTATTTAAAACTTCGGCAATTGATTTAAAACCGGTACTATTCCGTTTTTCTGAAACTTCTAAAATACTTTTTTCGGCCGCATCAACAATTGTTTGGACCTCTTCACCTTGTTCAAAACTGCTTAAGACAATTTGGTTAGCCGTTTGAATTAACTGTCTTAAAACGGCCTTGTCATCCACAATTTTAGCATAATAGGTCACACTAGCAGAAGAAGGCGTCGCTTGACTTAATTCCGTTAAATAACTAATACCGCCAATATCTTCAATCGTATTATTTTTTTCAATTTCAGCTTTTAATGTAATTAAATCGATGGCCTCGCTACGATCATTTAACTGAATCATACATTGAAAAATAATTTGATGGCTACGACGATAAAAATCACGCGGTGTTACAATTTCCATCGCTTCAATTAAAGCATCACCATCAAGGAAAATAGCCCCTAAAACGGCCTGCTCTGCTTCAATATCTTGTGGTGGGATACGATCTTGCCAGACTTCATTCATGTTATTTCTCTCCTAGTTTCTTCACTGCTTTCTATTCTACTAAAAATTAGAAAGAAGCACAATTACGACTCTTTGAAAAGGCGAAAAACAAACTACGTTATCGAATCAATCCCAAGATAACGCAGTTCCCATTTCATTATTCAATTGATACTTTAAAAATTCTTAACCTTGAACCACTTGAACTTTAACCGTTGCTGTTACTTCATGGTGTAATTTAGCTGGTACTTTCGTAAAGCCTAACGTACGAATTGGTTGTTTTAAATCTAATTTGCGTTTATCAATCTTAACTTTATATTGTTGATTTAAAGCATCCGCAATTTGTTTTGAAGGAATCGAACCAAATAAACGACTATCTTCACCTGCTTTGGCTACAATTTTAACGACTGTTTCTTCTTTTTCTAATACTTCTTTTAAGGCTTGTGCTTCTTTTAAGATTTCTGCATCTTGTTTTTCTTTTGCTCGGTTTTTGCCGGCCATTTCAGCTAAACTTTCTTTATTCGCTTCTTTTGCTAAGTTGTTTTTAATTAAGTAGTTTTGGGCATAACCGGTTGGTACTTCCTTTACTTCCCCTTTTTTGCCTTTTCCTTTGACATCTGCTAAAAAAATTACTCGCATATCATCACTCCTCTTCTATCTTTCCTAATACTATTAAATAGTATTTATTGAAGCTTTTCAAGTGCCTCTGACATTTGGCTTCATTTTCAAAAAATCTTCTTCTTCATTGTAGCACAAATCAATGTTTTCGTCTTTTTTGTTCCACGTGAAACAAAAAAAGACCCCACTCACGTGAGATCTTAAAATATTAATTTTCTTCGCCAACGAATGGTAATAAGCCCATAATACGTGCGCGTTTGATTGCGATAGTAAGTTTGCGTTGGTTTTTCGCTCCTGTACCAGTTACACGACGTGGCAAGATTTTCCCACGTTCTGAGATAAATCTTTTTAATAATTCAATGTCTTTATAATCAACATGTTCAATATGGTTTGCTGCAAGATAGTCGACTTTACGACGTTTGCGTCCGCCTCTTCTTTGTTGTGCCATCCTATTTCCCTCCTATCAAATTTCTTAGAATGGTAAATCATCGTCTGAAATGTCAATTGATGAGCCGCCGAATGGGTCGGTCGTGTCTCGATCAAAATTAGGCATTCCGGTTGCTTGAGAGGATTGATTTTGATTAAAATTGCTGCCAAAGCTTGGTTGATTAGCATTAAAACCCTCACTTGGTGCCGAACGGCGTTGTTCATTGACACTACGAGATTCTAACATTTGGAAGTTTTCTGCAACAACTTCGGTTACATAAACTTTTTGCCCTTGTTGATTATCGTAATTTCTTGTTTGAATACGACCAGTTACACCAATTAAAGAACCCTTTTTAGCAAAATTTGCTAAAGTTTCAGCTGACTTACGCCAGATTACACAATTAATAAAATCTGCTTCACGGTCACCACTTTGGCTCGTAAAGTTACGGTTTACAGCAAGTGTAAAGGTCGCAACGGCTGTGCCACTCGCAGTGTATCGTAAATCAGGATCTTTGGTTAATCTTCCTACTAATACCACATTATTAATCAAATCTGATCATCTCCTCATCGTTTTGTTTCACATGAAACAATTTTATGCTTCTTCTCTGACAATCATGTGACGGATAATATCGTCATTGATTTTTGCAAGACGATCAAATTCATTGATAGCACTTGCGTTTGATGGAGAAGAAACTTTAACGATGTGATAGATACCTTCACGGAATCCGTTCATTTCATACGCTAGACGGCGTTTTTCCCAATCTTTTGATTCGATAACTTCAGCGCCGTTATCAGTTAAGATTGTGTTGAAACGTTCGATTAAAGCTGTTTTTGCTTCTTCATCAATGTTTGGACGAATAATATAAAGAATTTCATATTTCGCATTTTCCATTGATTTTTCACCTCCCTATGGACTTAGGCTCTTCTATTTATAAAGAGCAGAGAGAGTGGCCATATTTGACTACTCACGAGAAATTATTATACATGGTTTCATCCATTTATGCAAGAGTTTCAATTTATTTTCTTCAAATAATTGTCATCACTAACTATTTACGCGAAAAAAAGTTCCTCATTTTTTCAAACGAGAAACTTTTTTACTTTATTCTTCTGTTGTTGTTTCTTCGACTTCTTCTTCTGGTTCGACGGTTGCCATCGTCACCACTTTGGCTTCATCTTCCATCTTCATCACGCGCACTCCTAACGTGGCACGTCCTGTTTGGGAAACATCGGCGACGTGGAAACGAATAATGACGCCTTTATCCGTAATTAGTAAGATGTCTTCATCGCCAGTAACCGTTGTTAAACCAGCTAATGGGCCATTTTTCTCAGTAATGTTGGCCGTCTTAATTCCTTTACCGCCGCGACCTTTAATTGGATACTCTGACGCTTTGGTTCGTTTACCATAACCATTTTCGGTAATAACGAGTACTTCGTCGTCTGGGCGAATAATCGACGCACCAATTACGTAGTCATCCTCTCTTAAACGAACACCACGCACGCCGGCTGCCGTTCGGCCCATATCACGCACCGCTTCTTCTTGGAACGTCACTGAGTAACCACCGTGCGTACCAATAATCATAACGTCTTCGCCGGTTGTCTTCAAGACGTTGACTAGTTCATCGTCTTCTTTTAGCCCAATCGCAATCAAACCATTGCTGCGAATATTGGCAAATGCTGTCACTGAAGTTCGTTTTACAACACCTAGTCTTGTCGTAAAGAACAAGAAACCTTGCCCATTTTGTTCTTCTTTGCTAACAGAGACAATCGTTTGAATTTCTTCACTTGAATCGATACCAAGTAAGTTAATAATTGGGATTCCTTTGGCTGTTCGGCCATATTCTGGAATTTCGTATCCTTTAGCTTGGTAGACTTTTCCGCGATTTGTAAAGAAGAGGAGCATGTCATGGGTTGAACAAGAAACCAAGGTTTGAACAAAATCTTCATCATGTACGCCCATTCCTTGTACGCCTCGCCCACCACGGCGTTGCGCTCTAAATTCACTATTTGCCACCCGTTTAATATAGCCATTATTCGTTAAAGTGATAACAATTTCTTCTTCTTCAATTAAATCTTCATCTTCTAAACTCAAGACTTCTCCGACCAACAATTCTGTTCGACGAGTATCGCCGAAACGTTGCCCAATTTCATGTAATTCGGTTTGAATAATTTCTAAAATACGTTCTGGTCGAGCCAAAATATCAGCTAAATCAGAAATAATGGTCAATAATTCTTGGTATTCATTTTCAATCTTATCGCGCTCTAAACCAGTCAGACGACGTAAACGCATATCTAAAATCGCTTGCGCTTGACGATCAGAAAACGTAAAGCGTGCAATGAGCGTTTCTTTGGCTTCTGAGTCATTTTTTGATCCACGAATGATCGCAATAATTTCATCAATATGATCTAAAGCAATCCGCAAGCCTTCTAAAAGATGGGCTTTATCTTCTGCACGTTTTTTATCAAACTGCGTTCGGCGAATGATGACTTCTTTTTGGTGCTCAATATAGTTTTCTAAAATGCGTTTGACACTTAAGATTTTTGGCACGCCTTTTTCGATGGCCAACATGTTAAAACCAAATGACGTTTGGAGAGCGGTCATTTTGTACAAGTTGTTTAAAATGACTGAAGCACTGACATCGCGACGAACATCAATGACAATACGCATCCCTTCACGCGAAGATTCATCTCGCAAATCGGTAATCCCTTCAATTCGTTTGTCACGATGAAGTTCAGAAATTCGTTCGATTAATTTGGCTTTATTGACCATATAAGGTAGTTCGGTAACTAAAATACGTTCGCGACCATTGGATTTTTCAACGATTTCAACTTTTGCCCGAATCGTAATGGAACCTCTTCCTGTTTCATAAGCCCGACGAATGCCCGATTTCCCCATCACCAAGCCACCCGTTGGAAAATCCGGTCCTGGTAAAACTTCCATAATATCGGCCGTCGTTGCATCAGGATTTTCCATTAAAACATCAATCGCAGCAATGACTTCGTTTAAGTTGTGTGGGGGAATATTGGTCGCCATCCCTACCGCAATCCCTGTCGTTCCGTTTACTAATAGATTAGGAAAGCGCGCTGGTAAAACTTCAGGTTCTTGCTCACTTTCATCATAGTTTCCTTTAAAATCAACTGTTTTTTTATTGATGTCACGTAACATTTCCATCGATAATTTACTCATTCGGGCTTCGGTATAACGCATTGCCGCCGCACCATCGCCATCGACTGAACCAAAGTTTCCGTGCCCATCGACTAACATGTAACGATAACTAAATGGTTGCGCCATACGCACCATTGACTCATAAATGGCGCTATCGCCATGTGGGTGATATTTCCCCATGACATCTCCCACAATACGAGCCGATTTTTTGTGCGGTTTATCTGAAGTCACACCTAATTCATGCATCCCATATAAAATTCGACGGTGAACTGGTTTTAGCCCATCACGTACATCGGGTAAAGCCCGCGAAACAATGACACTCATCGCATAATCGATAAAGGATTCTTTCATCTCACTCGTCAAATTGACTTCTTGAATATTTTTTTGTTTGTCTTCCAAGTTCTTACCTCCTTAACGATTAAATATCTAAGTTCTTCACGTAATGTGCATTTTCTTCAATAAAATTACGTCTTGGTTCGACTTTATCTCCCATCAACATTTCAAAAATTTGATCGGCTTCAATGGCATCATCGACGGTTACTTGTAGCATTAAACGATTTTCTGGATCCATGGTCGTTTCCCATAATTGATGATCATCCATCTCCCCTAACCCTTTGTAGCGTTGAATCGAAGGTTTTGGTGTTGCTGGTAGCGCGTCTACTACTGCTTGCAAACGGTCTTCTGCGTCTTTTCCAGGTTGCACATAAGTAATATTTTTTCCTTGTTTTACCCCGTATAAAGGCGGTTGTGCGATATAGACATAGCCTGCTTCAACAATTGGGCGCATGTAACGATAAAATAACGTCAATAGCAACGTACGAATATGGGCGCCATCGACATCGGCATCGGTCATAATGACTAATTTATGGTAGCGCGCTTTGGAAACATCAAAATCAGAACCAAAACCAGTTCCCATCGCTGTAAATAACGAGCGGATTTCTTCGTTGGCTAAGATTTTATCCATTGATGCTTTTTCAACGTTTAAAATTTTCCCACGAATTGGTAAAATCGCTTGGAATTCCCGGCTTCGACCTTGTTTTGCTGAACCACCAGCCGAGTCTCCTTCGACGATAAATAATTCGCATTTTTCCGGGTCTTTACTTGAGCAATCGGCTAATTTCCCTGGTAAGTTACTAATTTCTAACGCACCTTTACGACGCGTCACTTCACGCGCTCTTTTAGCAGCCAAACGAGCTTTGGAAGCAAGTAACCCTTTTTCAATAATTTGGCGACCAACTGTCGGATTTTCCATTAAAAATTTTAAGAAATACTCTGAAAATAAACGATCCGTTACCGTACGAACTTCTGAATTCCCTAGTTTGGTTTTCGTCTGTCCTTCAAACTGCGGATCGGGATGTTTGATTGAAATCACAGCCGTTAAGCCTTCACGCACATCTTCTCCACTTAAATTATCTTCATTATCTTTCATTAACTTTTGTTTGCGTGCATAGTCGTTAATCACACGCGTTAAAGCCGTTTTAAAGCCTGATTCATGCGTTCCGCCTTCATAAGTATGAATATTATTGGCAAACGTTAACAAGTTCGTATGGTAGCCATCGGTGTATTGTAAGGCTACTTCTACGATAATTTCTTGTTGTTCTCCTTCAATAAAAATTGGCTCTGGAAATAAAACTGTTTTATTTGCGTTTAAATGTTCAACGTAACTTTTAATGCCGCCTTCATAGTAATATTCTTTTAAAACAGGTTCTTCCGAGCGACGGTCTTCAATTGAAATGTGGAGACCACGATTCAAGAAAGCCAACTCACGGACACGCGTAGCTAATTTATCAAAGTTAAACTCGGTTGTTTCCGTAAAAATCTCTGCATCGGGCATAAAATGGACTTCAGTTCCATGGCGTTCTGTTTCGCCAATAACTTTTAAGTCTGCTTTAACAGCACCACGTTCAAATGCTTGATAATGGATTTTACCATCTTTGTAAACTTTAACTTCTAATACTTCCGATAAGGCGTTAACTACCGAAGAACCTACGCCATGAAGACCACCTGAAACCTTATAACCGCCACCGCCAAATTTTCCACCGGCGTGTAAAATCGTAAAGACCGTTTCAACGGCTGGCCGACCAGTTTTTTCTTGAATACCGACTGGAATACCACGACCATCATCAATGACTGTTATGCTGTTATCTTTTTCAACAATCACTTCAATGGTTGTCGCAAAACCAGCAAGGGCTTCATCAATCGAGTTATCGACAATTTCCCAAACCAAGTGATGTAGTCCTTCTGAGCTAGTCGAACCAATATACATTCCCGGGCGTTTACGAACCGCTTCTAGCCCTTCTAAAACTTGAATTTGACTCGCATCATATTCTTTTGCGCGTTCTACTAAAATTTTTTCTTCTTCCGTCACCTAGTTCTTCTCTCCTTTGATTGATCCATTTTGAACGTAATAAATTTCTGGTTCAACGGTCATTTTTTCTTTTAAATGCTCGAGTGTCGTCGTTGTTATAAATGTTTGCACTTTATTTTCAATTGTTTTTAGTAAATGAAGCTGTCTTGAGTCATCTAACTCACTCATGACATCATCAAGTAATAAAATCGGATATTCTCCTGTTACTTCATAAATTAAATCAATTTCAGCTAGGCGTACACTTAAAGCCGTCGTACGCTGTTGTCCTTGCGAGCCAAATGTTTGGACGTTTTTTTGATTGATTAAAAAAACAATATCATCCCGATGCGGCCCAACTACGGTCATTTGACGAAAGCGTTCTTTTTCTTTGTTTTTTTCAATTTGTTCAGCAAATTGTTGTTGCATTTGTGGCAACGTTAATGCTTCAGGAAGCAAAAAACTGGATACATATTCAAGTTCCAATACTTCTTTTCCTTGACTAATCACTTGATGAAGTTGGTTCGCCCAATATTCTAAGCGTTTAATAAAAATTTGACGAGCCAGTAAAATTTTACTACCAAATTCAATTAATTGTTCCGTTAAAACATCTAAGTACAGCTCGTCTGTTTGTTTTTTTTCCGCTAATTGTTTTAAATATTGATTGCGTTGTTTGAGTACTTTTTGATATTGGACTAAATCATATAAATAAACTGGGTTCATTTGACCAATTTCCATATCTAAAAAACGCCTGCGAATCTGCGGGCTACCTTTTACTAAAGATAAATCTTCTGGTGCAAATAAAATCACATTTAATTGTCCAATATAACTACTTAATTTTTTTTGCTCAATATGATTAACTTTTGTTTTACGTCCTTTTTTAGTCAAAAAAAGTTCTAAAGGAAGCGTGGAATGTTTTTTTTGGACCATTCCTTTTATATACGCATATTCTTGTTCCCATCCAATTAATTCTTGTTCATGTGTTGTGCGATGGCTCCTGGTCATTGCTAGAACAAAAATACTTTCTAGTAAATTCGTCTTCCCTTGTGCATTTTCACCAAGAAAAATAATTAGATTTTTTTTAAAAGTTAAATGAGCGGCTTCATAGTTACGAAAATGCTGTACTTGAAGCTCATTTAATCTCATCGATTTGACCCTGTTGTTCCATAAAGAAAGTACCCTCCCCAGGTACTTCAATCATCATGCCAGCGTATAACTTTCTTCCGCGACGATTTTCTGGTTCCCCATCCACGAAGACGGTATTTTCAGCTAAAAACCATTTGGCTTGCCCACCACTACTAATAATCGTTGCTTCTTTTAACATTTGCCCAAGTGTCATATATTCCGATTTTAGGTAAATTTTTGTTTTCATTTTTTCCCTCAATTCTTCATGAACTACATGTGCTTATTATACTCTTTTAAAGTGAATAAAACAAATTTATCCATATATTTTTGCCTTTTAACCACTTCAACTCAAAATCGACGTTTATTACTCAAAACAAAAAAAACGGCTTAGAATCGCTTTTAAGCCGTTTTTTTGTTTTCTGTTGTTTTTTTCATACATTTTCAAAGGTTTGAAAAATTAATTCGTGCGAACAGGAGTAATTAGTTGAACAAATTCTCCTTGACCTTCAGATGGTTCCAAAATAAAGGGACGAATGGCCGAAATAAAATGAATGTGAATCGACGTATCACCAAATGCTCTTAAGGCAGCTTTCATATAGTCTGGGTTAAAAGAAATATCAAGTGGTTCACCCGTTACTTGTGTATAACTCAAACTCTCTTCGACTTTCCCAATTTCTGGCGAGTTTCCGTATAAAATAACCCCATCGTCAGCAATATGTAAACGAACAATATTATTCCGGCCTTCGTGGGACAATAAAGAGGCCCGATCGATTGCTGCTAATAATTTCTTAACTTCAAACTCAATGGTCGTATTAAAGTTCGTCGGGATTAAACGATCCGTATCTGGATACGTCCCTTCTAATAAGCGCGAATAAAATTTCATATTTTGCGTTTCAAAAAGCACTTGATTATCCATCATCCGAATTGAGATGACTGCTTCTTCGTCATCACCATAAGAACGAGAAAGTTCAATTAAGCTTTTCCCAGGAATAACAATATCAAATTGATCATCCGTGTTTTCTAATGGGATTTTTCTTTGACTCAAACGGTGTGAATCCGTAGCGACTGCTAGTAAGACTTGGTTTTTTAAAACAAAATGAACACCTGTTAAAATCGGACGGCTTTCATGTTGGGAAACGGAAAAAACAGTTTCGCTAATTAATTTATTTAAAACGTGCACTGGAATTTGAATTTGGTTTGCTGTTTCGATTACTGGTAAATGTGGGTAATCATCCGCATCTAGTCCATTAACCATAAAGTTCGCTTTACCAGAAGTGATTGCTACTTGATTATTTTCGACTACTTCTAAAGTAAAGTCATCTTCTGGTAAACGACGCATGACTTCACTAAAAAAGCGAGCTTGTAAAATAATCGCTCCTGTTTTTTCAATTTGCATTTGTGCTTGTTCATTTTCAACATTTAAAAAGGTTTCAATTGAAATATCAGCGTTACTACCTGTTAAGGTCAATCCTTTTTGAGATAATTCAATTTTTACCCCTGTTAAAATAGGCATGGTGGTTTTAGATGAAATTGCTCGTTGGACTTTTTGTAATTCTTGAATAAAAAGATTACGATTCATTGTTAGTTTCATATAGGGTCTCCTTTTTCTTTTATTATTAGTAAATAAAAAATAGTAGTAGTAGTAGGGCTGTTAGTTCTGTGGATAAGATTAGAGAAAGCCAATTAAATAAAGTTTTCCACTTGTGAATAACTTGTGGAAAACTTTTATTCTTTTTTGAGACTTTTCCACACTAGTTAAAAATGATTTCTTTTAGTTCTGATATTTCATTTTGAATAATGACATCGTGTTTTAGTAATTGTTGAATTTTTTCATGCGCATGAATAACGGTTGTGTGATCTTTTCCGCCAAATTCTGCCCCAATTTTAGGGAGTGAATTATCCGTGAGTTCTCTCGATAAGTACATGGCAATTTGGCGTGGTACAACAATGTTTTTTACACGTTTTTTTCCTTTTAAGTCTTTTACCTGCAAGTGATAATATTTAGCGACTTCTTCTTGGATATGCAAAATTGAAACTTGACTGAGGTGATGGCTCGCTTTTAAGGCTTTTAGTGCCTCTGCTGCTAAACTTGTTGTAATGTCTGCACTTTGAATGGCGGCAAAAGCTTGAACTCGAACGAGCGCGCCTTCTAATTCTCGAATATTTGAGTCAATTTGCCCAGCGATATAACTTAAAGTATCATCTGGAATTTCTAGATTCTCGGCTTCGGCTTTTTTTCGTAAAATAGCTGTTCGTGTTTCTAAGTCTGGCGGCGTAATATCAACGGAAAGTCCCCAAGCAAAACGAGAAACAAGCCGTTGTGGCAAGGTCGGAATTTCGTTTGGTAAACGATCACTGGTTAAGACAATTTGTTTATTATTACGATAGAGCTCTTCAAATGTGTTAAAGAATTCTTCTTGCGTTCCTTCTTTATTCACTAAAAACTGAATATCATCAACTAATAATAAATCGACCGTTCGATACTCATTTCGAAAGTCTTCCATTTTGTTTTTTTGAATGGAAGTAATAAATTCGTTCGTAAAGTTTTCACTACTGACGTATTTAATTTTGGCATTTGGCCGTTTAAGCAACATTTGGTGGCCAATTGCGTGCATTAAGTGTGTTTTTCCTAGACCGACTCCTCCATAAAAGAAAAGAGGATTGTAAATGGATCCTGGGTCTTCAGCGACAACTAAAGCGGCTGCATGGGCCATTTGGTTGCCTTTTCCAATAACAAAGGTATCAAATGTATATTTTGAATTCAAAACAGAATTTTTGTTGCGCGTTGTTTCGGTCGCATCCGGTGTGCCTTCTTCAATTGTTGGTAAAGTAGGGACTTCATCGGGGGTAACAAAAATTGGTAAAACTTCAGCACCGGACATCATATAGAAGGTTTCTAAGATTTTACTAGCTAAATGTTTTTCCCAATAGTCTTTTTGCACAACGGTAGGCACTTCAATCATTAATTGGTTATTTTGAAAAGAGAGAAGCTTTGCAGGCTCAATCCAAGTCGTGTAGCTCACTGGATTCATCTCTTTACGATAACTGTCTTGTAATTCTCTCCAAATGGTTTCAAGAGATGGCATAATAATCCTCCTGTAAAAGTAGATAAAGATAGATACTACTAAAATAGCATGAATCATAAAAGTTTTCCACAGAATAAAGAGAAAAAAAGCAAATAAATCATTTTTTTCCACAATGTGCATAAGAATAGAAATGAAAATCCACAATGTGATAAAAAGTTATCAACAACCAAAAATGCAATGTGCATAACTTTGCTCGATGAATAGTTATGCACAGGAGTTAGGGGAAAACAGCGCTTGATCTAACTAGGTTTTTTCGACTTATGAACAGGAGGGGAAACGCATGTGGATAAGTTATTTAAGCTTGTTGATTTGTGGATAACTACCAGAAAACTCTGCGGATAAAAATTTATAAAAAAAAGTCATCCACAAATTTATTTTCTTCTTTTTTTTGAATTGTGGATAACAAAAAAATGAGACCAAACTCGAAAGTTTTCTTTTTTTCTCATTTTTGGGTGAGCGGAAGCTAAGTTGCTAAAAAAGTTACGAATTAAAAAACGATGCAAAAAAAGAGCTAGATTGGAGAAATAAGATCAGAAAAAAGGGGATTTAGTCTTAAAAGTAATCGCAAGTCAAGAGATTACTTGATTTTTTGATTGACAAAGTAGGTAAGTCTTAGTTATAATGTCAAGGTATGTCGTAAAGTATCGATAGCAATCCCTTTTTGGAGGTGGAAAGAATGAAAAGAACATACCAACCAAATAAGCGCAAACATTCAAAAGTTCACGGTTTCCGTAAACGTATGAGTACAAAAAATGGACGTCGCGTAATCGCAAGTCGTCGTCTTAAAGGCAGAAAGGTTCTTTCTGCATAAACCACTGCAAATCAGTGGTTTTTTTTATACACTTTTTTAGCTTAAAAGGTGAAACCTGACTTTAAATTATGGTATGATTGTTAGGTGAGTAATAAAAAAGAAGGAACGGATGCAAGACGATGAGAAAGTCATACCGGGTAAAGAAAGAGAAGGAATTTCAGAAGGTTTTTGAGACCGGCAAATCGACGGCGAATCGAAATTTTATCATTTATATCTTACCTAAGACAGGGCAAAGTCATTTTCGGGTAGGAATTTCTGTTGGTAAAAAAGTCGGCAATGCGGTCAAACGTAATGAGGTGAAGCGTAAGATTCGTAGTAGTCTGTATCATTTAAAAGATCAAATTCAAGCAGAATATGATTTTATTCTCATTGCGCGGCCAAGCGTGGCTCATTTGTCGTCTCAAGAAGTTGAAGCGAATTTGCGTCATGTGTTGAATTTAGCGAAAATATTAAAATAATAAGAAATAGAAGGGAATTATTTTTGTGAAAAAAAGAAAGCGTCTACTACTGATGACTCTGATGCTCTTTTTCGTAGTTGTCTTATCAGCCTGTGGGACAGGAGAAATTACTGCTTCGAGTACAGGAGTTTGGGAAAGAATTGTTTATAGTTTTGCGCAAGCAGTCAAATGGTTATCCATTAGTGGCAGCCGTGGGATCGGCATTATCCTATTTACTTTAATTATTCGGATTATTTTATTGCCTCTTATGCATTATCAAACAAAAAGTATGCGTAAAACACAAGAATTACAACCAAAAGTAAAAGAATTACAACAACAATATTCGGCAAAAGACCAAGCGACACAACAACAATTACGTGAAGCACAGCAAAAACTTTATGCAGAATATGGTGTTAATCCTTATGCGGGTTGTTTACCGTTACTTGTTCAAATGCCCATTTTAATGGCCATTTACCAAGCAATTTCACGTGTACCTGAATTAAGAGAAGGTAGCTTTTTATGGCTAAAAGTTTTAGGGGAGCCAGATCCTTACTTTATTTTACCGATTTTAGCTGCTATTTTTACTTTCTTAAGTACTTATTTATCAAGTATGAGTCAAGTGGAAGCCAATGCGAGCTTAAAAGTGATGAATTATGTAATGCCAGTAATGATTTTAGTGATGGCGATTAACTTACCAAGTGCTTTATCTTTATACTGGGTAATTTCAAATGCCTTTCAAGTTGGCCAGACACTCTTAATTAATAATCCATTTAAGATTATGAAAGAGCGAGAAGAATTAGCTAAAATCGAACGTGAAAAAGAAAAAGCATTGAAAAAAGCACAAAATCCTAAGAAAAAACGTAAAAAATAATTTACTAAGAAAAAGTTAGAGAGGGGTCAATGAGATGCCGATTTATGAAGGACTAACAACAGAAGCTGCAATCCAACAAGGATTACGAGCTTTAGGTGTAACAAAAGAACAAGTAACAATTGAAGTGCTTGAAGAAGCAAAAAAAGGCTTTTTAGGAATAGGCAAAAAGAATGCGCGTGTGTCGTTAGAATTAACAGTGAGTGAAGCAGTTGAAGAAGCGATTGAAGAAATCGTTGAAGAAGTGATTGAAATCACGGAACCTGTTCAAGAAATCGAAGTAACAAAAGCAACACCAAGTGAGTTAGATGACGAAGAGGCGTTAAAAGAATTAGCGATTTACTTAACGAATATTTCCAATGAACTTGGTACGCCGGCTTTAGTTAAGATGACCCGTGAAGAAGGTCTAATTGTTTTTCAATTAGATACACAAAAACAAGGAATTTTAATTGGAAAGCATGGCAAAACATTGAATGCATTACAATATTTAGCCCAAGTTTATATTCATCGTATTGCTAAAAACCGTTTATCAATTGTTGTAAACGTAGGAAATTACCGGGAAAAACGTCAGGCAATTTTACAACGCTTGGCTGAGCGAACAGCTGAAAAAGTTGATCGTACAGGTCGCCCAGTGTTCTTAGAACCGATGCCTGCTTTTGAACGTAAGCAAATTCACGCGGCACTTAGTAAAAAAGATTATGTTAAAACCCATTCTGAAGGGGAAGAACCTTATCGTTACTTAGTTGTTGAGCCCGCTAAAAAATATTATTAAAAGAAGAAACCACTCTTTGAAAAGGATAACGCCTTTTCAAAGAGTGGTTTTTTTTTTAAGAAATTTAATAATTTTTAAGTAAAAGATAAGTTCGTTTATTTTTTATTTTCAAATGAATAGGCGATTGTTAGGATATTTTTTGAAAAAGTATTTGTTAGAAAATGAAGGAGGAAAATTATTGCAAAACAAAAAAAGACGGCTCCTAGCATTGGCTTCTTTATTGTTAGCAGTCAATGTAAGTAGTCAAAATTTTACGCCATTCGTGGAAGCGGCGGAAATAAAAATTCATAATGAAGTAGCGCAAATGTTGCCAAGACAAGATGGCGTTCAACGGATTCATGCCAATCATTTGAGTTGGACACCTGTTTCAAAAGAAAATCTTTTAGGTGGCGCAGATGATTTCAATGCTTTGTTATTTGATTGTTTCATAAATTTTAATGAGACTGGTGGACCTGTTGCAACAAAGAGGGCTGAAAATATAAAAACAATTACTTTTAAAGAAGGCACTTCTCCTGCTGTGAATCAATTTTTAGATTATAAACTCCCGCGATTCAATGTGGCTTTATTAAGTAGTCAGGGCATTGGTGGCCAAGTAAGGATTGAAAATGGTGATGTTATTACGGAAGAAGCGTTACTTGGAAATCAAATTCAACGAACCCTTGATTCAGGCACTGAGTTAATCCGACTACAAGCAATTCAAAAGTTTTTAGAAGAGGCAAAAGAAGATTTACAGTATTTAAATGAGCAAATTTGGACGTTTCCAACAACAGGTGAAATGATTAACGAATGGGGAACAATCCAAATTGAAACTTTAAATGATACGAATATCTTTGAATTAGATTTAACTGAATGGACAAAACCATTCAGTTTAAGTATTACAGATACGAATCCAAATAGCTTGATTATTATTCGAGTCAAGGGGGATCGATTGAAGTTAAATAGCACACTGCTTAATAATCAACTGATCAACTATTCGAATATTAATAAAATAGCCAATCGGATATTATGGGTCTTTGAATCAGATAAAAAAGAGTTCGTTTTTGATTCAACTAGTCTTATAGGTTCCGTTTTAGCACCAAGCACGAATTTAAAATTTTCTGGTTATAGTGCAGTGAATGGTACAGTCATTGCGAATCGTTTAGATGGCCAAAACACAAGCTCTGAGCTACATTATGTTGGTAATTTTACCGGAAAACTGCCAACCATCCCCAATGAACCCGTTTTCCCAGAGCTACCCGATGATTCTGAAGTGCCAAGTAGACCACAAGCACCAAGCGAACCAGAAAGTTCAACACCACCGGAGCTACCCGGAGATTCTGAAACTCCAAGTACGCCAGAAGTTCCAAGCGAACCGGAAAGTCCAACACTCCCAGAGTTACCTGATGATTCTGAAACTCCAAGCACGCCGGAAGTGCCAAGCGAACCAGAAAGTTCAACACCACCGGAGCTACCCGGAGATTCTGAAACTCCAAGTACGCCGGAAGTTCCAGACGAACCGGCAACTCCAACACCACCAGAGTTACCCGGTGATTCTGAAAACTCAAATACTCCAGAAGTGTCAGTTAAACCAGAAAACCCAAACCACTCAAATAAACCAATCGATGTTGGGGGAGATTCGTCAAATGAAACTCTTGATTCAACTTTGTCTCAATCATTGAATTCTAATCATAATAAAATCGAAAAACTCCCTCAAGCTGGTGATAAAGATGTTCAATTGTCCAAAATACGCTCTATTATTGGATTAGGACTTCTTCTTTTCGTAGGCTTATTCGTTGTGAGAAGACGAAAACCAAAAAAATTAACGTAAATAAAAGACAAAAAAAGACAAAGTACAATTCGATTTGAAAATCGAATTGTACTTTGTCTACGGTTTGAAATCACCGCTCTTTGATTGAGGGGGTGTTTTTGTTCATGCTTAGCTTCCAATAGTAGAATGAACAAGTTGAACGACTGTGCCATATGCAAATATTTGTAAAAAAGGCCGACTGTCAATGACTTCTTGCTGGTAATTAAATTCGCAATTAATAACAGCGTTGGCACCATATTCGAAAGCTTTTTCTTTTAATTGGCGATTCACGTTTACAAAAAGATTATTAGGGTTAATTTCTGGATTAAATAAATCTGCTTCGACGCGCTCGGTTACAAAAACAATATCTCGAACGATATAAGGTTTATTAATGTTGCCAGTTGACAAGATAATTTTATCAAGCGGGTTCTCGTCGTTAATCGATTGATGATGTTTCATGGTAGTCCCTTCTTTCTTTTCACTTTCTCTTCTTTATTTTACCATCTTTACTCATTTTCTCCAAAAATAAAAAAAGAGTTTTACTTGTCAGGATAAGAAAAATATGCTAACCTATGACCAGAATTTAATCAGACAAGCAGTCAAAGTGCAACGTCTATCTCTTTTTTTAAGGGGTGGAGTGGGCACTTTTTTTGTGTGAAAAATTAGGAGGGGTTCAATTGGCAAAATTTATTCAAGAATTTGATACGATTGCAGCGATTTCGACACCACCAGGTGAAGGGGCAATTAGCATTGTACGCTTGAGCGGCGAGGAAGCCCTACCGATTGCCGCCAAAGTTTTTCGAAGTGGTCAAAAAAATTTACAAACCGTTTCGAGCCATACGATTCACTACGGACATTTAGTTGATCCAGAGAAAGAACAGCTCGTTGATGAAGTGATGGTTTCAGTGATGAAAGCACCAAAGACCTTTACGCGCGAAGATGTTGTCGAAATTAATTGTCATGGCGGGATTGTAGTTGTTAACCAGATTTTACAACTATTATTACGTCAAGGTGCTCGGTTAGCCGAACCTGGCGAATTTACCAAGCGCGCCTTTTTAAACGGCCGCATGGACTTATCGCAAGCAGAAGCGGTAATGGATTTAATTCGCGCTAAGACAGATCGTGCGATGAATCTAGCACTAAATCAACTAGATGGGAACTTATCGCATTTAATTCGAGCGTTACGTCAAGAAATTTTAACAACTTTGGCACAAGTTGAAGTGAACATTGATTACCCAGAATATGATGATGTCGAAGAAATGACGACACAATTACTTATTGAAAAAGCCAATCATGTTAAACAACAAATTTTAGCTTTGTTACAAACGGCGCAACAAGGAAAAATTTTACGTGAAGGCTTAAGTACTGCGATTATTGGGCGACCAAATGTTGGTAAATCAAGCTTACTCAATCATTTATTACAAGAGGAAAAAGCGATTGTAACAGACATCGCAGGAACAACACGTGATGTGATTGAAGAATATGTCAATGTTCGTGGTGTGCCGTTGAAACTCGTTGATACAGCAGGTATTCGTGAAACGCAAGACGTAGTAGAGAAAATTGGGGTGGAAAGAAGCCGAAAAGCGCTCGAACAAGCCGATTTAGTGTTATTAGTTTTAAACCAAAATGAAGTTTTATCGCCAGAAGATGAACAGTTAATTGAAGCAACTGCCAATAGTAAGCGGATTGTTCTATTAAATAAAACCGATTTGCCGGCAAAATTAAACCAAGAAAAATTAAAGCAACAAATCGGAGAAACCCCACTTTTTGCGATTTCAGTTTTAAATAATGAAGGGTTTGATGTTTTTGAACAAGCCATTGCCAATTTATTCTTTGGTGGTTCGACAGGTGAAAAAGATGCGTCCTATATTTCTAATAGTCGCCATATTGCCTTGTTAGAAAAAGCCGTCCAAGCATTAGATGAAGTGGTTAGTGGCATTGAAATCGGGATGCCCGTTGACTTGGTACAAATGGATATGACGCGTTGTTGGGATTACTTAGGTGAAGTTGTCGGCGATAGTGTCCAAGATGAATTAATTACGCAATTGTTTAGTCAATTTTGTTTAGGGAAATAAGAAGGGAAGTAAAAGATGCAAACATATAAAGCAAAAACGTACGATGTCATTGTCGTTGGCGCAGGGCATGCTGGTTCAGAAGCTGCCTTAGCAACGAGCCGAATGGGTTTAAAAACCATGTTAATTACGTTAAATTTAGATATGGTCGCTTTTATGCCATGTAACCCATCGATTGGTGGACCAGCCAAAGGTGTTGTCGTTCGCGAAATCGATGCACTTGGTGGCGAGATGGGTAAAAATATTGATAAAACATACATTCAAATGCGCATGTTAAACACTGGTAAAGGTCCAGCCGTGCGAGCGTTACGTGCACAAGCAGACAAGCAAGCTTACGCGATGGAAATGAAACATACCATTGAAAAAGAACCAAACTTAACGTTACGCCAAGGCATTGTTGAAGAATTAGTGATTGAAGAAGGTGTTTGTAAAGGGGTTGTTACTTCAGCTGGTGCAATTTATCATGCGAAGGCTGTAATTATTGCGGCCGGAACCGCTTTACGAGGTGAAATTATTTTAGGGGAATTAAAATATTCTTCTGGTCCGAATAATTCACAACCAGCCATTGCCTTAGCAAACAACTTAAAAGAGCTCGGCTTAGAAATTGAACGTTTTAAAACAGGAACGCCACCACGGATTAAATCAAGCTCAATTGACTATTCTGTAACAGAAATCCAACCAGGTGATGAAGCGGCGAATCATTTTAGTTTTAGTACACCAGACAGCGCCTATTTAACGGAGCAAATTCCGTGCTGGTTAACGTACACAAACCCTAATACACATGCGATTATTCAAGCAAACTTACATCGTGCACCAATGTTTACCGGCATTGTTGAAGGGGTGGGGGCGCGCTATTGCCCATCAATTGAGGATAAAATTGTCCGTTTTGCTGACAAAGATCGTCACCAACTCTTTTTAGAACCAGAAGGCCGTGATACGGAAGAAGTTTATGTGCAGGGCTTATCTTCTTCTTTACCAGAAGAAGTGCAAGAAGAAGTATTGCACTCTGTTGTTGGTTTAGAACAAGCGGAAATGATGCGTACGGGTTATGCAATTGAATATGACGTCGTTGTCCCCCATCAATTACGCCCAACACTTGAAACAAAGGCGATTGAAAACTTATATACAGCCGGACAAACAAACGGTACGAGTGGTTATGAAGAAGCCGCAGGTCAAGGTTTAATCGCTGGGATCAATGCCGCTTTAAAAATTCAAGGCAAAGACCCACTCGTTTTAAAAAGAAGCGATGGCTATATTGGAGTAATGATTGATGATTTAGTTACAAAAGGCACGACTGAACCGTATCGACTTTTAACTTCTCGGGCAGAATATCGTTTGCTTTTACGCCATGACAACGCTGATTTACGCTTAACGCAAATTGGTCATGACATTGGTTTAGTAAAAGAAGCACAATATCAGGCTTATATTAATAAAAAAACAGCCGTTGAAAAAGAAATAAAACGACTTCAAGAAATCCGCATTAAACCAAATCAAGAAGTGCAAGCTTACTTAGAAAAAATTGGCTCCGCAACTTTAAAAGACGGCATTTTAGCACTAGATTTATTGCGTCGTCCAGAAATTAATTATGTTGATTTATTAAACTTTATCCCAGAGAATGGGGAACTAAACGCCAAAGAAATTGAACAACTTGAAATCCAAGTGAAATACGAAGGTTATATTAAAAAAGCGATGGAAAAAGTTGAAAAATTAAAACGAATGGAAGCCAAACGCATTCCAGAAAACATTGATTATGAGGCAATTAATGGCTTAGCAACCGAAGCTCGTCAAAAACTTCAAAAAATCCAACCGACGACTTTAGCCCAAGCTAGCCGAATTAGCGGGGTCAATCCAGCAGATTTGAGCATTTTAATGGTCTACATCGAACAAGGGAAAATAGCAAAAACAACAAGTACCACAGCTTACTAACAAATAAAAAAGCAGCTCGACCAAATCAAATGGCCGAGCTGCTTTTTTTGTTTGTTACTAGTTTTATCAATAGTTTTTAATCATTTTCAAAATATAGATTCTTTTTTTTTTATTATGTTACAATATTTTAGAAATATTAATTATCTAAATGAATGTAAATTGAATCTGCAGAAAAAAGTAGTAATCTGCAGAAATTTTTTAAAATAGAATGAGTTGAATTTAATATTAACACTATGTATTGTGTTTTTTATTAAATTTCATTCAAAAAAAGTACATATATAGTGTTTGTAGAATCTGCAGAAAAAAGTAATAATCTGCAGAAAATTGAAAGAAAGGAAATAAAAATGACTAAAATTATATTGAAACCAGAAAGTAGTAGCAGGGAATATAAAAAAGCTAAAAATAAATTACCAAAAGATTTTTGGAAAACGTATTCTGCGTTTTCTAATACAAATGGTGGCTTAGTTGTATTAGGGATATCAGAAGATGATAAAGGAAATTTCTCAATAACTGGTATTGAAGATGTAGAGAAAATAAAAAAAGATTTATTTACGACACTGAGAGATGATACAAAAATAAGTTTTAACTCAATAACTGAATCGAACGTAAATATTAGATGCTTTGATGATAAATTAGTTCTGGAAATACTCGTTCTAGAAGCGCCTATCTACAAGAAACCGGTTTATCTTAATAACGATATAAAAAATACTTATAAAAGGTTAAATGATGGGGACCATAGAGCAACTACTGAAGAGTTAAAAAATATGATTAGAAATGCAGAAGATGATTTAGATTCTCATTTGTTATCTAATTATGATATTAATGATTTAAATAAGAATTCAATAGAAAACTATCGAAGGTTGTTAATTGGAAATAATGAGGAATCAGCTTATGTCGATATGAGCATAAAAAATTTATTAATCGATGTAGGAGCTATGAAAAGAAATAGAGAAAATTTAAAAGAAATTGAATATAAATTGACGATAGGCGGCTTATTATTTTTCGGGAAATATAGTGCGATTACTGAATATTTGCCTCATTTTCATTTAGATTATTTTAATAGAACGGGTTCGAGTGATAGATGGAGTGATCGAGTAGCTAGCGGAGATCCAAACTATCCAAATTTAAATTTATTCTCATTTTATCAAATAGTCCTAGATAAATTGAGAATGACAATCCATGAACCTTTTGAATTAACAGATGACTATGTTCGAAAGTCATCAACTGAAGATGTAGGAATTGCTTTAAGAGAAGCATTAGCTAATTCTTTAATTCATGCTGATTATTTCTGTAAGAAGTCCGTACGAGTAGAAGCTTATCGAGGTTTTTATATCTTTGAGAATCCAGGAGAAATGAAGGTTTCAGTAGAAGAATTTATCAGAGGAGGGGATTCACAACCTAGAAATCATACGGTGACAACTTTATTTAGACGTGCTGGTCTATGTGAAAGAGCTGGAACTGGTGGTCCCAAGATCGTGCAATCTGCTACTAAAAATAAGTTTAAGATGCCAGATATAATATCAAGAGATGAAAAAACATGTTTAAAAATCTGGAAAATAGACTTAGCAGAATCACACCCGGAATTGACTAAAGAAGAAAAAGCTATTTATAAATGTATCATGAAGGTTGGTTATAGTATTTCTCATGGCGAAATACAGGAGAAGACAGGCTTAAGTAGGTATTATGTTGCTGAAGGAATTAAGGTTTTAATCAGTAAAAATTTAATTATTCAAGAGGGCAGAGCAAGAGCTACTAGATATGCTTTGGTAGAAGGGACATCAGAAAAATTAGCTCAGTTACAACACATCATGAAAAGCCTAGAAGATTATTACATTAAATAAAAAAAGAAAAAGCACGATATTTTTTTGTTTGGAAATCTTTGAAACTCAGACAAAAAAATGGTCTACATCGAACAAGGGAAAATCGCGAAAACAACAAGTACCACAGCTTACTAACAAATAAAAAAGCAGCTCGACCAAATCAAATGGCCGAGCTGCTTTTTTTGTTCCACGTGAAACAAAGAAGGATTAAACTTTATCTAAAGCTTGTGTTAAGTCATTGATAATATCATCAATGTTCTCAATTCCGATGGATAAACGAATTGTTTCTGGTTTAATGCCTGCTGCGCGTAAATCTTCTTCACTTAATTGTGAATGCGTAGTTGAAGCAGGATGAATAATTAAAGATTTGGCATCACCTACGTTTGCGAGTAAAGAGAATAACGCTACTTGATCAATGAGTTTTTTACTGGCATCGCGTCCGTCTTTTAAGCCAAAAGTAAAAATTGCGCCCGGTCCTTTTGGAAAGTACTTTTGTGATAAAGCATGGTAAGGACTACTTTTTAAACCAGGATAATTTACCCAAGCAACTTTTGGATGATTTTCTAAAAACTCGGCGACTTTTTGCGCATTTTCCACGTGACGCTCAAGACGTAAAGAGAGCGTTTCAAGTCCAAGTAGTAATACCCAAGAGTTAAACGGTGAAGCACAAGCCCCTGTGTCTCGAAGTAAAATTGTTCGTAAACGAATAATATAAGCCGCAGCACCAACATCTTTAAACCAAGAAATGCCATGATAACTTGGATCAGGTTCCACTAAGCGCGGGAATTTGCCATTGTCCCAATTAAATTTCCCAGAATCAATGATTGCGCCTCCCATCGCAACGCCGTGTCCACCGATATATTTAGTGGTTGAGTACACAACAATGTCAGCACCGTGTTCAAAAGGTCGGAATAAGTAAGCTGTCGCAAAGGTATTGTCAACGATTAAAGGAATCCCAGCTTCATGTGCAATGGCTGCAATTGCTTCAAAATCAATGATGGTAATATCAGGATTAGCCAAAGACTCAAGTAAAATTGCTTTTGTATTTTCTTTAAGGGCTTCTTTAAAAGCAGCTGGCTCTTCTGAAGCGACAAAAGTTGTTGTAATACCAAATTCAGGTAAAGTATGCGCTAGCAAATTATACGTACCACCGTAAATCGCAGCTGCTGAAACGATATGGTCACCAGCTCCAGCAATATTTTGGATCGCATAAGTAATCGCTGAAGAACCAGAAGCAGTAGCGACGGCTCCTACACCACCTTCTAAAAGGGCCAAACGTTGTTCTAAAACGTCGGTCGTAGGATTGGTAATTCGAGTGTAGATATTACCTGGTTCAGCTAAACTAAAACGTTGCGCGGCTTGGTCTGTGTCTTCAAAAACAAAAGCAGTTGTTTGGTACAAAGGCACTGCTCGACTCCCAGTATCTTTATCAACGGTTTGCCCGCCATGAACTTGTAATGTTTCAAAATGTTGTTGGCTCATTTGAATTCCTCCTTGATTGTGTTTGTTGAATTTAAGTAACGGTGCAAAATAGCATTTGTCATCATCTGTCAAAAAAAGTCGTTCGTTTTTTTTATCCCATCCTTTCAAATAAAAACAAAAAAATCCTTAGAGAAGAAGCCTTCTCTAAGGATGTATTCAATACATGGTACCACCTTAATTCGTAAAAGTTTACACTTTTACCTCATTGTCTCGACAGCAAAAAATGCGATCGATTATTTTTGATAACGGAAATTTCCGTGTGCTTCTAAAATTTCTTCTCAAAGCACCCACTCAAAAGCCATTTTCAAATAATTCTTTCTTCGCTTCTTTTCAGCTACCGAAGCTCTCTTTCAGAAGGAATCCTTATTTTACTTTCTTCATCAACGTGTTTTAATATATTTTTAATCATTATTCACGAATTCTAATCAAATGTCAAGCGCTAATTTTATTAAAAAATAAAAACACGTAAAATCAATCTTCTAGGTTGACACTTCGGCTTATTTATTATAGTTTGAATAGAAAACTATGAGAAAGGGATGATTGAAGTGCCTATTATCCTACCTAAAGGATTGCCAACTTCAGAGGTATTAAAAAAAGAACAAGTTATTATTTTTAATCAACAACGTGCGCGTAAACAAGACATTCGTCCGCTTAGAATCGCGATTGTTAATTTGATGCCTCAAAAAGAAATTACAGAAATTCAACTGTTACGACTGCTATCTCAAACACCTTTACAAATTGAAGTTGATTTTATTCGGATGACCACTTATGAAAGTCAAAATACCGATAAAGCATATTTAGATAAATTTTATAAAACGTTTGATTCAATTAAAGAGACATACTACGATGGTTTAATTATCACAGGTGCTCCAGTAGAGACGTTGGCTTTTGAAGAGGTTCTTTATTGGCAAGAATTAAAAAAGATAATGGCTTGGAGTAAAAATCATTGTTTTTCGACCTTTCATATTTGTTGGGGGGCACAAGCCGCTCTTTATTTTCATTATGGCATCAATAAAATCTTATATACAGAAAAACTATCTGGTATTTATTTACAACAAATCAAAGAAAAGCACCCGCTTACCAGAGGCTTAAGTGATGAAATTACCTATCCACAGTCCCGTTATACTGGGATTGACGCTGCTCAATTAGCTCAAACTTCTTTAAAAGTGTTAGCTAGCAGCGAAGAAATTGGTCCTACGATTATTGCAAAAGGCAATATTCGAGAAGTTTATGTTTTAGGGCACTTAGAGTATGATACGGATACGTTAAAAAATGAATATTTACGAGATCAAGCGAAAAATTTAAATCCGCAAGTACCTAAAAACTATTTTAAAGACGATTGTCCAACGAAACCGATAACGAATTGTTGGCGTGGGGTTGCCTCATTGGTCTTTGCTAATTGGATTAATGAATTGTATCAAGAAACACCTTATCAATTTATTTCGATTGAAAATCAACAATAAATATTTTTAATACCAGTAATTTTTTCAAGAATGTTTTCAATCAAGTTTTCAACTCGAAAAAATATTATTTTTATAATATAAAAAGAAATAAAAAATAAATCCGAAGAATAAATGTTGATTTATCAATGTTTTTATTTGGGTTTTTCTTTTTTATCGAAAATGTACAAAGATTTTTTCATAAAAATCTATTGACAAAAAAAATGAAACCTATACTGATGGTGTGGTTACTACCAGAAAAGAAAATGAAATACTTTAAGTAACAGAGAAGAGATTGCTATTTTTTTATTTATAAAATAACTGTTATTTGTAGCGTTTGATTAAAAAAGTAAGCGCTAACTAAAAAGTGTAATCGTTCTCTTTTTTGGAAGTAATTAAAAAATAGGTCACCTTGTTTGTGACGAGTCAGGAGGAATTTGTTATGAGTATTATCGGAGTGCGAATTGATGGTCGATTAATTCATGGTCAAGTTGCCAATTTGTGGACAACGAAACTAAATATTAGTCGAATCATGGTCGTGGACGATGAAGTCGCAAAAAATGCGATTGAAAAGAGTGGGTTGAAATTAGCGACACCTTCAGGGGTAAAATTAAGTATTTTACCAATTGAAAAAGCAGCCACAAACATTTTAGCTGGCAAGTATGATTCACAGCGTTTATTGATTGTTGCTAGAAAACCAGATCGCTTATTAAAACTAGTTGAGTTAGGCGTTTCTCTAGAAGAAATTAACGTTGGAAATATGTCTCAAACACCAGAAACTCGTTCGATAACAAAATCAATCAACGTGGTAGATGCCGATATTGAAGCATTTAACGAATTAAATCGTAAAGGCGTTCGTTTAGTTGCCCAGATGGTACCTAGTGATAAAGCAGAGAACTTTATGGAATTATTGAAAAAATAAGGAGGGAATAACAAATGGCAATTCAATGGTGGCAGGTCTTATTATTATCATTATATGCGGGATATCAAATCCTAGATGAATTACAATTTTATTCTTCAATCAGTGCACCCGTTTTTGCAGGTCTTTTTGCAGGTCTAGTAATGGGTGATATTAAAACAGGTCTTTTAATTGGTGGTTCCATGCAATTAACCGTTTTAGGGGTTGGAACTTTCGGGGGTGCTTCAAGAATTGATGCGAACTCAGGAACTGTTTTAGCAACGGCTTTTTCTGTTTCACTTGGTTGGGATCCAGAACAAGCGATTGCAACAATTGCTGTACCTGTTGCAGCGTTAATGATTCAAATGGACATTTTAGGTCGTTTCACGAATACTTATTTTGCTCACCGAATTGACGCACACGTTGAAAACTTCAACTACAAAGGGATTGAACGTAACTACTTAGCCGGAGCAATTCCTTGGTCATTGTCTCGGATGTTACCAGTCTTTTTAGCACTTGCATTTGGTGGCGGTCTCGTTGAACAAGTTGTTGCTATTTTAAATGGTGATTTAAAATGGTTGGGTGACGGTCTTTCTGTTGCCGGAGCAGTATTACCAGCAGTCGGGTTTGCTATTTTACTTCGTTACTTACCAGTGAAAAAACATTTCCCATATTTAATTTTAGGTTTTGTGCTTACCGCACTATTAACAACAGTGTTTGGTAATATTCAATTCCTTGGAGCAAGTGTGGCAAGTGTTGTAGAAGAATTTTCAGGTGTCTTTAACTCACTACCTATGTTAGGTATTGCTGCAATTGGTTTTTCTTTAGCTGCAATTAGCTACAAAAACCATATTAATGTGCCAGTAGTCCAAAGCAGTTCAAATTCATCGGCTGAGGGGGAAATTGAAGATGACGAAATCTAATTATAAATTAACGAAAGAAGATTTTAAACAAATTAACCGTCGAAACTTAATTACATTCCAATTAGGATGGAACTATGAGCGGATGCAAGGTTCAGGTTATTTGTATCATATTTTGCCACAATTACGAAAAATGTATGGCGATGGTACAGAAGAATTAAAAACAGCGATGAAAGCTCATTCGCAATTCTTTAATACGTCAAACTTCTTAAATACAATCGTAACAGGGATTGACCTAGCGATTGAAGAAAAAGAAGGAATTAGCGGGATTGATACGGTTTCAGGGATTAAAGCCGGTTTAATGGGACCTTTTGCAGCAATTGGTGATTCGATTTTTGGAGCATTAATTCCAACTATTTTTGGGGCTTTAGCAGCTAATATGGCAATGCAAGGAAACCCTGCAGGAATCATTATCTGGATTGCAGCTCAAGTGGCCGTAATGGTTTTTCGTTGGAAACAATTAGAATTTGCCTATAAAGAAGGGGTTAGTTTAGTTACAACGATGCAACACCGCTTGACGGCTTTAACAGATGCAGCAACTTTAATGGGAGTATTCATGGTTGGGGCTTTAGTTGCAACCATGGTCAATGTAAAAATTGCTTGGGCACCAAGTATTGGAGACGTTACTTTAAGTTTACAAAATAACTTAGACATGATTTTACCACGCCTATTCCCAGCAGCAATTGTTGGTGCGATTTATTGGTTATTAGGTAAGAAAAACATTACATCCACGCGTGCAATTTTCATCGTACTTATCGTATGTATTGCTTTATCTGCCTTTGGGGTAATTTCTAAATAATAGGAGCGAAACAAAATGAGTCATTTAGTATTAATTAGTCATGGCACTTTCTGCGAGCATTTAAAACAAAGCACAGAAATGATTATGGGACCGCAAGAAAATATTCATACAGTTACTTTATTACCAGAAGAGGGCCCGCAAGAGTTTCAAGCGAAATTAGAAGCAGTGATTGCTGATTTAGCTGAGTTTACGGTCTTTTGCGATTTAGCTGGTGGCACACCTTGTAACGTTGCCGCTAAAATGTTAATGAGTGGCTCTGTGTTTGATCTTTATTCAGGTATGAATATGCCGATGGTTATCAGTTATATCAATGGCGAAATGATTGGTAGTCAAGGTGATATCGTTGCACAAGCACAAGAAGGTATTGCGAAAGTCAATGATGTCTTATTTTCTGATGATGAAGACGAAGATGAATAAAAAATAAACAAGAACCACTTATTAAGAGAGCGTCTTCTTTTAATAAGTGGTTCTTGTTTTAGATACCAACAAAAATAAGAAAAAGTTAATAATATCAAGAAATTTTGTTGACTAATTATAAAAAGCATAGTAACCTTATATTGTGGTAGTAACCAGTTAACAAGAGTCATGAAATCGAATTTAAATAAATGGAGGAAAGAAAATGTATCAGTTAGCAAAAACAGAATTAGAAAAATTCGGTGCCGAAATTACGACGCGCGAAATCCGACAACAGCCAGAATTATGGGCAGAAGCCTTTACTTATTATCAAGCATCACTTGAACAAATTACGTCATTTTTAAAAACAGTAAAAACAAGTACTACTGAGAAAGTCCGAGTAATTTTTACTGGTGCAGGGACCTCGCAATACGTAGGAGATACGATTGTCCCTCATTTAAACCAAAATGGTGATACTAAGAAGTTTATTTTTCAAAGTATTGGCACAACTGATATTGTCGCAGCGCCAGAGCAGTATTTTTTCCCTGAGGAAACAACGATACTCGTATCCTTTGCGCGCAGTGGCAATAGCCCAGAAAGTGTCGCAACGGTTCAATTAGCGAATCAATTAATCAAAAACATCTATCATTTAACGATTACTTGTGCCAAAGAAGGGGCTTTAGCCAAAGCGGCTCAAGGAGATGAGCGTAATTTATTGTTAATAATGCCTGAACGTTCAAATGATGCAGGCTTTGCGATGACAGGTAGCTATTCATGCATGACGCTAACTGCCTTGCTCGTTTTTGATGAAAAGAATCAACTAGCAGAAAAAACTCGTTACGTGCAAGCTTTAATTGAACTTAGTCAAGATGTGCTTGCTCGTGTTTCAGACATTCAAGCAATCATTGACCGTGATTTTAATCGAATTGTGTACTTAGGTTCGGGTAGTTTAGCTGGCTTGACACGTGAAGCACAGTTAAAAGTTTTAGAGTTAACGGCAGGAAAAATCACAACCGTCTTTGATTCCTCAATGGGCTTTCGTCATGGACCAAAATCTTTTGTAAACGAACAAACTTTAATTTTTGACTTTATTAGTAATAATGCTTATACACGTCAATACGATATTGATATGTTAGAAGAAGCCAATGCTGATCAAATTGCAGCAGGAGTGATTGGGATTGGACAAGCGGGAGAAATGAATTATACCGGTGAAAACTTTGTCTTAAAAGCAAGTGAGGTTCAATTACCAGATGGTTACTTAGCTTTAGTTGATGTTGTTTTTGCACAAACAATTTCTTTATTGTCATCCATTAAAGTGGGAAATACACCAGATACACCTTCAGCTACAGGGACGGTTAACCGTGTCGTAAAAGGGGTAATTATTCACGAATACTAAACAAACAAAGAACGAAACAATAAAAGATAGGAGAATCAATTATGTTACAATTAACTAAAGGAAAAAAAGCAGCAATGGATCGTTTATCAACGCAAGAAGGTTTTATTAGTGCATTAGCGATTGATCAACGTGGCGCTATGAAAAAAATGATGAATGCACTTGATATGGAAGCAACGGCTCAAAATATTGAAGAATTTAAAGTGCTTGTTTCTGAAGAGTTGACAGCATATTCTTCTTCAATCTTATTAGATCCAGAATTTGGGTTACCAGCAGCTAAAGTTCGCGATTCAAAAGCAGGTCTTTTACTTGCTTATGAAAAAACGGGTTATGATGCTTCCACTCCTGGTCGGATGCCAGATTTATTAGAAGATTGGTCTGTGCTACGACTGAAAGAACAAGGTGCCGATGCGATTAAATTTTTATTATATTACGACATTGACGAGGATCCAGCTATTAACCATAAAAAACACGTCTTTATTGAACGTTTAGGTAGTGAATGTTTAGCAGAAGATTTGCCTTTTTACTTAGAGTTGTTATCTTATGATGCAACCATGGCTGATAATACGAGTGCGGCGTTTGCTAAAGTAAAACCTCGTAAAGTGAATGAGATGATGAAAGAATTTTCAAAACCACAATACAAAGTTGATGTTTTAAAAGTAGAAGTACCCGTTAACATGAACTATGTGGAAGGTTTTGGAAAAGGTCAAATTGTCCACACGCGAGCAGAAGCTTTACAGTTTTTCAAAGAACAAAGCGAGGCGACCTCATTACCATTTATTTTCTTAAGTGCAGGGGTAAGCGCGCAGTCGTTTCAAGATACGTTAGTTTTTGCCAAAGAAGCAGGTTCGACTTTTAATGGTGTCTTGTGTGGTCGCGCAACTTGGAAGGATGCCGTTGCGCCTTTTGCGAAAGAGGGCGAAGACCAAACACGTAATTGGTTACTCAGCCAAGGAAGAGAAAATATCGAGTCACTCAATCGTGTCGTTCATCAAACGGCAAGTTCTTGGCATGATAAAGTTGAAGTGGTTGGCTAGTACGATAAACCATAAAAAACCATTCTATTTTCTTTTTACAATAGAGTGGTTTTTCACTAATAACGAAGGAGCAAATAAATGACAACGTTTGAAATTAAAGAAGATTTTATGTTAAATGGCGAACCGTTTAAAATTTTATCCGGAGCGATTCACTATTTCCGGGTGCATCCAAGCGACTGGTATCATTCTTTGTATAATTTAAAAGCGCTAGGATTTAACACGGTGGAGACTTATGTCCCTTGGAACTTACATGAAGGCAAAGAAGCTGAATTTTATTTTGAAGGTTTTGCTAATTTAGAAAAATTTATCCAAACGGTAGCCGAACTTGATTTATATGTTATTTTACGTCCGACACCTTATATTTGTGCTGAGTGGGAATTTGGTGGCTTACCCGCATGGCTACTACAAAAAGACTGTAAAATTCGGTCAAGTGATCCGAAATTTTTAGCTTACGTTCGTCGTTATTATGAAGCTTTAATGGCTAAAGTAGTTCCGCTACAATTTACCCATGGCGGACCGATTTTAATGATGCAAATTGAAAATGAGTATGGTTCTTATGGAGAAGACAAAGCGTATTTAAAAGCGATAAAAGAATTGATGGAAGAGTTAGGCGTAGATGTACCGCTCTTTACTTCAGATGGTTCTTGGTTAGCGACTCTAAGAGCAGGCAGTATGATCGAAGAAGGTGTATTGCCGACGGGGAACTTTGGTTCAAAAGGGCAACAAAATTTTGCAGAGTTAAAAAAATTCCAAGAAGCACATGGTAAAAATTGGCCATTAATGTGTATGGAATTTTGGGATGGCTGGTTTAACCGTTGGGCAGAACCGATTGTTACACGTGAAACGGACGAGTTAGTGGCGGCTTTACGCGAAGTTTTAGAGTTAGGCAGTGTCAATTTATACATGTTCCATGGCGGGACCAATTTTGGCTTTATGAATGGTTGTTCGGCACGGGGGACACTTGATTTGCCACAAATTACTTCTTATGATTACGGTGCACCACTGGATGAACAAGGCAACCCAACTGAAAAATATTACGCGATACAAAAAATGGTAAAAGAATTATTCCCAAATATACAACAAAAAGAACCCCTCGTTAAACCAAGCCTGTCAGTGAATCAAATTCCATTAACGAATAAGGTTAGTTTATTTGAAGTTTTAGATGATATTAGTGAAAAAATCACTACTAAATACCCGAAAACAATGGAAGAAGTAGGTCAAGCTTATGGTTACATGGTTTATCGAACCAAAGTCCAAAAAGACGCAGAAGAAGAACGTTACCGAATTATCGATGGTCGGGACCGAGCAAAAGTTTACTTGAATGGTGAACATATCATGACGCAATACCAAGAAAAAATCGGCGAAGATATTTTTGTCCAACCACCTTTTGCAGAAAACGAATTAACGATTTTAATGGAAAACATGGGGCGAGTGAACTATGGGCATAAACTATTGGCCGATACACAAAGAAAAGGCATTCGCCAAGGCGTGATGAGTGATTTACACTTTATTTTAGATTGGGAGCAGTATGCGTTAGCTTTTGATCAACCGTTAACCATCGATTATACGAAAGCGTGGCAAGCAGACCAACCAGCCTTTTATCAATATCACTTTGAATTAACGGATTTAGCCGATACTTATATCGATTTGCAAGCTTTTGGTAAAGGCATTGTTTTAGTCAATGGATACCATATTGGTCGTTTTTGGCGCAAAGGAGCAACCCAGACCCTTTATGTGCCAAAAGGTTTCTTAAATGAAGGACAAAATGAAATTGTTATTTTCGAGACAGAAGGGGAATACGCCGCTACTTTAGATCTCGTAGCAGCACCGATTTTTGACTTAAAAGAAAAAACCCTACATTAAAAAACAAAAGCAGCAAAACGAAGAGGCGTTTTGCTGCTTTTGTTTCACGTGAAACGCAAAAAAAGGCGAAGTTCTACTTGCATGCGTTGGCATTTTACGTTAAAGTAGAAACGGACTTGTGAAACATTTTTTCTGTTTCACGAAAGAGAAAAGGAGCGGCTATGTTACCAGAAGAATTTCAACAAAGATTATTAGAGCAAGGCATTGCGTTAAGCGAAAAGCAAATGCAACAATTTGAGCAGTATTACGAGTTACTTGTTTCTTGGAATGAAAAAATGAATTTGACGGCCATTACCGAGAAAAAAGAAGTCTACTTAAAGCATTTTTATGACTCGATTACTTTAGCCTTTGCAGTAGACTTCAAAAGTGATGCGCGTCTATGTGATGTTGGTTCAGGGGCAGGATTTCCTAGTATCCCGCTTAAAATTATATTTCCTGAATTACAAGTGACGATTGTTGACTCGTTAAATAAACGCATCACTTTTTTAACGCACTTAGTAGAGACATTGCAATTAACAGACGTCTCTTTGTATCATGATCGTGCGGAAACATTTGCCCAATCAAAAGAACAACGAGCAACGTTTGACTACGTGACGGCAAGGGCTGTTGCGCGGCTGAATGTTTTAACGGAACTGTGTTTGCCTCTTGTTAAGAAAAATGGGTATTTTTATGCTTTAAAAGCAGCGAAGAGTGAAGAAGAATTAACCGAAGCTACTAAAGCGATTGCATTACTCGGTGGTCAGTTCATTGAAGATTTAGAATTACATTTGCCAATTGTCGGTGACGAGCGCCATATTTTGGTCATTGAAAAGAAAAAAGAAACACCCAAAAAATATCCAAGAAAACCAGGTTTACCAAATAAACAACCAATTGTATAGGGGGAGTATCCGTGGCACGTATTATTTCTGTTGCAAATCAAAAAGGCGGGGTTGGTAAAACAACAACGACTGTAAACTTAGGCGCAAGCTTGGCGTTTATTGGTAAAAAAATCCTCTTAGTCGATATGGACGCCCAAGGCAATGCGACCAGTGGAATGGGCATTCGTAAACCCGATGTAGAGCAAGATATTTATACCGTTTTAGTCAACGAAGTTCCAATTCAAGAAGCGATTGTCCCAAGTTCACGAGAAAACTTAGACATCGTACCGGCAACGCTACAACTTGCCGGCGCTGAAATCGAGCTAACGTCAATGATGGCGCGTGAATCGCGTTTGAAATTAGCTTTAAATGAAGTCAAAGATTCATATGATTACATTTTAATTGATTGTCCGCCGTCATTAGGGCATTTAACCATCAATGCTTTTACGGCCAGCGATTCCATTTTAATTCCGGTCCAATGCGAATACTACGCGTTAGAAGGATTAAGCCAATTACTAAATACGGTTCGCTTAGTTCAAAAACATTTTAACCCTGAGCTAGAAATTGAAGGGGTGTTATTAACAATGTATGATGCACGCACTAATTTAGGCGCAGAAGTCGTCGATGAAGTTCGTCGCTATTTCCAAGAAAAAGTTTACGAAACCATTATTCCTCGTAATATTCGCTTGTCAGAAGCACCAAGTCATGGCCAATCGATTATCGACTATGATATTCGTTCAAAAGGAGCCGAAGTGTACCAAGCGTTAGCAAAGGAAGTGTTAGCTCGTGAAAAATAAAGGCAAAAGTCTAGGCAAAGGAATTGATGCCTTGTTTCAAGATCTAGTGAATCTAGAAGAAGTGGATGTAAAAACAGACGAAATTATTGAAATTTCTTTAAATGAATTACGACCGAACCCGTATCAACCACGAAAAACATTTGATGAAACCTCTTTAAAAGAGTTAGCTAGTTCGATTGCACATTCAGGTGTTTTTCAACCGATTATTGTTCGAAAATCAACGGTAAAAGGGTATGAAATCATTGCCGGCGAGCGTCGTTTCCGTGCTTCAAAATTAGCACAAAAAGAGACAATCCCAGCCATCGTCCGTGATTTTGATGAAGAAACAATGATGCAGGTGGCGGTTTTAGAAAACTTGCAACGAGAAGACCTAAACCCGCTAGAAGAAGCCGAAGCGTACGAAATGTTAATGAAAAATTTAAAATTAACCCAAGCACAAGTGGCTGAACGTCTTGGGAAAAGTCGTCCATATGTTGCCAATTATTTGCGTTTACTCACGTTGCCTTTACTTGTTAAAGAAATGTTGCAAGATGAGCGTTTGTCGATGGGACATGCGCGTACGTTACTTGGTTTAAAAAACAAGGAACAAATGTTAAAATTAGCCAATCGTTGTATCAAAGAAAATTTAACTGTTCGTCAAGTCGAACAATTAGTTGCTGCGATGAATGAAGCCAAAGAAGAAAATAAAGTTTCACGTATTATTCAAGAAAAACCTTATTATTTAAGAGAAAGCGAAGACCGCCTAATGGATCGTTTAGGGACAAACGTGGCCATTCACGAGAAAAAAGGCAAAGGGAAAATCGAAATTGAGTATTTATCACAAGAAGATTTAACCCGGATTTTAGACTTGTTGCAACTTTCTTTTGATGAAACGAACGAGTAAAGGAGTTTTAGCTATGTATGATTTAAAAGACATTGTTGAGATGAAAAAACCCCATGCTTGTCAAACGAACCGGTGGGAAATTATCCGAATGGGTGCAGATATCAAAATTCGTTGTTTAAAGTGCGGTCAAATGGTGATGATGCCACGCCGAGAGTTCGAGAAAAAAATGAAAAAAATACTAAAAAAAGCAGAGAAAGAGTGAAGATAAATGGCTTTAACAGCTGGAATTGTTGGTTTGCCAAACGTTGGTAAATCAACTTTATTTAACGCAATTACAAAAGCAGGCGCAGAAGCTGCAAACTATCCTTTTGCGACGATCGATCCAAACGTAGGAATGGTTGAAGTGCCAGATTGGCGTTTGGAACGTTTAACACAATTAGTTAAACCGAAAAAAACGGTACCAACGACTTTTGAATTTACCGACATTGCTGGGATTGTAAAAGGCGCAAGTAAAGGGGAAGGGTTAGGGAACCAATTCTTAAGCCACATTCGCCAAGTAGACGCCATTTGTCACGTAGTGCGTTGTTTTGATGACGATAATATTACACACGTTGAAGGCCGAGTAGATCCGTTAGAAGATATTGATACGATTAACTTAGAATTAGTTTTGGCGGATTTAGACTCAGTGAACAAGCGTATCCAACGGGTAGCCAAAATTGCGAAGACTAAAGACAAAGACGCCGTGGCAGAATTAGCTGTTTTAGAAAAAATCAAACCTGTTTTAGAAGAAGGTTTATCGGCACGTTCAATCGAATTTACTGAAGACGAACAAAAAATCGTGAAGAGTTTCTTCTTATTAACAACAAAACCCGTTCTTTATGTAGCGAATGTTAGTGAAGACGAGGTTGCTGATGCTGAAAGTAACGATTACGTGAAGCAAGTGCGCGAATTTGCGGCTAGCGAAAATGCCCAAGTGATTGTAATTAGTGCCCGCGCAGAAGAAGAAATTGCGGAACTAGATGACGAGGACAAAGCCGATTTCTTAGAAGCGTTAGGCATTGAAGAATCTGGTTTAGACCAATTGATTCGCACGGCTTATGATTTACTAGGCTTAGCGACTTACTTTACCGCTGGTGAGCAAGAGGTTCGTGCATGGACTTTTAGAAAAGGAATTAAAGCACCACAAGCCGCTG
This sequence comes from Enterococcus lemanii, assembly GCF_016909125.1. GTDB lineage: Bacteria > Bacillota > Bacilli > Lactobacillales > Enterococcaceae > Enterococcus_I > Enterococcus_I lemanii. The sequence goes on along the minus strand of NZ_JAFBFD010000014.1, from coordinate 8,330 downwards.
GGATTATTCATACCGATTTTGAACGTGGTTTTATTCGTGCAGAAACCGTTTCTTTTGACGATTTAAACCACTACGGAACGATGCAAGCAGCCAAAGAAGCGGGGCGTGTTCGCTTAGAAGGAAAAGAATACATTGTACAAGACGGCGATGTCATGCTGTTTCGCTTTAACGTGTAACGCATTCGTAAAAAAAGCAGTACATCTTGTTTGAAGTATGCTAAAATATTTTTATAAACTTGTTCATAAGGGGGAAACAAAAGCGATGGAACCAGAAACAGTCCGCAATTATGTTTCAGAAAATCGAGAACTCGAACAACAATTAACGAAAAAGAATCAACAATATATTTTTGATTTGAAAAAATCATTAGAAGCTGCGAACCTTTCAGAAGAAGACAAAGCAGTCGCCTTGCATGAAATTTTACCGGTGTTAGTACAAGAACAAAAAACAGGTAGAACCGCCCGTCAACTTTTTGGTACCGTCTCTGAACGAACCGAAGCGATTATTAATAAGCCTGAAGAAGTAAAAGAAACAAAACCATTTTTCATGTGGGTCGACAATGCATTGTTAATTTTAGGTATTTTTGGGCTAATGCTAGGTTTAATGGGATTATTATTTAAAGAAAGTGTGCAAGTCTATGGCGTAATCACGCTCTTCTTAATGGCTGGTGTCGGCGGTTGGGTCTTTTATTTGATGTATAAATATGTGTATCAGTATGAACGACCAGGAGCAGACCGTAGTCAAAAACCGAAAACAGTGAAAATGTTACTTGTTTTAGCAGGTGCTTTTATTCTTTGGATTGGTGTCGTTGGCGCCTCTTCATTAATTCCACCTGCAATCAATGTTATTTTAGCACCTGTTTACTTAGCGATTATTGGGGCAGCTGCCGTGGGTATTCGTTACTATTTGAAGAAAAAGTATAATATTGTTGGTAGCCTCGCTTTACCAAAAAAATAAGAACCGAACAATTTTCAAACACCTAACAATCATGTTAGGTGTTTTCTTTAAAATCTCGCTAAATTTCTTATAAAATTCACAGGATAGTTGACTTATAGCGAAATATTTGCTATTTTCATTAAAATACAAAAATTGAGGAGTGGTTACAAAAATGTCCAACTGGGAAACAAAATTCGCAAAAAAAGGGTTTACGTTCGATGATGTCTTATTAGTACCTGCAGAAAGTCACGTCTTACCAAACGATGTCGATATGAGTGTACAATTAGCAAAAAATATCAAATTGAATATACCGATTCTAAGTGCCAGTATGGATACCGTAACCGATAGTAAAATGGCGATTGCAATGGCGCGCCAAGGTGGTTTAGGCGTGATTCATAAAAACATGAGTATCGCGGAACAAGCAGATGAAGTCCGCAAAGTAAAACGTTCAGAAAGTGGCGTCATTATCGACCCATTCTTTTTAACACCAGAACATTTAGTTGAAGATGCTGAACATTTAATGGCAAGCTATCGTATTAGTGGGGTGCCAATTGTTGAAACGATGGAAAACCGTATTTTAGTTGGAATTATTACGAACCGTGACGTCCGTTTTGTAACGGATTATAAAATCCCAATTAAAGAAGTTATGACGAAAGACCATCTAGTGACAGCGCCAGTCGGTACTTCTTTAAAAGATGCTGAGAAAATTTTGCAAAAACATAAAATTGAAAAATTACCAATCGTCGATGAAAACGGTCGTTTAAGTGGCTTAATTACGATTAAAGATATTGAAAAAGTCATTGAATTTCCAAATGCGGCCAAAGATGAACACGGTCGTTTGTTAGTAGCGGCAGCCGTTGGTGTAACAAGCGATACCTTTGATCGGGCGACCGCATTACTCGAAGCTGGCGCTGACGCAATTATAATTGATACTGCTCATGGCCATAGTGCGGGTGTTTTACGTAAAATCAAGGAAATTCGTCAAACATTCCCTGATGCGACTTTAATTGCTGGAAACGTAGCGACGGCTGCTGGAACAAAAGCTTTATATGACGCAGGTGCAGATGTGGTGAAAGTGGGAATTGGCCCAGGATCAATTTGTACGACGCGCGTAGTAGCAGGCGTTGGTGTGCCACAGTTAACAGCGATTTATGATGCGGCTTCTGTTGCTCGCCAATATGGCAAGACGATTATTGCTGACGGTGGAATTAAATATTCTGGTGATATTGTGAAGGCTTTAGCTGCGGGTGGTTTTGCGGTGATGTTAGGTAGTATGCTTGCTGGAACAGACGAATCACCAGGTGAGTTTGAAATTTACCAAGGTCGTCGTTTTAAAACTTACCGTGGAATGGGTTCTCTTGGTGCAATGGAAAAAGGTTCTAGCGATCGTTATTTCCAAAGCGGTGTAAACGAAGCGAATAAATTAGTTCCTGAAGGTATCGAAGGTCGCGTGGCTTATAAAGGAAGCGCGGCAGATATTTTATTCCAAATGATTGGTGGCTTAAAATCAGGCATGGGTTATGTTGGTGCCGCTAATTTAGAAGAGTTACGTGAAAACTCTGAGTTTATTCAAATGAGTGGTAGTGGTTTGAAAGAATCACACCCACATGATGTTCAAATTACAAAAGAAGCACCAAACTACTCAGTGGAATCTTAAAAAATAAAAAAAGGTCTGTAGGAATACTTCATCCTACAGACCTTTTTTTATTTAAATGTTGCGTTGATCAAATTGACCAAAATATTGATGCATCGGATACATTTTTTGTTCAAGTAATTCTTGGATCGTTACGAATTGATAATTTTGTGCTTTTAAATCATTGATTACTTGATCAAGTGCTTCGGCAGTTGCCGGTTGAATATCGTGCATAAGAATAATACCACCGCTAGCGACGGAGTTTTTCACGACTTTTTGGATGGCAGCACTATTTTTTGTTTTCCAGTCTAAAGAATCGACATTCCATTGAATAATCGGTTTTCCAACAACCTTGGCGGTATCAGTATTAACCGCACCATATGGAGGCCGCAAAATTTTAGGTAAGCAACCGGTCGCTTCAAAAATGGCCTTATCTGTATCAATGACTTCTTTTTTGACGGCTTCTTTAGAAATAGTATTAAATGATGGATGCGAATAAGAATGGCTAGCCAATTCATGACCACCTTCAAAAATCTGCTTCGTTAATTCAGGATTTTCTTTGACGTTTTGTCCAAGTAAAAAGAACGTTGCTTTGATCCCTTTATTGGCTAAAATTTGAATAATCTTTGGAGTCGTTACAGGTGAGGGGCCATCGTCAAACGTTAAAGCAACGTATTTTTGATTGGCATCCAAAGCCTGCGTTGGTGGAATTAAATACTCAGGTTTTACCAAATCTGTTTGGATAAAGGGTTGAATTTTAGCGTAAGGTAGTGCAATAGTCGTTTGCCCGAGTTTATTTTGCGGTAGTTGCACCACCAATTGTTCTTCGGTGTAAGTCATCGGGGTATCCCAAGATAAACGCGGTAAGTTTAAGACTTCATCAAGAATTAGGTTTGGGTCGGCAGCTTGATCTAAAAGCATTTGTTGAATAACTTGTTGAATGCCGAGTAAGTTTTCTTCCTTTTTGATAAGATCTTGGCTGGTAATTAATTGCCCGGTAGAATGATTGATTAATACAGGCTTGGTCGTCTTAGTTTTCGTTTTTATGAATTCTTCTGACTTATTTTGCCAAAGGTATAAGTCCACCGCCACCTCGTAGGCTGCTAATTGCTCAGTATAGTGATTAATTGCTAAATGGCTAACTAAAACGGCAGGATCTTTGGGATTTAACTTCTTTTCCATTTTTTTCATCGATTCCTGAGTAATTTGGTCAAAATCAAAGCCGTCAATAGAAGGAATTTCAGAAGGAGGGTAGCTTACTTCAACGAGATTCGCTTTTTTTGTTACCTTTTCCTCTGTAGCCAATTCATTTTTTTCTTGCTCGTGTTTCACTTGATTTAAAAGAAGCGTGGTTTGTTTTGCAACGCGCTTTTCTAGTTGTTTATTTTCAACAAACTGCATGAGATAGATGCCACTTAAAATCAAAATCAAAGCAAAGAATCCGCTGAAAATTAACTTTAAGGAAATCGGTTGTTTTCTTTTTCGACTGTGTCTTTTTTTGTTTCGATTGTTCTTTTTTTGCATATCCATTTTCTCTCCAACTAGTAATAATTAGTGACAATGTAACACTTCTGTAAACAAGTTGCAACAAAATAAACACAAATAAAGTAAAAATTTAAAAAAACCAGTAATCGTCAAACGTGAAGCCGAAGACGATTACTGGTTTTAATAGTAACAATTAGTTGTTTTTTTCGATTTTAGTTAGACCACCCATATAAGGAACTAAGACTTCAGGGATAGTCACGCTACCATCTTCGTTTTGATAATTTTCTAATACTGCAGCAACCGTCCGGCCAACAGCTAACCCAGAACCGTTTAAAGTATGGGCATAATGAATCTTACTTTCTGCATCGCGGTAGCGAATCATTGCTCGACGTGCTTGGAAATCTTCGCAGTTTGAGCAAGAACTAATTTCACGGTAAGTATCTTGGGCTGGAATCCAGACTTCAATATCGTAAGTTTTAGCCGCTGAAAAGCCCATATCACCTGTACATAACGTAATTACACGATAAGGCAGTCCTAATTTTTGTAGAATACTCTCTGCATCATTGGTCATTTTTTCAAGTTCGTCATAAGAATGAGCTTCATCACTAAATTTTACCATCTCAACTTTGTTAAATTGATGCAAACGAATTAATCCGCGTGTATCGCGACCGGCACTACCTGCTTCTGAACGAAAGGCTGGACTAAGGGCAGTTAAATAAATTGGTAAGTCTTTTTGTTCTAAAATTTCTTGACTATAGTAGTTGGTCAAAGGAACTTCAGCTGTCGGAATTAAAGTTAAGTCAGTGTCTGCTAATTGGAAAACATCTTCTTTGAACTTCGGAAATTGACCGGTCCCAAACATGGCTTGACTGTTAACAATATAAGGCGTCATCATTTCTGTATAGCCGTGTTCATAAATGTGTTGATCAAGCATAAAGTTGTATAAAGCGCGCTCAAGTCTGGCACCTAAGCCTTTGTAAAAGACAAAGCGACTACCTGAAACTTTAGCACCACGTTCAAAATCTAAGATACCTAAGTTCTCAGCCACTTCCCAGTGCGGTTTCGGATCAAAAGGCATAGCTGATACTTGACCCCAGCGGCGCACTTCTACGTTGTCTTCTTCATCGGCACCAATTGGCACACTAGCATTTGGTAAGTTTGGTAAGCGTGTGGCAATTGCTTCTAACTCTTCGTCAATGGTATTGATTTTAGCATCCAGCGCTTTAATTTCTTCGCCAACTTCACGCATTTCAGTAATTTTTGCTGTTGCATCAATTTTTTCACGCTTTAATTGCGCAATTTCACCTGAAACCACATTTCTTTGCTTTTTTAATTCCTCTGTTTGCACGAGTAGTTGTCGGCGTTTCTCATCAAGTTCAATAAAGCTTTTTAGTGTTTCTTCTTTTACACCACGATTTTTTAATTTTTCTGCGACTTCTTCAAAATTTTGACGAATCATTTTAATATCTAACATTTTACTTTCCTCCTAAAATTTTTAATAAAAAAAAGACTCCGCCCCTTGCAAAAAATGCTTGGGACGAAATCGTAACTTCGCGGTACCACCCAAGTTCGACCAAAACGGTCGCCCTTGTTTCTCTTGTAACCAAAGAGTAGGTCTTTTTTTCAAAAGATGCCGAGATAGAATTGGATTCTTTAGTTCCTTGTACTGATTTGCACCAACCACCAGCTCTCTTTGACAAGTTCTCTAAATACTAGATTCTAAGCAATAAATGATTTAATTAAAGTTAACATAGCAAAAACTTGCCTTTTCGTCAACTAATGTTTGTATTTTTAGTTCCTTTATTACGAGTTAGCGGGAGATGGATTGTAAAAGAAGTCCAATCAGGGTTTGACTTTGCATAAATATACCCCCCGTGTAAGGCAATAATGCTTTGAGCAATCGCTAGCCCGAGCCCTGTTCCACCTGTTTCTTGTGAGCGCGATTCTTCCACGCGATAAAAACGATTAAATAATGAATCAAGGGAAGCCTTTGGAATCATCTGGCCATTATTTTTAACAGTGATGACGGCTTCGGTTCCAATCGCTTCAATTTCAATTAAAATTAAAGAAGCTCCTCGACCATATTTTAATGCATTGGCGATTAGATTATTGAATACTCGTACAATTTTTTCTGTGTCGCCATCCATTATAACTTGTGAAGAAGAAGAGACCACTTGGATTGCTATTCCTTTTCGTTTCGCTTCTAATTCAAAGTCAATCGACAGTTGTTCTAATAGTTGCACCATATCAAAAGAAATATAATTAATCGGCACACTCGGTTGTCGGACTTTCGTATATTCAAACAAGTCTTCAACTAAAGATTTCATTTGCTTTGCTTTAATATAGGCTGTGTGTGTATACTTTAGCAAATCTTCCTCGCTATGATATTGTCGGTCTTCAATCAAACCCAAATAACCAATAATTGAGGTCAACGGTGTGCGGATATCATGACTAACATTTGTGATCAATTCATCTTTAGACTGCTCAATGCGTCGTTCTTCTTCAATTGCTGCAACCGTACTATCAACAAGCCCGTTAATACTTGTAATAATTCGATTTAAATCACCACGCACTTCAAACGGAATCCGGTGATCATAGTTTCCTTCTGCAATATAATGAAGCTCAAGAATAATATGACGCAATTGCATCTGACGATAACGCCGAAATAAGCGCCAATATAGAACAATCCCATCAAAAATAAAAAATAGCGGGATGATGAAGTTTTTTCCGTTTAAAAAGATTGTTGAATTGAAATTTCGGACAAAACTATTTCTCGTTTCAAAAATAGATTCATTTAATGAAGGAGAATTACTAATAATAGAAGAAATTAAAACAACAACTGCCACATTAATAAGAAGCAATAAAATAATTGTAATAATGCCTTCTGCAAAAAGCTCGCTAATTTCTTTAGAAGTTAAACTAATTCTTTTTTTCTTATCCGATAGATTATTTTCCATCAATTTTATAGCCTACTCCCCAAACAGTTTGAATCACTTTTTCTCCGCCAGTTGCCTCTTCAATTTTATCGCGTAAATGACTGACATGAACCATCACCGTTTTAGCAGATACGACACTTTCTTGTTTCCAAACGCGCTCAAAAATTTCATCTGCACTAAAAACACGGTTTGGATGCGAAGCCAGTAAATATAAAATGCCAAATTCTAAGGCGGTTAATTGGATATCAACCCCTTCAATTGTTTTTACTTCATGTGAATCACGGTTAATGATTAATGAACTTACTTCTAATACATCTGGTTGTTGGCTTGCATGACTCATTTGAGTTCTTCTAAGCAACGATTTAACACGCGCCATCACTTCAAGTGGATTGAATGGTTTAGTGACGTAATCATCGGCCCCTGCGACGAGACCTTTTATTTTATCCATATCCGTTGTTTTTGCAGTAAGCATAATGATAGGAATTTGCGATTCTTTTCGTAAAGTTTTGACTACTTGCATACCATCTAGCTCAGGCATCATGATATCTAAAATTAGTAAACCAATATCCGGGGTAGTACGAACCTTTAGAAGCACTTCTTTTCCATCATAAGCTTTAACTGCCTCATAACCTTCGTTGTGTAAATAAATACTGATTAGTTCTACAATCTCTTTGTCGTCGTCTGCTACTAGTATTTTCATTGAATAGCCTCCTTTGAATTCTTATTGCTTCCATTTTATCAAAAAAATACGAAAATAGATAAACATACCCTTTAATTTTAACTAAATATCAATGATTAAGTACTTGTTTTTTTGACAAACGGATGAAATCCGAACAATTATGCAGTTTTATTAAAAAATCATAAAGAAATAAACCGCTCTATCTTTAAAAAAAGGACGAAATGAATTAGAAAAAGGTGAAAGTAGAAACGTTGATAAATCAACATTTTGAGGGTTGACGAGCGGTGATAAAATTGGTATATTGTTAATTGTTGATGACGCCAATTAAAGCGCATCATCTTTTTGAAAAAAACAATTGACAAACAGTACTTCTTTTTGTTAAGATGTTTAAGTCGTCAATTAACAACTGAAAGACATTTTTCGAAAAAACGAAAAAAAGACTTGACGTTTGATATTTAAACTGATATGCTATAAAAGTTGCTAACGCGACAAGTTAAAATTTAAGTAGACCTTTGAAAACTGAACAAAGCAAGCAAACGAACCAATTGTGTAGGACTTCTATTTTAATATAGAAGCAAACATACAAAGCAAGCAAAAATGCTAGCAACGTTAATTTATGAGCTTAACAACTGCAAAGTTGTTTCAAATTTTTTATGAGAGTTTG
>NZ_JAFBFD010000013.1 GCF_016909125.1 Enterococcus lemanii | reverse complement strand
CATCCTCTTTTTGTTATTGGCCGCTAAACCTAACATTAAGAATAATGGTCTTCTTTCTTTTTTTCTAGTCCTACCGCAATATATTTTACACTTAGGTTAATGAAAAAAACGATGCAAAGTCACAGACTAAAAAAAGAAAAATAGATAATTCGTTGGTGAAAGCGTTGACAAATAAACTAAGAGCGTTTAAAATACATGTACGGACAACTTAAAGGATTGTGAGAAAAATGAAACCTAAATACGAACAACTAGCAGACAAGTTGCGTCTGGATTTACAACAGAATAAATACCAAGAAGGAGAATTGATTCCTTCTGAAAATACCTTGCAAGAAATGTTTCAATTAAGCCGTCATACGGTGCGTCAAGCAATTGGCATCTTAGTCAACGAAGGGCTATTACGTAAAGAAAAAGGTTCAGGAACGTATGTCGCAAAAAAAGAAACAGAGAAAAAACGTCCTAAAACAATTGGCGTGATTATGACGTACTTATCCGATTACATCTTTCCTTCGATTATTCGTGGAATTGAGCAAGAATTGAGTCAGTATGGCTATAGCTTGCTTTTAGGCACCACCAATAATAACCACCAAAAGGAAAAAGAATGTTTACAACAAATGCTAGAACAACAAGTCGATGGCTTAATTGTTGAGCCGACGAAGAGTAACGAATACAATCCTAACTTGCCTTATTATATTGCATTAGAAGAAAAAGGCATTCCTGTCTTAATGATTAATGCTTTTTACGAAGAATTAAAAGGGCCATACATTGGTGTGGATGATGTTAAATCGGGTTATCTAGCAACCAAATATTTACTTGAAGCTAAGCATAAGCATCTTATGTTAGTCACCAAAATGGATGACTTGCAAGGGAAGTTTCGGATGCAGGGGTTCATCCAAGCTATCCGTGAAGCGAAGTTAAACTTTTTACCAGAAGATTTGTTAACCTATACAACTGAGACCAAAGAAGAAGTCGTAAAAAAAGCCATTGAACGCTTATCTCAAGTAGGCAATCAAGTTACCGCAATTGTTGCTTATAACGATGAAATTGCGAATCAACTCGTCGAAAAGTTAACAGAAAAAGGGCTACAAGTGCCAGAGAACATCTCGATTATTGGTAACGATGATTCTACATTGAGCACTTCAGGCTTAGTTAACTTAACAACGCTTGCTCACCCGAAGGAAAAAATGGGCGAACTGGCGGCAAAAACGATTGTTCAAGCCATTGAAACAGGTGAAAAGACAACATTTGCCTTTGAACCGGAATTAATTGAACGAGATTCTGTTAAAAAACAAGGAACCAATTTGATTGAGGAGGAAAAATAAAGTGACCAATGAACAAAAAAAGATTTGCTTTGAAAAAACGAGTTTAGGAATTGAGCTAGGATCGACTCGAATCAAAGCCGTTTTAATTGATGAAACATACCAAACCATTGCTTCAGGAAGTTTTGAATGGGAAAACCAACTCGTCGATGGGGTTTGGACGTATTCTCTGGAAGCGGTTTGGCAAGGGATTCAAGCCAGTTACCGTGAAATGGCTGCTCAAGTACAAGAAAAATACCAAGTCCCACTCGAAAAAGTTGGCGCAATCGGTTTTTCGGCTATGATGCATGGCTATTTAGCTTTTGATGCACAAGAAGAACTATTAGTCCCGTTTCGTACGTGGCGCAATGCCATGACGGAAACAGCTGAAAAAGAATTAACCGCACTATTTTCGTATAACATTCCACAAAGATGGAGTATTGCGCATTTATATCAAGCCATTTTAAACAAGGAAGAACATGTTGAAAAAATTACTTTCTTGACGACCTTGGCTGGTTACGTTCACTGGCAATTAACCGGTGAAAAAGTGTTAGGTGTTGGCGATGCTTCAGGGATGTTTCCGATTGATAGCCACACGAAAACCTACGCGGCTGAAAAAGTAGCCCAATTTGAGCAACAAATTCAGTCTTATCAATACCCTTGGCGAGTCGTCGACCTCTTACCCAAAGTGGCCTTAGCAGGCGAAAACGCCGGCTATTTAACCCAAGAAGGCGCCAAATTATTGGATCCTTCAGGCACCCTTCAAGCGGGCATTCCCCTTTGTCCGCCAGAAGGTGATGCTGGAACAGGAATGGTCGCAACCAACAGTGTCGCTAAAGAAACGGGCAATGTTTCAGCGGGGACTTCTGCATTTGCGATGATTGTTTTAGAAGAAGAATTAAGCCAAGTATATCCGGAAATTGATTTAGTAACGACTCCAGCAGGCGATTTAGTGGCGATGGTTCATACAAATAACTGTACGTCAGAAATTAATTCTTGGATGCGCTTGTTCAAAGAAGTCTTAGAAGTGACCGGTTCAAGCGTAACGACCGAACAACTTTTTGCTCAATTATTTAATCATTCCTTAACAGCCGACCCAGATGCGGGTGGCTTGTTATCTTATGGCTATCATTCAGGTGAAAATATTACCAAAATATCAGAAGGCCGACCGTTATTTGTTCGGACACCAGAAAGTAAGTTTGGTTTAGCAAACTTCATTCGAATGCATATTTTTAGTGCTTTTGGCGCAATGAAAATTGGCATGGATATTCTAGCAAAAGAAGAAGTACATGTGAAAAAAATTGTCGGACACGGTGGGATTTTTAAAACACCACAAGTTGCCCAAAAAGTTTTAGCCGCTGTAATGAATGCGCCAGTAACGGTAATGGAGACAGCCGGTGAAGGGGGCGCTTGGGGGATTGCGCTTTTAGCAAGTTATTGCCTACGAGAAGAACCAACTTTATCTTTAGCCGACTTTTTAGATAAGCAAGTCTTTGTTAGCGACACGGGCGTTACGGTTGATGTCGACCCAAAGGACCTCACAGGATTTAATCAATTTATGACCAATTACCAAGCCGGCTTAGCCATCGAACAAACAGCGATTGATGTTTTAAAATAAAATCAGAAAGAAGGAAGAAAATTGTTAGAGCAGTTAAAAGAAACCGTTTTCCAAGCCAATCTAGAACTTCCGCGCCAAGGTTTGATTAAATATACTTGGGGGAATGTATCGGCCATTGACCGTGAGACAAATTTATTTGTCATTAAGCCAAGTGGTGTGGATTACAAAACGATGCAGGCAAGCGATATGGTTGTTTGTGATTTAGATGGCAACATTGTTGAAGGGACGCTAAATCCTTCTTCTGATATGCCAACCCATGCGGTTTTATATCGTCATTTTCCAGAAATTGGTGGGATTGTCCACACCCATTCGACTTGGGCAACAACTTGGGCACAAGCTGGCCTTGACTTGCCAGCGATGGGGACGACTCATGCCGATACTTTTTATGGCACTGTTCCTTGTGCACGTTTTTTAACGAAAGAAGAAATTGATCAAGGTTACGAAGAGCAAACGGGCGAACTGATTGCTGCGACTTTTAAAGAACGTCAAATAAAACCAATGGAAGTTCCGGGTGTTTTATTACATGGTCATGGGCCATTTACTTGGGGAAAAGATGCCGATAGTGCGGTAATGAATGCAGTTGTTTTAGAAGAAGTCGCCAAGATGAATCTATTTACAAGACAATTAAATAGCTTTGCCGAAGAATTACCGCAAGCGATTTTAGATAAACATTACTTAAGAAAACACGGAAAAAATGCCTATTACGGTCAAAAATAAAAGAAAAGAGGAGTCAAGCAAATGTTAACAATTGGAAAAAAAGAATTTTGGTTTGTTGTGGGGTCACAACATTTATACGGTGAAGAAGCATTAAATGAAGTAAAAAGCCATGCGCAAGAAATGGTCGATAGCTTAAACAAAAGTGGTAAATTAAGTTACCCAATTGTTTTACAAGAAGAGCTAGCTGTTTCGGCTGACAAAATTACGCAAATTATGAAAGAAGCCAATTACCGCGATGAAGTAGCCGGCGTGATTACTTGGATGCACACTTTTTCACCAGCAAAAATGTGGATTCGTGGAACAAAATTATTACAAAAACCATTGCTACACTTAGCAACACAATACAATGAAAGCATTCCATGGGCAACCATCGACATGGACTTCATGAATTTAAACCAAGCCGCTCATGGGGACCGCGAATACGGTTTTATCAATGCGCGCTTAGGAAAACAAAACAAAGTAGTCGTTGGCTATTGGGAAAACGAAAGCGTTCAAACACAAATTTCTGACTGGATGGACGTGGCAGTTGCTTACAATGAAAGCTTCAATATTAAAGTGGCGCGTTTCGGCGATAATATGCGCCATGTAGCGGTAACTGAAGGTGATAAGGTCGAAGCACAAATTCAATTTGGTTGGACGGTTGACTATTATGGGATTGGCGATTTAGTGCAAGTCATCAATGCTGTAACTGAAGAAGAAGTAACCGCATTATTTGAAGAATACCGTGAATTGTATGACTTTGATTATGGTGATTACGACCAAGCGACTTGGGAAGCACATGTGAAAGTACAAGCACGTCAAGAAATTGGTATCCGTCGTTTCTTAGAACAAGGCAATTACAATGCCTTTACTTCAAACTTTGAAGATCTATACGGTATGGATCAATTACCAGGGTTAGCCGTTCAACGTTTAATGGCAGCGGGTTACGGTTTTGCTGGTGAAGGCGACTGGAAAACAGCTGCGATTGACCGTTTAATGAAAATTATGGCTAAAAATGAAAATACTGGTTTTATGGAAGATTATACGTACGAACTAGCAGCTGGCAAAGAAGCGATTTTACAATCCCACATGCTTGAAGTGGATCCTTCTCTTGCCGCAAATAAACCAAAAATTTTAGTCAGCCCATTATCAATTGGCGATAAAGCCGACCCAGCACGTCTTGTTTTTGATGGGAAAGCCGGTACCGGTGTGGTTGTTTCAATGGCTGATTTTGGCACTAATTATAAATTATTAATTAATGAAGTCGATGCGTTTGAACCACAAGAAGCCGCACCAAAATTACCAGTAGCTCGAGTGATGTGGACACCAAAACCAGATTTCCATACAGGCGTACGCACGTGGATTGAAACCGGCGGCGGTCACCACACCGTTTTATCTTTAAATCTAACGGTTGATCAAATCGAAACATGGGCGAAATTAGTTGGTTTAGAATACGTAACAATTAAATAGCCACAAGAAAATAGTCATGCAAGAATCTGCGTGACTATTTTTTACGAGAAAGAAAAAAAGGAGAGAATCACATGTTAAAAAAAGAAACATTTGGCACGACACAAAAAGGCGAAACGATTACGTTATATACTTTTGAAAATCAACGAGGGATGAAAATGACCGTCAGTGATTTAGGGGCTGTTTTGACACACTTGTATGTACCAAATCACAAAGGGGAATTGGTTGACGTAGTCCTTGGCTTTGACCAAGTGCAACAATACGAAAAAAATGATAACGTCTATTTCGGCTCCACCATCGGACGCAGTGCCAATCGAATTGAAGGCGCGACATTCAAAATCGATGAAACAACTTATAAAATCGATCAAAACGAAGGTGAAAATAACTTACATGGTGGTTTTAACGGCTACCAACTTAGAAAATGGGACGTCAAAGCGATTGATGAAACCAAAAATCAAATCACTTTTGTTTTGACTAGTCCAGATTTAGACCAGGGCTTTCCTGGTGAACTACAGATGGAAGCCACTTATCAATTAAGTGAAGACAATTGCTTAAGTGTTACCTATCAAGGAAAAACCAATCAAAAGACCATTTTTAACCCAACCAATCATAGCTATTTTAATTTAAATGGTCATGACCAAGGGAAAGTTACGCGCCACGTATTGCAACTAAACGCAAGCCAGTACACACCAGTCAAAGATTCGAAATCCATTCCAACCGGTGAATTAGCAGCGGTAGCCAATACACCAATGGATTTCACCCAACCAAAAGAAATTGGCCAAGAAATTGAGGCTGATTTTGAACAATTGATTTACACAAAAGGCTATGATCACAATTACGTCATCGACCAAACCGATGCTCCACTTACACCATTTGCAACAGTGACCGGTAACCAAAGTGGCATTCAGATGACGGTAGCGACCAATTTGCCGGGTGTTCAATTTTATGCAGGGAACTTTATTGAACAAGAATTAGGTAAAAACAATGTTGTCTATACTCCAAGAAGCGGTTTTTGTTTAGAACCACAGTACTTTCCAAATGCAATCAATGAAGCCAATTTTGAACAACCACTACTCGATGTTGGCGAAGTTGGCGTCTGTGCGATACAGTATGGGTTTGGGTTGATGTAGAGAGAGAAGGGCATTCCCTTTAATTAAGAAAGAGAAAAAGCTCTGGTTTTCAATAAAAGAAAACCAGAGCTTTTTTATACAGGGAACGATTCACCATCGTTAAGCTAATTCTTTCCCATCACCGATACAACAAAAAACTAAAAACGAGCACAGCCACAATCGGTGCCAAATTTGAGGAAAGCAAACTTTTTTTAAAAGAAGTCGGTTCTTGTTTTTTCTTTTGGTAACAAATAAAAACAAGTCTCGGACAAAAATCTCTCGCCGGATTAAAAGAGGCACCCGTAATTGGTCCAATCAATGCGATTAAGCCGGCGATGCAAAGGCCAGTCGTGAGTAAAGCGAGTTGCTCGTTTTTTAAGAAAGCGTGAATAGTTTCAATTATGAATAATAAAGTGAAACTCCCAAGAAATTCTATCAAAAAATTGAATGTTCGGCGGTCGCTGGAAGCAATTGCTGCAAAGTGGTTAATATTCAAAGTATTTGTTCGCTTAAAAATGCTTAAAATGAGACTTGCCGCTAAAAGAGCGCCCAATACCTGTCCGGATAATTGGGCGAAAAACTGAGAAAAATCAATCTTTTCACCTAGTAATTGATAAAGAGAAAAAATAGGATTCATATTGGTTGTACCGAAAAAACCACCGATTAAAGAAGCAATAATAATTACACTTCCCCAAATTAATCCAACGGTGATGGAAGAAGTGGTTGGGAGTACAAAGCCGCTCCCAAGTCCAAGTGAAATTAACAAAAAAGTACTAATAAACTCTCCTAAATTAAGCATAAAGGTTCCTTCTATTAACTATAATACAGTTTTATTTTGATATCTTGATCATAGTTTCCAAAATGTTTACCAAAAATTGTACAACCACCAACGTTTTCTGCGTCTTCTTGGACTGCCACACGTAATTTCCATAAATCAGAATTTGTTTTCTTCAAGTCTTCGATGGTAAAGTCTGACATTGGTTCACCGTCCATATAGGTTCCGTGGGCCATAATGCGAATAGTTTTTAGTAAACCGTATTGATTTAAATTGTCAGGATACCAATCAGGCGTATATTTACCACGAATATCGGCGAAATCACCAGGGCTGGTCCAAGTGCCTAATTCATGTTCGTTAAGATAAAAGGTAATATCCGAGGGCCAATTATCATTAGAAAATGGAAATTCAGAAGAAAGCTCTAGAGAAATCTCCATCATTTCTAAATTCTCTTGTTCATTTAGCAGGTTAGGTGTTTGATATTCGACAAAGCCTTTTGTAAACCACAAAATTTGAGCGTCCATCCGATCGGCGTCCATGAAATATTTTGGTTCATCCACTTTTCCGATAAAATAATTCGCTGTTGCTAGCCCGCAAGTTGGCTCTACTAGATAATTAGTGTAATGACCTACTGGAATGGCGCTTTCTTTTGTATCAAAAGCATTAAATATTTTTTCTGGGAAATTGATTTCGATTTTATCTACTCTTAAGCTAGAGATTTTTTGTTGCCCGACGCGCTCGGTTTTAATAATATTTGCTTTTTCAAGTTTTGAAATGTGCATGGTTGTAATGGGACTGCTTAGATTTAATGCATGGGCTAATTCTTTGACATTCATTTTATTTTTTGACAATAAACGAATAATACTTAAGCGCACAGGACTAGCGAGTGCTTCGTAAACGGGTAGAGACTCATCGTTTATTTGTAGTTGCATGTAATCACCTTCTTATATAATTCTATCGACAAACATATATTAACATAATTGTTAATATATTTCCATATATTAGTTAATATAAAATATAATTAACATTTTAGTTAATTATAGATAAATATAAAAATAATAAATCGTATAAATATTATTGACAACGCTTTCTATAAAGTGTATTATTTGTTTGTAAGTTAAGTTGAGTTTTTAAAAATCTTTATTCTTTAATGTTTTTCTAATTTTGTTAGTATTAAAAAAAGTAAATCAAAGGGAGAGATTAGAATGAAATCAAAAGGAAAAATGATGGTGGCAACCTTACTGTTAAGTACAGTGATCTTAGCATCTTGTGGGAACGAAAAATCAGAAGGGGCTTCTAAGAAAGACGGCGACCAAATTACCTTTATGTTTAGAGGTGGCGAAGATGAGAAGAAAGCTTATAGTGCAGCGATTGCACAATTTGAAAAAGAAGAAGATGTAAAAGTAAAAATAATCTCTACAGATGCGGATCAATATGCAACAAAATTACAGGCAGCGATTTCTGGCGGCAATGTACCAGATGTATTTTATATTGAACAAAGTAATCTAATGCCTTACGTTGATAATGGTGTTCTTTTAGATATTACAGAGGAAATTGAAAAATCAGATTTTGATTTAAGCAATATTTGGGAGTATGGGGTGGACAGTTATCGTTACGATGGCGAGAAAGTTGGCTCAGGGGCTCTTTATGGGTTACCTAAAGATGTAGGGCCATTTGCACTTGGTTATAATAAAGACATGTTCAAAGATGCAGGCATTGATCTTCCAGATACGGATACTCCTTATACATGGGAAGAATTTGTAAAGGTTGCAAAAGAATTAACAAGAGATACTGATGGCGATGGCAAAGATGATCAATGGGCAACAGGTTTTAACGTGAACTGGAGCTTACAAGCTTTTGTTTGGAGCAACGGTGGTGATTGGATTAATAATGAAAAAACACAAGTAACCGTTGATACACCAGAGTTTTCAGAAGCATTACAATATTTTGCTGATTTACAAAACGTTCATCATGTGACGCCTTCGGTTTCAGATGCACAAACATTAGATACTTACCAAAGATGGATGAATGGCGAAATTGCCTTTTTCCCAGTTGGACCTTGGGATATGAGTACATATGCAGGCCTAGATTTTGAATATGATTTAATTCCTTGGCCAGCAGGAAAAACAGGTCAAACCGCTACATACGTTGGGTCTTTAGGAATTGGTGTTTCTAGTAAAACGAAATTACCAGATAAAGCAGTAAAATTAGTAGAATACTTAAGCGCTTCTAAAGAAGGACAACAACAATTAGTTGATGCACAAATTCAAATTCCTAACTTGATTGATATGGCGGAAGAGTGGGCGTCAAGTACTGATGAAGTACCAAATAATAAAAAAGAATTTTTAGACATTGTTGAAACTTATGGACGACCAATGCCAGCTGCCGCTACTTACAACGCAGAGTGGTATGACGAATTCTTTATTAATGTTCAACCAGTATTAGATGGTGATCAAACGGCTGCAGAATATGTAAAAGAAATTCAACCTCGAATGCAAGAAAAACTTGATAGCGCAAGACAACAACAAGAATCTAGCAAGTAAGACAATGAGCATTTCAACTAATTCTTGAGTTAGTTGAAATGCTTAATAAATTTAAGGAGGTTGTAAACGAATGATTTCGCAAAATAAATCTAGTAAATTATATAAAAGTGAACATAGAGTAGCCTTTTTGTTTATATTGCTTCCATTAATTGGCTTTATATTATTTTCTTTAATTCCTCTAATTTTTTCTATCTACGCTTCATTCACTGATTGGAATGGGCTAGGACAGATGAACTTTATTGGTATTGCAAACTATAAGAAAATGTTCAGAGACGACTACTTCTATAAAACGTTGTACAATACAGCTTATTTAATGTTAGGAATTCCGATTGGTTTGATGCTTTCATTTTTACTGGCATCTGCTTTAAGTAGAAAAATTAAAGGAACTACTATTTTTAGAACAATTTATTACATTCCTGTTATTTCATCTTTAGCAGCGATTTCGATTTTATGGCAATGGGCTTATAACGGTGACTTTGGTTTAGTCAACCAAGTGTTAGCTATTTTTGGAATTGACGGTCCAAACTGGTTGCAAAATGCGGCGACGGTGAAACCAGCCATTATCATTATGACTGTTTGGAAGGGGCTAGGTTATTCGATGTTATTGTATCTAGCAGCGATTCAAAGCGTCCCTAAAGATTATTATGAGGCAGCTGAGTTGGATGGGGCTTCTTCCATTCAAAAATTTAAAAATATTACTTGGCCAATGGTTCGTCCAATTACTTTTTTCTTAATTGTAACCAATATTATTGGCGGATCTCAAATCTTTACTGAAATTAATATTATGACGCCAAACGGTGGGCCAAAATATAGTTCAGCAACGGTTGTTTGGTATATTTGGCAAAAAGCCTTTAAGAATTGGCAAATGGGCTATGCGAGTAGTATGGCAGTTATTTTAGCCGTGATTGTTTTTGTCGTTACCGCGTTACAATTTTATATGGACAGACGTTCCAGTTATAAGATTGATTAAAAGGGAGGGGAAATAAATGAAGAAAAAAACAAGCATAACCAATATTTTAATTGTAATCATTCTTTCTCTAGGAGCCATTATAATGGTTGGCCCCCTTTTATGGATGGTATCAACGTCTTTCAAAGAAAAATCAGGTGTCTTTCAATTACCCCCACAATGGATTCCTTCACCAGTAACTTTTGAAGCGTATAAAAGATTATGGGAGTTAGATACTTTATTATCAGGGATTAAAAATACGATTATTGTTTCTCTAGTCGTAACGATTATAGGAACGATTACTTCTAGTATGGCAGCTTTTTCATTTGCAAAGCTAAGAATGCCATATAAAAATACGATTTTCTTACTCTTGTTAACGGCTTTGATGGTACCCTATCCTGCTGTTATGATTCCTCAATTTATGATGTTTTCTAAAATTGGGTGGGTAGATACTTTAAAACCGTTAATCGTGCCAGGGCTATTTGGAAATATTACAATGATCTTTTTCTTAAGACAATATTTATCAAATATTCCAGACTCAGTTGTTGAAGCAGCAAAAATTGATGGCGCTACTTATGTGCAAACCTTTTTCCAATTAATCTTCCCATTAATTCGTCCTGCTGTAGCTGCACAATTTATTTTGTGGTTCATGGGTGTGTGGAATGATTACTTAGCCCCATTACTATATTTAAACAGTCCTGAAAAGCAAACTTTGCAAGTCGTGATTGCAAACTTAAATGCGGCGTATGCCATTCAAACCGATTATCCTTTAATTATGGCGGCTTCTGTTATCTCATTGTTGCCAGTTTTAATTGTATTTATTATCTTCCAAAAACAAATTATAGAATCGGTCGCACTATCTGCAGTGAAAGGATAATTTTAAGATAAGGAGAAAAGAGCTAATGTTAGACAAAGTGATGAAAGGAATTCATGTTTTTGTAATCTTCTTCTTTTCGAGTATCTTATGGCTAATCGGTACACTATTAGGGTTTATTATTGTTGGATTTGTCCCAAGTACGAATGGCGTATTAATGATATTTGAACAAGAGAGTCTCTTTGAAGATTATTCTTATAAAAGTATTTTTAAGTCTTATCTTAAAGGAGTAAAACAAACCTTTACGCTGTATCGCTGGAAACTCTTGATTCCATCATTTGTCTTTTTAATCTTATCTATTGATTTTTTGATTATTCGGCAAAACAATTTAGCACAATCGCTTTTTCAGTGGCCACTTATTTTTCTAATGGCATATCTAGCTTTAGTCACGATTTCTTTTTTAGTTCAAGAAAAAATAACGGATTCAAAAGTTCAAAAGAATGTTAAATTAGCTTTGTTTGTCCCCTTAATTGCGCCAGCATCTTTTTTCATGAGCGTATTATTGTTCCTTAGCTTTTTTATTTTATCACTTAGATATAGCTTGTTTGCGATGATTGCAATTGGCGCGTTTTTCTATGTCGTTCGTCTCATTCTTTTGCGTTCATTTAAAAAGAAGGGATTGATAAAAAATTAAGAAAAATCTAGTTCTTTTAGGTAGTTTATTCATGCTTAGTTTGACCGTAAGCGCTTGTAAGGCAAAAGGCGTAGACAACGTCATTCAAGCACCTGAGTTTGAAAATGTCACAGTTCATGACCCATCAGTTATTTATACAGAAGATGAATATTATGTTTTTGGGTCACATTTACAAGCTGCAAAAAGTGAAAACTTGACGCAATGGCAACAAATTTCAAAAAGTGTTCCACTGAATACACTCTTTGAAGATGTGTATAAAGAATTTGCAGAAGAATTTGAGTACGCTAAGACAGATACTTTTTGGGCACCAGATGTTATCCAATTAAAAGATGGACGGTATTATCTTTATTATTGTTTATGTAAAGGCGATCAACCATTGTCGGTGTTAGGTGTGGCAGTCGCAGATAATATAGAAGGCCCTTATGAAAAAATTGAATCATTCCTATATTCAGGTACCTCTCCTCAATTTGGCGAGACTTATGATGCGACAAAAGACCCTAATGCGGTCGATCCTAATGTTTTTTTTGATAAAGAAGGCAAACTGTGGATGGTCTATGGCTCTTATTCTGGTGGCATCTTTATTTTAGAGATGGATGAAAATACAGGTTTACCTAAAGATCGGAATACTTATGGAAAAAAATTAACCGGTGGGAACCATAGCCGGATTGAAGCGCCTTATATTCTTTATAATGAAGAAACGGATTACTATTATTTATTCACTTCATTTGGCGGTCTAGATTCATTTGGCGGATACAACATGCGAGTCGCTCGCTCGAAGTCTCCAGATGGTCCGTATCTTGACATTCTTAATCAATCAATGGAAGAAGCGAAAGGAAAAGAAAAGAGCTTCTTTGATGATCTGAGTATTGAGGGTTTTGGAAATAAATTAATGGGGAATTTTACTTATGTCGAAGATGACGGGTTAACCAATGATGGTTATGTATCAGCAGGTCATAATTCCGTTTTGTTTGATGAAAAAACAAAGGATTATTATGTATTCTTTCATACTCGTTTCCCTAATGGTGGTGAGAACCATGAATTAAGAGTCCATAAACTTTATTTTACAACAGATGGTTGGCCAATCATGAGTCCGTTGCGTTATTCAGGAGAAGAAATTACGAAATTAAATAAGAATCAAATTGCAGGCAACTATAAGTGGATTTCGACAACAAAAGAAATTATCGATTGGATAGAAGAACCAATCATGGTGTCTTTAGAGAAAAAAGGGTCGATTACCGGAGTCGATAAAGGCAATTGGCATTTAGCAGAAAGTCCAGAAGAAGATTCCACGGTTGAAATCGATGGCGAACAATATCATGGTCAATTTTTATACACTTGGGATCAAACGCAAGAGACGGCCGTGATTAGTTTTACAGGTGTTTCCCAAAAAGGTATTCCTTTGTTTTTAATAGAGGATAAAAAATAACATTTTCTACTTTTAAATATTTCAAATTGAAATTTACAGGAGGGCGCTATGAAATCTAAATTAGTAGTTAGTCATATTAACAAAATATCAGAGGTGGACCCGAGACTTTATGGTTCTTTTATTGAACACATGGGAAGAGCGGTGTATGGCGGGATTTATCAACCCAATCATCCGACAGCAAATAAAGATGGTTTTAGAAAAGACGTCATTGAATTAGTCAAAGAGTTAAACATTCCTTTGGTTCGCTATCCAGGTGGCAACTTCTTATCCGGTTATAACTGGGAAGATGGGGTGGGTCCAGTTGAAGAGCGACCAAAGCGTTTAGATTTAGCTTGGAAAACGTTAGAAACGAATGAAGTTGGTCTACATGAATTTTACGAGTGGACCAAAGAAACGCAAACAGAAATTAATATGGCCGTTAACTTAGGAACCCGTGGGATTGATGCGGCTCGAAATTTAGTAGAGTATTGTAACTTTGAAGGCGGGACTTATTGGAGTGATTTACGTAAGAAAAACGGGCACGATGAACCATTTGGGATTAAAACGTGGTGTCTAGGAAATGAAATGGATGGCCCTTGGCAAATTGGCCATAAAACAGCCGACGAATATGGGCGGTTAGCTGAAGAAACAGCAAAAGCGATGAAACTAGTGGATGACTCAATTGAACTGGTTCTATGTGGCAGCTCTAACAGCCAGATGCCTACTTTTGGTGAGTGGGAATTAACGGTACTAGATCATGCCTATGAATACATCGATTACCTTTCTTTACATCAATATTATGGAAACCATAAGAACGACTTGCAACACTATTTAGCGCGCTCGCTTGATATGGATGAATTCATTCAAGGAGTCGTTGCGATTTGTGACGCCATTAAAGCTAAAAAACATAGTAAAAAAACGATTCACTTATCTTTTGATGAATGGAATATTTGGTATCACTCAAATGAACGAGATAAAGCAGTAAAACCTTGGCAAGTAGCGCCACCATTGTTAGAAGACGTTTATAACTTTGAAGATACTTTACTACTTGGTTGTTTATTAATTACCTTATTGAAACATGCTGACCGAGTAAAAATCGGCTGTCTAGCACAATTAGTGAACGTGATTGCCCCGATTATGACGAATGATGACGGCGGTGCTTGGCGTCAAACGATTTTTTATCCATTTGCACAAGTATCGAATTATGGTCGTGGACAAGTATTGCGTCCAATGATTGAATCCGATACATATGCAACAGAAGACTTTGCTGAAGTTCCTTATTTAGAAAGTATTGCGGTTGTTAATGAAGAAGCCAATGAATTAGTGATTTTTGCTGTAAACCGTAGTGAAGAAAAAATGGATTTCACGGCTGAATTAAACGGGTATCAAATAAAAGCGGTGAAAGAATTTACAGAATTAGCTGGATTTGATCTAAAAGCAGTGAACGAAGAAGGCAATGGAGCGATTAAACCGACCCCTTCAACGAACTATCAAATAAATGAAACACAATTAACAGCAGCATTTGCGCCATTATCATGGAATATGATTCGTTGTGAATTGTAAGAAAAAAAGGAGTAAAAATCATGAGTTATCAAAATCCAATTGTTATTGAAAGAGCCGATCCGTGGGTCTATAAACATACAGACGGTTATTATTATTTTACTGGATCGGTTCCAGGGTATCAAAGTATCGAGCTTCGTCGCTCAAAAACCATTGATGGTCTGAAAGAAGCAGAAGTTGTGACCGTGTGGCATGCACACGAAACCGGCTTAATGAGTGAACTGATTTGGGCGCCAGAAATTCATTTTATAAAAGGAAAATGGTACATCTACTTTGCCGCAAGTAACAATGCAGGCGAGCGCAATCAAAAGAATCATCATCGAATGTTTGTGATTGAAAACAGTAATGAAAACCCAATGAATGAAGATTGGGTTGAAAAAGGCCAAGTTGTGACGCAATTTGAAAGCTTTAGTATAGATGCAACTATTTTACAGCACAAAGAGGAACTTTATTATATTTGGGCACAACAAGACCCACGAATTCCAGGTAATTCGAATTTGTATATTTCTAAAATGGCCAATCCATGGACATTAACCGGAAAACAAACGATTTTAACCATTCCAGAATATGACTGGGAAAAAATTGGCTATTGGGTGAACGAAGGTCCGGCTGCCATTGTTCGAAATGGCAAAGTTTTTGTAACGTACTCAGGAAGTGCGACTGATGAAAACTATGCAATGGGCTTAATTTGGGCAGAAGAAGACGCGGATTTATTAGATGGTTTTTCTTGGCATAAATTAGCGCAACCAGTCTTTAAGAGTTCTGAAACAAACCAACAGTTTGGTCCAGGGCATAATTCATTTACGGTAAGTGAAGATGGGACAACAGACGTGCTTATTTATCATGCCCGTCCAGAAAAAAATGATATCGATAACCCATTAGATAATCCGAATCGCCACGCTCGCGCACAAACTTTTGAGTGGGATGAAGCAGGCTTCCCTGTTTTTGGGGAACCAGTCGCAGATTAAAACATGTCATTATAAAAAAGAAATGAGGCATATCGTGAAAATTACTGTTTTAAATCAGAAAAAAGGACCAAAGATTAGTAAACACATTTATGGCCATTTTGCCGAGCATTTAGGCCGTTGTATTTATGAAGGACTTTACGTAGGTGAAGATTCAACGATTCCCAACGTAAATGGGATGCGTAGCGATGTCGTCGCAGCTTTGAAAAACTTAGAAATTCCTGTCTTGCGTTGGCCAGGTGGCTGTTTTGCCGATGAATACCACTGGAAAGACGGGATTGGACCAAAAGAAACACGCAAGAAAATTGTCAATACGCACTGGGGTGGAGTCACGGAAAACAACCACTTTGGGACACACGAGTTTTTTGAATTAATTGAGCAACTCGGCTGTGAAGCTTATGTCAACGGAAACGTCGGCAGTGGCACAGTGCAAGAAATGCAAGAATGGGTAGAATACATGACCATGGGCGGAGAATCCCCGATGGCAGCGTTACGCAAAGAAAATGGTCGAGAAGAGCCATGGAAAGTTGAATTTTTCGGCGTCGGCAATGAATCTTGGGGTTGTGGTGGGAATATGCGCCCGGAATATTATGCCGATTTATATCGTCGTTACCAAACTTACGTCCGTCAATATGGCGAAGAGCCGATTTATAAAATTGCTTGTGGCCCGAACATTGATGACTATCGCTGGATGGAAGAATTAATGAGAATTGCTGGACCTTGGATGGATGGCATTAGTTTACACCACTATGCGTTAACGGGTGCTTGGGAAGACAAAGGACCAGCGTTGAACTTTAAGGAAGAACATTGGTGGAGTTTAATTGCAAGTGCGCAAAAAATGGACGAATTGATTACGAAACATTCAACAATTATGGATAAATACGATCCAGAAAAACGAGTAGGATTAATTGTCGATGAATGGGGTTCTTGGTTAGCGGTTGAACCAGGGACGAATCCAGGTTTCTTGTATCAACAAAATACGATTCGTGATGCGATGGTGGCTGCCGTTACCTTAAATATTTTCCATAAACATGCCGATCGTGTGAAAATGGCCAATATTGCACAAACCGTGAACGTGTTACAATCAATGATCTTAACTGAAGGTGAAAAAATGGTCAAAACACCAAGTTATTACGTTTTTGAATTATACAAAAATCACCAAGAAGGCGAATTAATTGAAACTTATGGTGACAAAAATGAAACAATTTCTTATACCGTATCTAAAAAAGGGAAAGAATTAACCATTTCCATTTGTAATTATTCTTTAACTGAAACAGAAGAACTAGCCTTCGTCTTTGATGGCGCACCACAAGTAAAAGAAGCACAGTATATTTATGGCGAGAAAATGGATGCACACAATGACTTTGATCAAGCAGAAGCAGTGACTTTATTACCATTTACAAATTATGCGTTAAAAGGGTCACAATTTGTTTTAACTGTACCGGCAATGTCAGTGACAACCATTACCTTGGAGGTCTAAAAATGA
Source organism: Enterococcus lemanii (assembly GCF_016909125.1). Classification (GTDB taxonomy): domain Bacteria; phylum Bacillota; class Bacilli; order Lactobacillales; family Enterococcaceae; genus Enterococcus_I; species Enterococcus_I lemanii. The sequence goes on along the minus strand of NZ_JAFBFD010000013.1, from coordinate 45,281 downwards.
GTTGTAAAGGGTGCGAAATCAAAGAAGAAGCTGCGAATTTTGATGTCGAACAATTAATTGCCGAACAATTAAGCCTTGAAACGAACTTGGTTTCGGCAGCACTTTTAGCAAAAAGACTTCAAAAATGTGAAACTTGCCCCTTTAAATCCAACCACACTTGCACAAAGTGTGGTTGTTTTTATCAATTTCGGGCAAATTTAGCAGTGAAAAATTGTCCGATTGGGCAGTGGTGAAGGAAGAGGAGGCGTTTGAAATGGAAAACGGAAAAAAAGGAGTACATGATCCAACGATTATTCAAGTTGGTGATAAATATTATTTGTTTTCAACAGATACGACGCAACCAGCAACAAGTGGCGTCCCCATTCGTCAATCAGATAATCTTCTTGATTGGGAGTTTGTAGCGAGTGCTTTGCCAAATGTCCCAGTAGAAGCACAAAAATGGACAAACGCAAAAGGGTTATGGGCACCAGAAATTATCCAAGTCAATGACACTTATCGAATGTATTATTCTGCTTCAACATTTGGTAGTACCACCTCTATGATTGGCCTAGCAATAGCAGAAAATATTCTAGGTCCTTGGGAAGATGCCGGTGAAGTAGTTAAAACGAACTCTGAATTAGCAAATCACAATGCTATTGATGCCAATGTTTGTTATGATCGGCAAGGAAATCCTTGGATGGTGTATGGTTCTTTTTTTGGCGGAATCTATCTTACCCGCTTGAATCAAAGAACAGGTAAGTGTCTATTTAAAGGCGATTATGGCAAGCAATTGGCCATTCGCTCACAGGCAGTTGAAGGTGCGATTGAAGGGCCGTTTATTTACTATCATCCTGAAACAGATTATTTTTATTTATTTCTTTCTTTTGATTCTTTGAATGACACGTATAATATCCGTGTCGCTCGTTCAAAAGAAATTGACGGCTCTTATTTAGATATGAATGGCCAAAGTTTAACCGACTTAACGTTAGCACCTGATACGGTTGGGACCAAATTAGTTGGCAGTTACCAATGGGAAAATGAAGAACCCGTGTATGGTCCAGGGCATAATTCAATCTTTTTTGACCAAAAAACAAAACAATTATTTGTCGTGCACCATAAAAGAAGGAAACCTTTTACAGACGAATTTTCTTTACAAATCCGCCCTTTATTATGGGCAGAGGACGGTTGGCCAGTTGTTGGGGTAGAGGAATATGATGGTGAAATAACTATTTTAGCGTTATGCGACGAATTATTAGGAGATTGGGAATGGCTTGTTTTTCAAGACCACTCTGATTTGATTGTTTCTGAAAAGAAAAATTTTAAAGAACAGGTTGCGTTTGAGGCAGGTATCTTTTATCAAAATAAACAAAAGCAAATCTTTTTTACAGGACGAACACCTTCGAATCATCCTGTATTTGGTAGAAAAAAAGTAAATTGAAATAAAAGGAGCGCTTCTTTGTAAAAAGAAGCCGCTCTTTTTATTTCAAATATCTCTGTCGATACTCCCTAGGTGTCATTTTTTCAAATTTCATAAAGCTGCGATTGAAGCTGCGTGGTTGTTCAAAACCTGCTTCATAAGCGATTTCTAAAACCGAGAGACTGCTTGTTTCAAGCAGTCTCTTTGCGGTTTCAAGGCGTAGTTGGGCCAGATAATCGGGAAAGGGGATGCCAAGTTTTTTGGTGAAAATTTTAGAAATCGTATAAGGGCTACAATTTAAATCATTAGCAATTTGGGTTAACGTGATTTTTTCAAGATAGTGTTTTGATAAATAAACGACGACTTGTTGCGTTAAGGTAAAATCTAGTTGCTCTGGGCGTCTGATTAAAGAAAGTTGTGAAAGACAAAGGGCGAAAATCTGATACCATGTCGCACGAATGAGAAAGTCATCACGAAAATCGGGTTGTTTATTTGGTGCAAGTGCGTGTTCCAGTAGTTTTTTTAAAGTTGGGTCTGTGATGGCTAAGATTGGATTTTCAGGTAAATAATGGGTGAAAATCCAAGCAAAGTCATTAAATAATTGGTAATCAATAATCGAAATTTTGACTTCATTTCTTTGATTGCTATTATAGCCGTGAATGCAATGCGGAAAGACCATAGCGGCATGCCCGGCTTCAATTGTGTAGTCGCGTTGTTCAATTGTAATGATTAAACTTCCCGTTTGAACGTAAAGAATTTCGACTTCAGGGTGTAAATGAAGGGGGAATTGTAAATTATCCATAGTGAACACACGGTTTGTTTCTGTCTGTTTTTCGTAAAATGGAAGCATTTTATCTCCTTTTGTGGCCAATATTTGTCTATATTAAACGTTGCTTTTGTCACGAATTGTAAACGATAACATGCTAGAATGCAAACATAGAAAAACATAAAAATTTGGAGGGATATTATTGATGAAACAAGCAGCAATTATTGGTTTTGGCGGGATGGGAAAGTGGCACCAAGATGCAATTAGCCAACAAATAAAAGAATTGACCGTAACGGGTATTTTAGATGTACGCCCAGAAGCCAAAGCCGAAGCACGTGAAAAAAATTTACATGTTTATCAAGATTTAGAAGCGCTTTTAGCCGATCAAGCAATCGAAGTCGTGATTGTTGCCACGCCGAATGATTCTCATAAAGAATATATCATCAAAGCTTTATGTGCCGGCAAACACGTCGTTAGTGAAAAACCGGTTGTCTTAAAAAGTACGGATTTAACAGAAATTATCGCTGAAGCAAAAGAAGCGACGGGGCTGTTTACGATTCATCAAAACCGCCGATGGGATCATGATTTCCAAATCGTTAAAGAAGTATTGAACCAGTCCGATATTGGCAAACCTTACTTTATTGAAAGTCGTGTGAATGGTTCAAGTATTTTTTTACATGGTTGGCGTGATTATGAAATCAACGGTGGCGGGATGTTGTATGACTGGGGAGTGCATTTAATTGATCAAGCCCTACAATTGATTCCAGAAAAAGTCGTTTCTGTACATGCGCATTTATTTAATATTCATTCCAAAGAAGTCGATGACAATATCAAAGTTTCTTTAATGTTTGAAAACGAGGTCTCAGTGATTTTGGAAGTGGCGACCAATTGCTTCATTCCGGCTCCGCGTTGGCACGTTTCATGCAAAAACGGGACTTTTTGGATTGAAAATTGGGCTTGTGAAGGTAAAATTGTTCAATTAGCAGATAATCAAGCGATGAAATGGGAAAACGATATTGTCTATACCGCGGCTGGACCGACACGGACGATGGCCCCAAGACCAGATAGTACCGTCCAAGAAAAAGCTTTGCCAACGATTAAAGATGCGCGAGGCAATGAATATCATCGTTTTTCATCGGCCGATATTTTTTATCATAATCTACTAGAAGCAATTGAAGGCAAACAAGATTTATTGGTCAAAGCAGAAGAAGCGTTACGTGTGATTCAAATTATTGAACTAGCTTTTCAATCAGCAAAAGAACAACAAGGAATTGCGTGTGCGATTTAAGGAGGAAAAAATGAAAAAAGCATTGATTATCCAAGGTGGTTGGGACGGGCACGAACCACAATTAACGAGTAAACGTTTTGCTAAAATGTTAGAAGAAGAAGGGAATTGGGTCGTTTCTCTTCAAGATAATTTGACTTGCTTAGAAGATTTTGAAACATTAAAAACATACGATTTATTAGTTGCTTGCTGGACAATGGGGACTATTTCTTCGCAACAACAAGAAAATGTATCCAAAGCTGTCGGAGCTGGAATGGGTCTAGCCGGTTGTCATGGCGGAATGTGTGATGCATTCCGAGAGGATACGCAGTGGCAATTTATGACTGGTGGACAATGGGTTTCGCATCCTGGTGGAGATGGTGTTGAGTATATGGTCAATATCAATCACGGTTCTAGTCCGATCGTAGCGGGTTTAGAAGATTTCAAAGTTTGCAGTGAACATTATTATTTGCATGTTGATCCAGCCGTAGAAGTACTAGCAACGACGCGTTTCCCACATTCAGACGTTCCGTATTATCATATCTCCAACAAGGTTGTCGATATGCCAGTTGCCTGGACTAAGTTTTGGGGCAACGGCCGCGTCTTTTATCAATCGCTGGGGCATCATGACGAGGTGTTTGACCATAGCCCGAGTGCGCATCAATTGATGAAACAAGGCTTGCTATGGGCAGGTGAAAGTAAAGCCTATGCGACTGAAATGAAACTGACAACGGATCGTTTTGAAAATAACGCCAAAATGTATTGAGGTGAGGAAATGAAAACAACTAAAATTGCAATCATTGGAATCGGAGCCATTAGCGGTATTTATTTAGAAAATTTAACCAGTTTATTCCAGCAAGTGGAAATTATCGGGGTGTGTGACTTAATCGTCGAGCGTGCCCAAAAAGCGGTTGCAGACTATCAAATCCCTAAATTGTATTTAACGATGGAAGAAGCTTTTGCCGATGAAGAAGTCGAGATTATTCTAAATTTAACCCGTCCTTATGAACATTATGCTGTTACCAAGGCTGCTTTATTAGCCGGTAAACATGTTTATTCAGAAAAACCATTAGCAGCGACGCTTTCCGAAGGCGAAGAACTAGTCGCCCTTGCCAAAGCTAAACAATTAGCACTCGGTGGCGCTCCGGATACTTTTTTAGGTGCTGCCCTTCAAACGTGTCGCAAGTTAATTGACGATGGCTTTATCGGCGAGGTCGTAGGATTTCATGCGGCGATGCTTTGTCGTGGCCATGAAAGTTGGCATCCCGATCCAGCCTTTTATTATCAATTTGGCGGTGGACCGATGATGGATATGGGTCCCTATTATTTGACGGCACTAACGAATTTGCTTGGTCGTGTTGAAAGTGTCATGGCTGTTGCTAAAAAAACATTTGCAACGCGAACAATTACAAGTCAACCGCAGCAAGGTCAAACCATCGAAGTAGACGTTCCCACGTATTTAAGTGGTATTTTAACTTTTGAAAATGGCGTCATTGGCAATTTAACCACGACATTTGACGTGGTTTCTAACCAACAGGCACATTTGGAAATTTATGGCTCAAAAGGGAGTTTACGAGTACCCGATCCCAATTTTTTTGGAGAGAAAATCTATTTATTACGCTCAGAAACACCCGAATATAAAGAAATTCCGTTACTTTTTGATTATCAAGAAAATTCACGAGGCTTAGGCTTGGCTGATATGGCCCAAGCATTAAAGGAAAACCGTCCAATTCGCGCCAATGTTTCGCAAACTTTTCACGTGTTAGAAGTGATGACCGCCTTTGTCCGTAGTAGTGAAAATGAAGCCAAAGAAGTAATTACCTCTAGTTTTGAACGCGCAGCCCCGATGAAGGCGGCGGATGTTTTGGGCGTGCTTTAGAAAATACCTATAATGATTGAACTGACAAGCCATTTTTTTGAAGAAATTTGAAAACAGGCGTATGATGAATAGGAAAAGAAATTTCTTTTCAAAATAAAGGAGAGTGGATAAAAATGACTGCACGACTCAATTACGCACAAATTGCCCCAGATGCTTTTAAAACGATGCTAGCATTTGAACAATATATTCATACAACGACGCTAGAACCAGCGTTGCTTGAACTGGTGAAGACACGTTCTTCTCAAATAAACGGCTGCGCATATTGTTTAGATATGCATACAAAAGATGCCCGTGCTAAAGGTGAAACCGAGCAACGATTGTACTTATTAAATGCTTGGCGCGAAACAGACTTTTATACTGAAAGAGAACGCGCGGCATTGGCTTTAACGGAAAAAATGACGGAAGTAGCTCAAACACACGGAATTAGTGACGAAGAATATGCGGAAATTCTTACGCATTTTAGTGAAAAAGAATTTGTTGATTTGATGTATGCGATTAATACGATTAATAGTTGGAATCGTCTAGCAATTTTTACCAAGGCAGAACCGGGTCATTATCGCCCAACTGGAAAATAAAAAAAAGAGGAAAAAGTTTTCAAATCGCTTTTTCCTCTTTTTTTCTATGGATTTATCGCTCATTATTTTTTCGATATTCACTAGGAGTAGTCCCCGTTATTTGTTTAAACTGGCGATAAAAATGAACAGCAGTTTGATAACCACAGACAATCATAATCTCTTCAATTGTTAAATCTGTTGTTATCAGCATTTTTTTAACATATTCGATGCGAAAACGAATGAAATCATTTTTGAAAGTCGTTTGAAAAAAAGCTTTGTATAAGTGATGAAAATGAGAGACACTTATTTTTAATGTGTTTGCGAGTTCATTTGCAGATAAAGCAATCGTTGGATTGACTTGTATTTTTAAGCGCAATTCTTGAAATGAATAATAATAAGGATGGTTATGGATTAAATGGTCTTTTTGTTCATAAGCATCAACGAGGTTATTAACTAATAATTGAAACAATAACTCAATATTTTTTTCCTTAAAAGTAGTAGAAGCATATTCTTTTTCCCAAAGAATTTTTTCTAAATAAGTTTCTAACTGAGGAATTTTCCGACAAGTAAAAAATTGATTGCCTAAAATATCTAATGAGGGGAAATCAGTTTTGTTGTTCAGGTTAAAATGCAACCAACTATCAATGTATGCACCGTTTGGATTGGCATATTCATAGGCCGTCTTTTGATTGATCAATACAATGGATGGTGGAGCAACGATTGTTTTGATCCCATTTAAAATAAAAACAGCTTCTGATTTAATGAAAAGTAATAAGAATTCTGGCAAGCCATGTTTACGTTTCATGATAAAACCTCTGTTATGTTTGGTGTGAATGCCGCCATCAAAAATCTGAATCAATTGTTTTCCCTCCTAGATCTAACTGAAAAATATGAAACTAATAATTACAGAAAAGGTTAGTCATTTACAGTATAGGCCATTATCTTCGTTTTTTATAGGTGTTAAAATAAATAAAAACTAAAGAAACGAGAGGAAGTTTAAATGGAAAATTTGCAATTTGGTGTGGACTATTATCCCGAACACTGGGATGAGGAGCGTTGGTCAATTGATTTGTCCATGATGAAGGAAATGGGGATAACCGTTGTTCGTTTAGCAGAGTTTTCGTGGAGTGCTTTGGAACCAGCAGAAGGAGCGTTTTCTTTTGAGTGGTTGGCTAAAGTTCTTGATTTGTGTGCAGCGTTTGATTTAAAAGTTGTTCTAGGGACCCCCACGGCCGCGCCACCTGCTTGGGTAATCGAAAAAATGCCAGACATTCAACCAATGGCTTCTGATGGGGCACGCCGATACTTTGGCGGTCGTCACCATGATTGTCAGTCACATCCAGGGTATCGTGAACAAATTAAACAGTATGTGACGGCTTTTGCGAGTCATTTTGGGGCGCACCCGCAAGTAATTGGTTGGCAAGTCGATAACGAGTTGGGGAATAGTCATGGCGATTTGTGTTATTGTTCGTATTGCGAAGCCGCTTTTCGTCAGTGGTTAGAGGGTAAATACGGTACTATCGAAGCGGTAAATCAAAATTGGGGTACGACTTTTTGGAGTCAAGACTATCAAAGTTTTACTCAAATTCATGCACCTAAAAATACGGCGTCTGGACAAAATCCCTCTCGAGCATTGGATTGGCAGCTATTCCATTCCGATTTAATCAATGAATTTCATTCTTTTCAAGCACAAATAATTCGAGAACATTCACCAAATCGTTTTATCACGCATAATTTAATGGGTTTTTCCAATGTTGTGAACTACCATGATTTGGCGAAACAATTGGAATTTGTTAGTCATGACCAGTATTTAGAAGGTTATTGGCGTAATTATGAAAAAGATAAAGTAGAGGAAAATTATGGCACAAAAAGAGCGTTTGCTGCAGCAGAATTAGATTTTATTCGCAGTATAAAAAAAGCAGGATTTTGGATAATGGAGCAACAATCGAGTATTTCTGGTTGGGATATTTTAGGGAGAACCCCAAAACCTGGCGAAATTAGTCTGTGGAGTGTTCAATCCGTTGCACATGGAGCCGATACCATTGTTTATTTTCGTTGGCGCTCTTGTAAGATGGGGACTGAACAATATTGGCATGGTATTTTACCTCATTCGGGAATACCTGGACGCTCTTATTTTGAAATCAAAACTTTGATTCAGAAAATAAAACCACTGATGAAAGAAGTCAAAGGAATCCTTCCAAAACCGAAAGTAGCCATTGTCCATTCCTATGCACAACATTACGCTATGCAAATTCAACCACACCACCCCGATTTGAATTATTTGGACCATTTGTACACCTATTATCGCGAACTATATCAAAGAAATATTGCCGTTGACTTTGTTCAAGAATTAGAGGATTGGTCGCCGTATCAGTTAGTCATCGCGCCACTACAATATTTAATGAGCCCAGAGCAAGCCCAACATTACACAAATTTTGTGGAAAAAGGTGGCCATCTAGTCGTTACGATGCGCACAGGAGTGAAAGAACGGAATAATTTATGTCTCATTGATCAAGCATTACCAGGCGATTTAAGTGCGGTTTTCGGTGTTGAAGTGCATGAATACGATTGTTTACGCGATGTGGATGTGCAAGTGCAATTAGAAGGGGAAATATTTACTGGAAGCAAATGGGCGGATATTTTAACCCCAACATCAGCGGAAGTCATCGCGACTTATGCTTCTGAGTTTTATGCCAAAGAAGCAGCGATTACCGTTCATTCCTATGGTAAGGGCAAAGCATATTATGTTGGAACCGAACTAGACCGTGAGTTGATGCATCGTTTTATGAATCAGTTGGCCGATGTTTTGCCAGAAACTTTGGTCACCCCACCCGGAGTTGAAATTATTTCTCGCGAAAATGAGCAAGTAAGTTATTATTTTGTGATGAATCACCAAAATAAGGATCAAGCAATCACAATACCAGAAGATTGGGAAGCGTATTACCCAGAACAAGACCGAAATATGATTTCAGCGAATCAATATCAAGTGTATAAAAAAATGAAATAAAGTAAAAACCAAAACAGAAGGTCGCTAATTCCTCTGTTTTGGTTTTTTTAGTATTTAGAAAATAACTCAATGAAGCAAATAAACTAAAAATGATGTGGACTAGCGATTGGACCAACTAAAGCTTGCCCACCAGCACCTGGAATGGTTTCAATTAAGATGCGATCAAATAAAATAGCAGCATCGACTCGATAAATAACTAAAGTATGCCACCCAGGCTGCTGAACGGTAATTGAAAATACAAGCGGTTCGCTCATCTGCATCACATTATTTGCCCAAGCCTCACTTCCCCAATGATCATTTCCGAGTAAATTTGCACACGTTGGGATGTCATCATCTAAGCCAATTGCTAAGTGGCAAGTCCGCAAACGCCCATCGGCTTCGACGCCTTCATTTAAGGTTGGGATGCGGTAAAGTTTGCCGTAAAAGGTTCCTGTTCGTTCGAAATAAACGTGGTAATGAATCTGTGCAGAATCTTGTAAATTTTCTCTGATACTAATAGCATCATTGGGTAACGCTTTCATCACGCCTTTTCGTTGCCCAATGTTGGGGATAAATTGCCAGTAACTAGCATCTCGCCCGTTAACGAGTTTTGAATAATTGCCCGCTTCAATTAAGAGATAACCATTCGCCTCCATTGCTGTTTTGGGTGGCAATACTAGATTCGAAAGAGTAGCCTGCACTTGAAAAGTCGCAATGATTTGTGTTGAATTTTTCTGAGAAATGGTAATTGTTCCACTCTGGCTGTTCGTTAGTTGAGACCAATCAATCGTTACCCAGAGGCGTTCTTCACTAGCTGTTGCCCCATGAGAGTGGGAAAGACGAATCCATGAATCAGCCTGTGCTTCCCAGTGTTGGACTTGTCCATCTTTGCTAAAGATGTCGATAAATTTTTCTTGTTCAAGTTTTGAGTGGAAATATAAAGTACCCGTATTTGGAACAAGTTGATCTTCACAAGCCGCACCGATTGTAGGAAAACTGGATTCAAGTGGTTGATAATGCGCTTCATTTAACATGACAATGCCTTCGTTGACACCACCGTAATAAGCAATTGGGTGGCTATAACCAATGCTATACTGCCATTTGCTTTGATTGATGGTCCAAAATTTCTGTTGGGCTTGTTGAATATTTTCTTGTGCTTTTAGTGATAGTTTTTTTAAAAGAGGTGCACTCCCAAAACGCCCTTGTGACACGGCTAATTGATATTTCCAAAAATAAACAAACTGTTCGGCCATGTAAGCATAAGACGAAATGGGGTGATAAATTTGTTGATAAAAGGCAATGTTTTGTTCGTCAGATAATTCATCTTGAATGGCATTTAAAGTCGTAACTAAAGATTGGCAATGATCAATGAGGCGCTGACCCTCGTCACCAGCATGCATCACACTAAAAGGAAAAGCGTGTTCTTCTTTAAATAAAGGTGTTTCGATGGACGATAAATTTTCTGTCCCGAAATGTTCCGGGCGTTTCGTGCCATTTAGTTTTGAATAAGCTAGCAAAACATCGGCTAAAGCATTTGTCAAATCTTCGTTTAATGAGTAATCGCGGCGTAATTGCGGGATGAAAAAATCTTCTTTGAGCGTTGCTTCGTGAAGAGAATCAATATCCCAAGCAAGTTTGTAGGACTGATGGTAATAAATTCCTGTACCACCTGGGCGTTTTCGTTCGAGTTCATTTGGAACTTGGCGAATATAGCCAAAATTATCCTCCGCCCACATTAAAATAACCTTTTCATCAATAAAATCTTTTAGACCGTTGTTGTACAAATAACCGATTTCTTTGTAAGGGATAAATACTTGTGGGACCGCATCCGGATCACCATGAACTTCTGCGATTAATCGTCTTTGTTCACGAATAACATCTTTTAACATCGCCACTTCATCTTTAAAAGTAGCTTCAAGATTAGATTTGGCATATGAACCGTCGTGTCCCCCGCGAATTCCGAGTGCATAAATACTTTCAAATTCTTTATTGGCAACCAATCGTTCTTTCCAATAAGCTAAAATAGCTTCTTTATGGCGGGTGTAATCAAACGCGTCATCCCAATTTTTTGTTTGCCAAGAATAATTTGCTTGATTTTTAATAAACCAATTTTGCCATTCGCCGACATTATTACGTAACATCATTTCACAATGCGAGGCGGATAAAATCACCCCATAGCGAGCGGCTTCTGCGGCATTGACTGACACGCCTTGCTTATTTTCAAAGGCGTTAAAGGCGTCGGTTCCTTCATGCATCGCCGGCCAAAGCGTATTTAAACCTAATCGGAGTAACAGTTCAAAGACATGGCGGTAAAAGTAAACACTAGGTACCCCTTGTTCATTTGAAAATTTTTCTTTTACCCAATCAATCGTACGTTCTTCGTCATTTATAAAAATGCCGCGATATTTAATGGAAGGGGCCTTTTGGACAATTGTCTGCGTATCAACATTAATTTTTTCTTTGATAGGTACGGGCACATCGCTATACCAATACCAAGGAGAAACACCAATCAATTTCGAAAGATGGTAAATACCATAAATTGTTCCACGTGGATCACTTCCTACAATCACAAGTGCACAAGGAATTTCTGGCGTCGGAAAGGCAACGGTTTTTATGAGAAAACCTTCGCCTTCATTTTTGATCGCATCGAATTCAGGCAATTTTTGCTCTTGATAGAGCGTTTGGATAAAACGACTTTCAGTAAATGATCCGATAATCATTACGTTTTTATTTTGTTTTTCAAGGGAGAAACTCAGGTTAGGAATTTGATTCTTGCTCCCTTGATTTAAACGGTGTTCTTGTTGTTCAGGACTATCGTTAAAGCATAACTGTACTTCTTTATAATCAATAGCCCCGGTCACCATCGCAATGTCTTGTCGCAGGTCTTACATCGCGCGAGTCACTTGCTGGTAATTTATTTTGCCAATATTGGTTGAAGCGTAACCGTCGTCCATAATAATCGGGACAACTTCTTGACCATCATAAATTTGAAATGTCTTTTGTTTCATTTTCTGCCTCCAGATAGCGTTTCCATTATCTTATAAGATTTTAAAAAGAAAGACTTCGTTAATTCAGACAAAAAAGCGTCAAAAAAAGCCAAGCTTATCTTAAACTCATTTTTAATTGATGTTGCTTTGGCGTGAGACCATATTCTTTTTTGTAAGCTTTTATAAAATGTGAATGATTAATAAAACCACACTGATTAGAAATTTCGGTAATGCTCCATTCCGATTTTAATAATTCATGCGCTTTTAAAAGTCTCCGTTTTAAAATATATTGATGCAGAGTAAAACCAGTTTCTTGTTTAAACGCGCGAGTGAGGTGGCGCGTGCTAACAAAACAATGTTGAGCCAGTTCTTCATTTAATAACGGTTGGTCAAGATTTTGTTGGATGTATTGCAAGACATCTTGAATCAATGTTGAATAGCGCGGAGGGGTGACGGCTTGCTTTTCGAAAGCGTGCTGTTTTAAATTTAAATCAACCATTAAGTTAATAAAATCAGCGAGTTGTTTTAAATCTTCCCCGAATTTCTCCGTCTTTTTTTTAAGCATAAAAGGAGAAAGAAAAGGCAGTAGCTCTTCCTTGTTTGTTTTTAGTAAGCAACTTTGCGGTGTATGATCAAAGGTGAAAAAAGCGGTTAAGGGCGACTGTTTCGTTGCAAGGTTTTCTAAAAAAAGCGGATGGATATAGAAAATTAGTCGTTCATAATTTTGTTGGTCTTTTACTTGGACATGATGGATATCTTTTGCATGAATAAACAAAGTATTACCTGAAGTCAGCGAGTAGCGTCTATTTTCAATGAAAAAATCAACTGTACCCCGTAATAAAATAAAAAGTTCATGAAATTCATGGTAATGCAAATGTTCGGAATAGCCTTGGTTTCCTATTTTATAAAGAACATCAAATTGTGCCGATTGCATGTGTTCTTCATCATGGTAATATTTCCGATTCAAAAAAATGCCCTCCTTTTATTCGTCTTCTTTATGATAAGAGATGGATGGAGTGAAGTAAATGGGAAAATCCGATACCCTCTTTTTTTAGATACCCTAAGTTTAAGCAGCATCTGTTACGAAAAAAGTAGCAACAAAGCGATCAAAAAAATAATCAAGGTTGTATGTAGCAACATAACGACAAAGAGCACATCGCAATTTGCTTGTGCTCTTTGTCGTTATGCTTTTTATGCAGCGCGTTTAGCTAAAAATTCGCAAATTATCCGCAACATTTCTTATATTTCTTCCCACTACCGCATGGACAGGGGCTGTTTCGACCGATTTTCTCGTGACGAATCGGTTGTTTGTTTGCCGGCGCACCGCTAAGTGCATAGGGATTTGCTTGTAAAAAATCGATTAAAAAAGCATCCACTTGTGCTTCGTCGGTTAAGTCCATACCGATAGAAGCGGCGTATTGAAGGGCGGCATCCATTTCGTCTATTTCTTCTGGTGAAGTTGTTTTCAAAAATAATTGTTCGTCGCCGTCTAAGACACCAGCGACTAGTTCTTCGGTATTTTGTAAGATTTGTTTTTCACCAAGGAAGTCAAGAAATTGACAGAGGACTCGTGCAAAAGCATAGGTAAAATCATCATCCATTTTTAATTTCATTGGAAAAAGTTCACCGATAATATTGATGGTGTCTGCTTTATTCCAGTCTTGTGGCATTTTTTTATGGTACGACAACATAAAATCAGCATAAGCTTGTATGGTAAAATCTGTTTGGGATTGTTCAATTACGTCAAGTTCTGAAAAGTAATTTGTTTGTTTAAATTGTTCTAACCAATTTTGTAATAAAGGATCGAGTATTTCTTTTTGCTCAATATAATCCATTATTTTACTCCTTTGTTCTATTGATTTAATCGATTGGGAAAGGCAATGACGTTATCAAAGCGTCCGCAACATTCTTTAAAGTTTTTCCCACTACCACAAGGGCATAAAAGATTTGGGTCACTCTTGGTCTTTTTCTTTTTAGTCTGCTTCGATTTAGAAGGGCGCATGCTTTCAATGTCTGCACGAATTTCATCAAGATGATCCATATTAGCGATAAAAAAAGCAATATAATCATGTACTTCTTCGACATTCGCAAAAGTGAGTCCCATCTCTTTGGCAAAAGCGAGGGCTTCTTCTTCTAATGCTATCAGGTGTTCGTCATCGTAATTAATTCCTAAAACTTTTTCTTCAACGTCCATCAAGCCGTTAATCAAGGCGTCGCTATTTTTCAAATTCCCTTGGCTCTCTAAAAATAAGAAAAAAGTACCTAAACAAGGAATCGCTGCGTACAAGTGATCGTCGTTGTCTGCATAGTTTTTAAGCATTTTTTTTAAAGTAGTAACCGTTTCTTTTTTTGTCCAACGATTTGGTAAGCGATCAAAGTCAACGAGCATAAAGTCTGCATAACTTTTAACGACCGTGAGCGAAAATTTCTTTTCAAGTGGATCCAACTCTTGATAATAGGAGCTTTTCTGAAAAGAATGGAGCCAAGGATTTAATATTTGATTTAATTGTTTTTTCTTTTCGAACACGTTAAATTGCTCCTTTCTACAAAATACTTTCTTTCTATTGTATCATGTTATGCTAAAATACTAGTTACTTTGCCTAAAATGACTTTGAATTTATTGATATTTTTGGCGAAATTGATGTGGCGTAATTTGTTCAAATTTACGAAAGGTCGTAATGAAATAATTAGCATTATGAAAGCCAACTTTTTGCGCAACTTCCGTAATGGATAAGTGGCGTTCTTGCAGTAATAAAACTTTTGCTTGGCGAAGTCGATAAGTGTTTATGTACTGGTTCGGTGTCATTTGTAGTGCTTGTTTAAAAATACGCGTGATGTACTGAGTGGAAAACCCCAGTTGTTGAGCAAAGTCATGATCGCCTAACGGTTGGGTGAAGTTGGCTTCAATATAGCGTTGCAGGGGAGCCACAATGCTTTGGTACGTGTAGTCACCCTTTGTTTGACTGAGTGAATTTTTCTTTAACAACATTAAAAATTGATAAATCGTACCAGAAATGTCGTATTGATAACCAGGGGCGGCGTGAGTGACTTGTTCGGCTAATGCTAAAATAAATTGATCGATTTCAGCGACATTTTCAGTGACATAGAGTAGCGCGTCGAGTTGCAAGAGTGCAAGGATTTCCTGAGCAAGGGCACCGCCAAATGTAAAATACGTGGTGGTCCATTCTTTAGTCGTTCGTTCGTATTGATGAGGCAGTTGTTGATTCATAAAAAGACCTGTATTCTCAGGTAAATCAAATCTTTGTTTTGCCACTTGAATTTTTCCTTGGCCAGACTTTGTGTGGATCCAATGAATGTAAGGATAACCATTGGGGCGAATCACGGCTTCTTGTTCACAATCATAACCAATGCTATCAACAAATAAAGGCAGCCGTTTATCCGGTTGGTCAAACAAATAGCGCATTTTTCTCCTCGTTTCAAATTGTATAATTTTTTGCTCAAATAATGAGATTGTTCTTTTAGTATAGGGCGTCTTATAATAAGTGTAAAGTAAAAATAACAAAGAAAAAGGATGAAAAGCATGGAACTTAGACAAAGAATTAATGATCAGTGGTTTTTTAGCGCAACGTACCAATCCGGGCTTGAAAAAGAAAAAGCGTTTACGGCATTTGAAGCGGTTCAGTTGCCGCATAATACCGTTGAACTGACTTATAATTATTTTGATGAAAAAAGCTATCAAAAGAAAACTTGTTATTTCCGCAAATTAAATTTAAAAAATGATAGCCGTCATTTTGTTCGTTTTGAAGGGGTCATGGCCGTCGCAGATGTTTATTTGAATGGCGAATATTTAACGACGCATAAAGGCGGTTATACCCCTTTTGAAGTTGAATTAATCACGTCACAAGCAGAAAATATTTTAGCCGTTGTGGTCGATAGTTCCGAACGTGAAGACGTGCCGCCTTTTGGTGGAGCAATTGACTATTTGACTTATGGTGGTATTTACCGCGATGTTTTCTTAATTGAGCGACAAGGAGCCTATGTGACGGAACCTTTTTTCAAAATTGAAAACCTTGAAGCAAAAAATTATCGGGCCGATTTAAGCTTTAATTTGTCAGAAAAGGCACAACTACAAGTACAGTTAAAAGGAGAAGGGCTGGCGGTCACTTTCGAGCACGAAGGTCAAGTCGGCAGCAACGAACTCGCTTTTCCAGCAATGACGGTCAAGGAATGGTCACCTGAAACCCCACAATTGTATGAATTAACGGTGTTAGAAGGAAACGATTGCTTGTATCAAACGAAAGTTGGTTTTCGTCGCGCCGTATTTACGAAAGAAGGTTTTTACTTAAATGGTGAAAATTATCCAATCATTGGTTTAAACCGCCATCAAGATTATCCGTATGTAGGGTATGCCATGCCAGAAGAATGGCAAGTAGAAGACGTCCGTGTTTTAAAAGAAGAATTAGGCTTAAATATGGTGCGCACGTCACATTATCCACAAAGTCCAGCTTTTATTGCCGCGTGTGACGAACTCGGCTTATTAGTTTTTGAAGAAATTCCAGGATGGCAACACATTGGAACGGGCGAGTGGCAAGCGGTCTTATTACAAAACGTGGAAGAGATGGTCGTACGTGATCGCAACCATCCAAGTATTGTTTTGTGGGGAGTTAGGGTCAATGAATCCGGCGACGATCATGGGCTCTATACGAAAACCAATGCGTTATGTCGTCAATTAGACCCAACTCGTCAAACAGGCGGCGTGCGTTACTTAGAAAAAAGTGAATTTTTAGAAGATGTCTATACGATGAATGATTTCTCATATGACGGCGGCGATATTAAACGCTTAAAACAAGAACTTGGTGAAATCGCAACCTACGATAATGTTCAAACCAAACGAATTGGTCTGCGGACGGTTGAACAAGTCGCCGGCGAAAAAGTACCTTATTTAGTTACGGAATATGCTGGCCATATGTACCCAACGAAACGTTTTGATCAAGAAGAACGTTTGATTGAACATGCGATGCGTCATGCGGTCGTTTTAAATGCAGCCTACGCCAATCCTAACATCAGTGGGGCCGTTGGTTGGTGTGCTTTTGACTATCACACACATGAAAACTTCGGCAGTGGCGACCGTTTTTGCTACCATGGAGTGATGGATAATTTCCGCGTGAGCAAGTTTGCCGCAGGTGTCTATGCAAGCCAACAAGATCCAGCCATTCGACCAGTGTTAGCGCCTTTAACCAATTGGACGCGTGGGGATCGGAATATGGGACAAAGCATGCCGATTTACGTCTTTACGAACTGCGATAAAGTAGAAGTGCGTTACAATGGCAAGTCGCGTGGTTTTTACGAGCGCGAAGCAAATGGCGCGTTGAATCACTTGCCTTATCCACCAATTGTTTTAAAAGAATTCAATTTTTTATGGGGCGAACCCTTTGGCCCACTTGATATCATTGGATACTTAAACGATGAAGTGGTGGCAGTCAAAGAATACGCAAATGACCCGGTATTAAGCGATTTTCTTTTGACAAGTAGTCATGATACGCTCGTTCAATCGGATGCTTGGGCAGCGACGAAACTTACGATGAAATTCGTTGACCAAAAAGGCAACTTATTACCATTTTTAATGGGCAGTGTCCGCTTAGAAACAACCGGTGGTGAAATCTTAGGCGGCCAGGATGTGCCAATTATTGGTGGATCAGCGGTGTGTTGGTTAAGAACCTTGCCAGAGACTCACGGAGAAATCAAAGTAACCGCGCGTTATGGGAAACTTAGTCAAGAAGTAACGATTCGAGTGGAGAAACAATAAAACAAACAAAGAAAGAATGGTGTTTTAAAAGCACTGTTCTTTTTTTGTTTACAAAGAACAAAAATTCAAGTAAACTAGTCAAAATTACTGAGAAGGAAAGCAGGTAAGGCCAGATGAATATCCGTTTAGTAGAGCCTACGATTGAATGGCAAACAGAAATCCAAGCTTTTTTAACAGAAATGCAAGAAAACAAGAGTGCCATTGCAGGCATGGGCTCTTTAGAAACAATGCCAAGTGTCGCACATTGGTTAGCAAAAAGTGAGAGAAATAAAAACCCTGCAACGGTTCCTAGTCACTTGGTTCGTGCCATTCAATACCTCTATGTCGATCTTGAAACACGCGAAATTATTGGGATGATTCAATTGCGTTGTGCACTCAATGATTATTTAAAAGACTTTGGTGGACACATTGGCTATTCGATTGCGCCAAGTAAACGTCGTCAAGGCTACGGCGTGCAGATGTTACAAGCATGTTTAATTGAAGCGAAAAAACAAGGCTTAACAAAAGTCTTATTAACGTGCGATCCAGAGAATACTGGGAGTCGAAAAATTATTCAAGCCAATGGTGGGACTTATGCAGAAAAAGTTTTTCATCCAGAGGAAAAACGCTGGTATGAGAAATATTGGATTACGATAGATGTGTAAAAAGCCGCTAAAAGAAAAACAGTTCATTGTTTTTCTTTTAGCGTTTTTTTTATTTCTTCCCTTAAGCTAACTTTAAGTTTCACTTTTTATACTAGGTTTCAAGAAAGGGTGAGCGCGATGAAGAAATATGCTTTTGAGCGAAGAGAAACAAAATATATCATTCCAAATGAGCGGTTTGCCGATTTTTTAACGGATTTAGCCGAACACATGGAGCAAGATGAATACGGGCGCCATTTGATTCAGTCGCTGTATTACGATACAGACAATTATCAAATGATTCGCCATTCAATGGAGAAACCTGTTTACAAAGAAAAATTTCGGGTGCGATGTTACGGGTTGGCATGTGCCGATTCGCTGGTTTTTTTGGAACTAAAAAAGAAAATTGATCGCGTCGTTTATAAACGTCGAATTGCAATTTCATACGAAACCTATCAAACTTGGCTTGCAGGCGGTGCTTTTCCAATGGACGAAAAACAACCACAAATTAGTCGAGAATTGGCTTGGGTATTTTATCAGTACCCAGATTTAAAACCCAAAGTTTTAATTAGTTATGAACGGCTTTCTTATTTTAGCAAAGCGGATGCACAATTTCGCGTGACGTTTGATCAACAAATTTCTTATCAAAGTGAACCATTTGATTTAAGTACACTAAATAATCGTGCATTAGTCGCGCCAGAGCTAGGGGTGTTAATGGAAGTCAAAGCCCTCGGTGCCTATCCGTTGTGGTTCGTGGAATTATTAAATCAATACCAATTACAAAAATCAAGTTTTTCAAAATACGCGCAAACGTATCAAAGACATTTAAGAAAAGAAGGAGCGTTTTATGATGTTTCAAAGTGTGTATCCTAGTGATTTAACTGCATTTACAATCATGCAATTATTTATTTGTGTGGGGACGTCCATTTTATTGGGTCTCGTCGTGGCTTATGTTCATACGGTTCGTAATACCTATACGAAAAGTTTTATTGTAACAGTTGCCGTTTTACCATTAATTGTTCAAGCGGTGATTATGTTAGTTAATGGTAATTTAGGAACTGGAATGGCGGTTTTAGGGGCTTTTAGTTTAGTCCGTTTTCGTTCGGTGGCCGGTGGTTCACGTGAAATTACGAGTATTTTTTGGGCGATGGCGATTGGTTTAGCAACCGGGATGGGTTATGTAACGTATATCGTCTTTATTTCAGCAATCGTTGCTCTTTTTTTACTGATTTTATATCGTTTTGATATTAAATTTGCGCCACCAATGGAAGAGCGGCTTTTAAAAATAACGATTCCTGAAGATTTAGATTATCCTGGCTTGTTTGACGACTTATTTAATTTGTATACAAAAGAAGCGGAACTCATTTCAGTCAAAACAACGACGATGGGGAGTTTATACGAATTACGTTACCAATTAATTTTAAAAGAAAATCAAAATGAGAAGCAATTGATTGATGAAGTGCGCGTTCGGAATGGCAATTTACCGGTGATGTTAGGTAAAGTTGTTACAAATAAAGAATCACTATAGTTAGGAGGGAAATCAAATGAAAAAAGGATCACTCAGTTTATTTGTCTGTGCGTTATTACTAGGTGCTTGTCAAAGTAGTACAACGGCTTCATCGAGTATTCAAATTACGCAATCAGAAAGTATTACACAAGTTAGCACAGATTTAAGTGACGTATTTGGTAATTATCAAGAAGTCGATTTTCAAACCGAATACGACGAAGAAACGGCGACCAAAATTATTTTTGGTGACACGACGAAAATTGAAGGAGAGGGTGCCGAAAGTACAGATAATATTGTTTCAATTACTCAAGGCGGCACTTATATTCTTTCAGGCAGTGCAACCAATGGGCAGTTAAAAGTAAACGTCAGTAAAGAAGACTCGGTTCATTTAATCTTTGATGGTGTCACATTAAGCAATGATTTTGGTCCGGCGATTTGGATTGAAGAAGCCGATCAGGTCATTGCTACATTGGTTACAGGTACGGTTAATACATTCACGGATGCAAGTGAATACCAAAATCAAACAGAAGAATCAAAAGAAGACGCGGTTTTTTACAGTCAAGCGGATTTGACAATCAATGGAAGCGGGACTTTAGCCATTACAGGAAACTATAAAAATGGTTTAGTTAGTAAAGATGATCTCGTTTTAATTTCAGGTGTTTATCAAATCGAAGCGGTAAAAGATGCAGTTGTAGGCAAAGATATGGTGTCGATTTATGATGGCGATTATACGTTAACGACGCAAGAAGGCGATGGGATTAAAGCCAATAACGATAGCGAATCCGAAAAAGGTTATGTAGCGATTGAAGGCGGCCTAATGACCATTCAAGCAGGGCGTGACGGGATTCAAGCCGAAACATCATTGAAAATTCAAGAAGCGACGTTACAGATTACGACCGCTAGTGGCGCAAATAGTACCGATTTAATCGATGAAGAAAGTTACAAAGGCTTAAAAGCGGGCACCGAAGTCTTAATCACAAGTGGCGATTTTACCGTTGATAGTGCCGATGATAGTTTACATACAAATGGTGACATTGAAATTACTGGCGGCACCTTCTCTTTAGCCAGTGGCGATGATGGGATACATGCCGACCAAACACTAACATTAGCTGGGGGCACCATTGCGATTACCCAATCGGTGGAAGGCTTGGAAGCCGCGAGCATTCAATTAGTCGGTAGTGATGTTGAGATTGTGGCTTCTGACGATGGGATTAATGCCTCTGATGGTAGTAGCACGAGTACAGAAGGCGCACCGGGTGGCTTTGGCGCCGTGAATGAGGATTTAATTATTAATATAACTGCCGGTCAAATTGTGGTGGATGCGCAGGGCGATGGCGTTGATAGTAACGGCAACATAACGATGAGCGGCGGTACTTTAATTGTTAATGGCACAACATCTGGTGGGGACGGTGCCCTTGATTATGATGGGACGTTTGATTTAACTGGTGGGACGCTTGTGGCAGTCGGCAGTTCAGCAATGGCTCAAACCGTTAGCGACAGCTCAAGCCAAGGAACCGTTAGTTTTTATCTCGATCAAAAACAAAGTGCCAATCAAATGGTGAGTCTATTTGATGCCTCAAACGAGTTACTCCTAGCTTTTACCCCGATTCGTGACTATCAATTTGTAGTGATTAGTACACCAGATTTAGTCATTGACCAAAGTTATACGCTCCATTTAGGCGGGACGGCTACGGGCGATGCTCAAAACGGTTTAGTGACAGACGGTAGTGTGGCGGATAGTCAGTTGACCACGTCGTTTACATTAGAGGCAACGGTGAGTGCTTTTAATCAGTCGGGTGAAGCAGCGTCAACCCAAGGCATGATGGGTGGGGCACCAGGCATGATGGGTGGTGGCGGACCTGGCCAAATGCCAAACGCTGAAGGACAATTTGAGCCAGGTACCCCACCAAATAGTAACCAGTAAAAAAGACGTCAAGAAAATTGTTCAAAAGAAGCCCCCGTGTTAAACTAAAAATGAGGTGAAACGATGATTAAAATTTTAATTATTGAAGACGAAGAAGTTTTATCTGATAACATTCGTGAAATTTTAGAAGATTTAGGCGAAATCACCCAAGTTTATGACGGGGAGAGCGGCTTATATGAAGCAAGTTTAGGCGTCTATGATATAATCTTGCTCGATTTAATGTTGCCTGAAAAACATGGTTATCAAGTTTTAGCAGAATTGCGTCAAGAAAATGTCCAAACACCGGTCTTAATTTTAACGGCAAAAGATAGTTTAGAAGATAAAGTCGTTGGTTTTCAAAAAGGCGCCGATGATTATTTAACAAAGCCTTTTTACCGCGAAGAATTACTGTTAAGAGTGAAAGCGTTGTTGCGCCGTTCTTTAGGTCTTTTTTCAGAACAACAAATTTCTTCTAGCGGTTTGATTTGCCAATTGACGACGCGCCAAGTGCAATATGCAGGGCAAGTCTTACCGATTCAAGGAAAAGAGTTTGAGTTACTCGTTTACTTCATGCAAAATAAAGGAATTATTTTGACAAAAGAACAAATTTTTGACCGAATTTGGGGTTTTGATTCAAATACAACGCTTCAAGTAGTCGAAGTGTATATGAGTCATTTACGTAAACATTTAAAAGAAGTCAAAAAAGAACATCTAATTCAAACGTTACGCAATGTCGGTTATATTTTTCAAGAGGAGGGCTAAAGTGACTTTAGAAATTTCTAAAAAGCAAAGATGGCGCTTTTTCTTGATTAGCGCGAGTTCTTTTGCCCTCTTATTTGTACTATTAGGTGCGATTGTTTTTCAATTATTGCAAATGTCAGCCTATCGCCAAACGGATATGAATTTAGCTGAAATGACCACCAATCGTCCAATTATTGAACGTGAAATTCGTCGATTGACTCAAGAGGATCCCTTTATTGATGCACCACAAGCGCGTCCAGGTTCCACAGAAAAAGAACCAATGGATCAAATGTTTAATACGCAAATTATTTTATGGACAAAAGACGGCGATATTTTAAATAAAGAAACGTTAGGCGGGCGTTATACGCAACTACAATCCCTAACATTAAATAAAAAGAAATTAGCCGAAGTCGTGGCCTTGACGCTTGCTTCAAATGGCTTATCTTTTCGTTCAGTTACGATAGAAAATACGATTTTTGAAACGAATGAAGTAGCTTATATTCAATTTTTGACGAATACCAATCAAATTGATGACTCCCTTCAGACGTTTCAGTGGATTTTGTTTGTTTGTATGTTTATTTTTTGGATTATCTCACTCGGAGTGAGTGTTTTGATTTCTAAAATGAATATGAAGCCTTTAATGCTTGCTTGGAATAAACAACAAGAATTTGTCGAAAATGCTTCCCACGAATTACGCACACCACTAACGATTATTCAAAATAATTTACAATATTTATTTACCAAACCTAATCAAACCATTATGGATCAATCGCCGCGGATCGCTCAAGCTTTAAGTGAAACGAGACGTTTAACCAATTTAACCAATGACTTATTGTTAATTGCGCGTAGTGATGGCAATCAAGCAACAATTCATGCAGAACTTACCGATGTCGATGAATTTTTAAGTGCACTCATTCAACCGTTTGCTGAAATTGCCGCAATGGAAGAAAAGCAGTTTGAATACGGTAATGAAATCAGTGACCCGATGCTTTTTGATGCGAGTAAAATACATCAAGTGTTGGTAATTTTACTTGATAATGCTTTGAAATATACGCAGGCACACGATGAAATCCAAGTCATTGCTCGTCAAACAAGTCATAAATGGTGGCAAATCGAAGTCAAAAATAGTGGTGGGAAAATTCCCGATGAAGAAAAAATATTCATTTTTGAACGCTTTTATCGTCAAGAACAATCACGTAATCAAGCAACTGGGGGCTATGGTTTAGGTTTAGCGATTGCCCAACAAATCGTTAAAAACCATCAAGGAAAACTCACTGTAACAGACTGGGATACCAATGGGGTTCAGTTTACTGTTCAATTGCCGATGATCATTAAAAAACCAAACGAAGCGCAAAACTAGCCGCTTCGTTTGGTTTTTTTCTATTTATTCAACGGTAACCGATTTTGCTAAGTTTCTTGGTTTATCCACGTCATAGCCACGCTCAAGTGTCGCGTAGTAGGCAAGAAGTTGCGTTGGTACAACCGAAGTCAAGGTTGTTAAATAAGGATGCACGACTGGTAAGCGAACTTGATCGCCGTCTTGGGCGAAGTTGGCTTGAACAATCACTAAAACATGAGCCCCACGACTTTTTACTTCTTGTAAGTTGCCGCGAGTATGCGCTTTGGTTTTTTCATCAGTAATTAAACCAATCACTGGCGTAGCCTCTTCAATTAAGGCAATCGTTCCGTGTTTTAATTCACCCGCCGCAAACCCTTCTGCTTGGATATAAGAGATTTCTTTTAATTTTAAAGCAGCTTCAAGGGCTACGTAGTAATCATTGCCACGACCAATGTAAAAAGTGTTGCGCTGATTAGCTAAAAAGTCATGCGCGGCTATTTTGAGGGCTTCTTTTTCATAAAGGATTTCTTCCATGCTTGTTGCAGCAAGCTCTAATTCGTGAAAGATATCAAACGCACTACAAAGTGGGTTGTTTTTAGCTTGGCCAAGCGTATAAGCTAAAATGGTCATTAAAGCAACTTGAGAAGTATAGGCTTTGGTTGAGGCAACGGCAATTTCTGGTCCGGCGACTAAAGATAAAGCATAAGTGGCTTCTCGAGCTAAAGTGGAACCGGGCACGTTTGTAATCGTTAATGATGGTGCGCCTAGTTCGTTCGTTTGCACAAGTACTTGACGACTATCTGCCGTTTCCCCGCTTTGGCTTAAATAAATGAAAAAAGGTTCTTTAGCCAATAATGGTTGGTGATAAGCAAACTCACTGGCCACATGGACTTCAACTGGAATTTGCGTCAATTTTTCAAAAGTCGCTTTGGTAGCTAGACCAGCATGATAACTAGTCCCGCAAGCCACGATGTAAATCCGCTCGCTCGCTAAGAGTTGCTTGATTAAGGTATCATCGATAATGGGTTGGTGCTGTTCATCAAAGTAAGTTTGTAATAACCGTCGAATAACAGAAGGTTGCTCTTCGATTTCTTTTAGCATGTAGTAAGGATACAAACCTTTTTCAATATCGGCTGCTTCGACTTCAGCCGTATAAGCAGCACGATCAATGGTTTGACCATCGGCATCTTCTAACCAAAGTTGTTGCGGTGTTAAAATCCCAATTTCACCATCTTTTAATTCAATAAATCGGTTCGTTTCATGGATCATCGCAAAAGCATCACTGCCAACTAAATAGCAGTCTTCGCCACAACCAATTAATAAAGGGCTCTTGTTTTTAGCGATATAAAGCTTGGTTGGATCTTGCGTATCAATTAGAGCAAACGCGTAAGAACCGTTTATTTCTTCCAGCGCTTTTTTGAACGCTTCAAACGCAGACAAGTGCTCCTTTTCACTAAGCGTCTCAATCACATTGACGACAATCTCGGTATCTGTTTGACCGTTTAAGGCAAGTCCGTTTAAGTAAGTTTCTTGCAATTCCAAATGGTTCTCAATCACGCCATTATGCACTAAAACAAACCGTCCTCCTTGAGAAAGGTGGGGATGCGCATTTTCTTCGCTTGGGACACCATGCGTTGCCCAACGCGTATGTCCAATCCCGATGTTTCCAGTGATTTCAGGGGTTAATTTTTGAGCCAAATTGGTTAATTGTCCTGGTGCTTTGACTAAGTGGTCTGTTTCTTGATTGGCCACGTAAATACCAGCAGAATCGTAACCACGGTACTCAAGACGCTCCAATCCTTTCAAAATGATTTCACAAGCATTTTCTTTCCCAATAATTCCGACAATTCCACACATAATTTGCCTTCCTACTTTCTATTCAATTTTTTAGTTGGAAGGTTTCTATCTGCGTGATGAAAATTTTGTGCCCACCTTTGCAAGGGGCTTTGTATTTCATCTGTAGAGTGCAGTCCCTGAAGCTACCCGCCGAATGTTTCGATAAGCTTCTTCCTCGTCATCTGTTAATAACAGACCTGGCGCTATTCCTAAATAAGTTGTGTCGATCCTCCTTTAATTTTTTCGTAGAAACCTGAGAGTAGCATACCGTTTTGTTTTTTTTCTGTCAACAAATAATTTTTTTGGAGATTTTAAAATAACGATATGTATTTTATTGGTTGAGAGTTTCTTTTTACAATTAAGTAATGTCTACCGATTAAATAAAAACATTGAAACAGCGGCGTTTGGCCTCGATATTTTATACAATAAGTGTAAGACTTTAACGGTAGAACACGGAAAACCGTACACTTTTATCAATATTGTAAGCTTCTAATGTATAATCCACAAATTTACCAGCAACTTATTTTTGCAGATTTTGATCAATTTGTGGGCTTAAAAAAATAACCTCTGAAAATCGTTGGATTAAAAAAGCGGTTGGTATGCCTTGGGTAGAGCTAGAAAAGAAATATGCTAAAAAATCATTAATAAAAAGGCAATGTTGGTATCCTTTACGAATGGCTTTGGGTGCCTTATTAATTCAAGAAAATTCTTGGGTTAAAAATAGCCACTTTAAAAAACTGATATTATTTAAAATAAAGAAAACTGAACCGCTTGACAATAATTAGTCAAACGGTTCAGTTTTTATTTTTAGAATTTAGCCTCTCGTCTTACCAACCCATCATTCGTTGGTGACGTTGTCCTGGATTCATCCGTCCACCACGCATGGTGTTGTCGTGGCAAGTCCCGCGATGATTGTCCATCCAGTCGCGTCTGTCGTCTGTTTCTTCTTGTGTTAAATCTCCTTGATTCACGCGTTCTTCCATGCGGTTACGGTGTTCTTCGTTGTGCCACATTTGTTGTGACTGGCTAGGGGTGTTTGGATTGTATTGTCCACTGTCTGCTGCTGCAAAGGCGGAAGTAGAAGCTACCCCAGCTCCGATTAAAATCCCTGCTGCGATCATCCATTTTGTTATTTTTTTCATTGTCCATTCCTCCAAAATTCTTTTTCTTTTTGCTTGTGCCCATTATTCGATTGTTAGTAAGTGGTTGTTATGGCGCGCAATCATGTTTGTGTAATTTAAGCGCCAATTTTGATTAGGGGCTATTTCATGACAAAATTCTTCAAATTGTGTCATCCAATCATTCATCGCATCGGCTTGTCTTTGTGTTAAATGGCCACGTTCGACTTGGTCTTGTAGCTGGCTTTTACGAATAAATTCAACGGAACGAGTCGTTGCTACGCGGCTTTTTTCACTAGGTATTTGGCGAATGATTTGTTCGGAAGCTTGTACGGTTGTTGCCAAAAAGAAACTACTCATTCCAATCAAACTAATTCCTATTCCCCACTTAATTATTTTCTTCAATCAAAAATCCTCCTCGTATGCTTGAGAAATGCTTGTTTCTCTCTTTGTTGTCTTTATCATAACAAGAAGAGATGGCAAAAGTATGTCAAAAATAGCCCAATTTAGTGGCATCAATTTTTTCGGACTGACGAAAGTCAAAAGTAAAGCAGGCGCCGTTTGGTTGCTTGTTTGTAGCGCTTAAAGTCATTTGATGGCGCTCAGCAATTTCTTTGGCAATCGCTAAACCTAATCCGGTACCGACTTTGTTGTGTTCGTCATATGTTTTGTGGAAACGATCAAAAATCACTGGTAAAGCAGCTTCAGGAATGCCTGGTCCTTGATCACAAATGGTCAGTTGGTCATCAAGGAGCGCTACTTGGATTTGGCTTTTTGGCGGTGAAAATTTAACTGCATTATCAAGGATAATTAAAAACATTTGCCGCAAACGGCCATAATCTCCTGAAATGAAAAGAGGAGACGGTGTGTTAGGTAATAAAATTTCGATTTCTTTTTGGTGAGCGAGTTGGCGCGCACTACGCAAAGCGTCACTTAAGACATCATTTAAGTGAACGGGGGCTTTCTCAATTTGAAAATCGAGGTTTTGCAAACGAGAAAGTTCAAGCAAGTCGTCAACAAGCCGTTCTAAAAAACGCGCTTCACTCAACATTTGTTGGTGGTACTCAGCCACTTTGTTAGGATCAGTGACAACTGCATCATTTAATGCTTCTAAAGAGCCGCGAATCACGGTAACGGGTGTGCGTAGTTCATGCGAAATGTTCGCGACAAAATCACGGCGCATTTGTTCGGTTTTGGCACTTTCTTGGCTGGCTTCTTCTAGGCGTGAAGCCAGTGTGTCGATAGCTTGTGAGAGTTCGCCGATTTCATCTTTTTGTTTGAGCTTTGTTTGGGCTTGGTAATCGCCGTCAGTCAGACGCAGTGCGGTTTTTTTCATTTTACCGAGCGGTTTAGTGAAACTATACGCTAAAAAAATGGCAAATAACAAAGCAATCACTAAAGCAATCGTTAAGCTTAACGTTAATAAATTTAACCCTTGCTCAACTGCTTTTTTTGTCCCGCTAATTCCCGAGTGAATCAAAATGACGCCCCAAATTTCGCCGTTTGTATTGGTAATCGGCGCGCCGACTGTTAGCGTGGGTTGATTTAAGGTGTCACTAAACCCTTCGCTAAAGGTGGTATTGCCTTGGAAAACTTGCGTGATTAACTCTTTCGCATTTTCTGGTAAATCAGTTAAACTTTCTTGCCCCATCATGGACGAACGACTGTTTGAACGACTCATATGCCCATTTTGGGTCATCATCCCGTGGTTATTGCCAGTTGATAAAAGGTTCAACTCTTTATCAACGAGCCAAACATCATCACCGGCAATCTCTTCGATAAAACGCAAATAACCATTACTATTACTCATCATCATTTGATGGCTACTCGCATTTTCTTCATCAGCCAATGTTTGTGCTAAAGATTGGGCGTAGTGAACAAGTTCATTGCGATGCACGTCGATTGTATAATTTTTAAATAAGAAAAAGAAAATCGAGCCAATGGTGATGGCAAACAATATTAAGGCACTCGTAAAATAAAGCGCGAGTTTGGTGGCAATTTTATTGTTTTTCATGATTCAAAACCTCAAATTTATAACCGACGCCCCAAATGGTTTTGATTTCCCAAGTCGGATGAGGCACTTGCCCTAATTTTGCTCGTAAACGTTTAATATGGCTATCGACGGTTCGGGTGTCGCCAAAGTAGTCAAATCCCCAAAGCTGATCGAGCAGTTCGTCGCGCGAATAGGCTTTTTGTTGGTTAGTTGCTAGCGTCCAAAGTAAATCCACTTCTCTTTTCGTTAATAAAATGGTCTCTTGCTGAATCGTAACCGTATAATCATCTAAATTAATTTTTAAATTATCATAAGTAAACGTTTGTTTTGAAATGTCAATCGGACGAACGCGACGCATTACGGCTTTCACGCGGGCCATCACTTCGCCAGGTGAAAAAGGTTTGACAATATAATCGTCGGCTCCAATTTCAAGTCCCATAATTCGTTCAAAGTCTTCTCCTCGTGCCGTAATCATTAAAATCGGCACATTGGATGTTTCACGAATCTCACGACAAACAGCAAAGCCATCTTTTTTTGGCATCATTACGTCTAATAAAATCACATCGGGCTGTTTGGTGTGGAAAAGTTCTAACGCGACTTCTCCGTCATGTGCGACAAGGACGTCATAGTTATTCTTTTTTGCATATTCAGTTAAAATTTCAGTAATTTGTTGGTTATCATCAACAATTAAGAGTGTCTCCATCAAATCCCTCCTCAAAGCTATTATACAAGAAGAAGATGGCAGTTTTGTGTCAAAATAGTTGAAATTTGCTATAATCAAGGCAAAATGAAGCGAAAAGGAAAGTAGGCGAAACAAAAATGCATCCACAACCTGCATGGTTACAAAAATTAATTCGTTTGCCAGACGTTGATGCGAATTTGAAGTCATTTGGCGGTCACAAACAAGCAGTTGCTTATGGTTGGCAAGCAGAAAAAGAAGCGCATTTTGCTTTTGAAATTATGTTGATTTTAAAAGGAGAACAACTAACTATTTTTCAAGGTAGCCAGCAACTTTTTCGAGCCGGCGATATTGTCTTGATTCCACCAGGAAAAGAACATGAAAATATGTGTGTTTCAAAAGAAGGCATGGCTTACTTTTGTATTCACTTTGATATTGATGACCCATTTATTCAACAAGAATTGCTCATGTATTGCCCGTTACTACTTGAAAAAACAGTCCCCGCTTATCCACAAATCCAAAGTATCTTAACGAGTTACGTTGAATTGTTAGACTCAACTGAAATAACATTTAAACAAAAGCTATTTGTCGAAAAACTGCTCATTGAATTGGTCATTTGTTTGTTAGACTATGCCGAAAGCCAAAAAGCAGAGTTAGCTTCGTCGGATAATGATACGCTGCTTTTAGCGGTGACCATTGCGGATACGATTCAAAATAATTTTCGTCGGTTTACCGCGCAACCGACCGAAGAACATTTGCCATTGTTGTCATTAAATGGAATTGCCCGACAATTAAGTATTAGTGATAGTACGATGTTAAAAGCTTTTAAGAAAATTTATCATATGACACCAAAAGAGTATTTGAATCAATTAAAATACAATGAAGCAAAATATTTACTTCATCAACCAGCCATTTCAGTAGCAGAAGTCGCTGAAATTATTGGCTACCAAAACGTCTCGCATTTCTCGCGACAATTCAAAAAATGGAGCCACTACTCGCCGAATCAGTACCGTCAAATGGATACACATGAGGTTATAAAAACACACGAATAAGGTCGAAAGGACTCGTTCGTGTGTTTTTTGTTGAGTCAAATATGAAAAATGGTAAAAAACAAGCGGAAATTGATATGTAAATCGCTACCAAAAATTCGTATGATAGGGTTAACAAAAAGGAAAACGATTACAACTCCTTTTAAATAAAAGAGAAGTGAGGAAATCAAAAAATGAATCAAATTCAAAACCCAATTATACCTGGAATGGCACCAGACCCTTCAATTATTCGCGTTGGGGAAGACTACTACATCGCTGCTTCGACTTTTCATTGGACGCCAGGCATTCAATTGTTCCATTCACGTGATTTAGTCAATTGGGAGCGCTTAGACAATATTTTGAAAAATGACGAAGTGGAATTGCGCGGAAGCAATACACCAGCGGGAGTTTGGGCGCCACATTTATCTTATGACCAAAAAACTAAGAAATATTGGTTAGCCTATTCGCATATGCAAAATATGGCGGGTCGTGAATTCAATGCGGATTCTTATGCGATGTGGGCAGATGAGATTACCGGTCCGTGGTCAAAACCGATTTACTTAACTTCGATTGGTTTTGATCCAGCGTTGTATCATGACGAAGACGGCAAAAGCTATTTAGCCATTTTAGAATGGGAGACGCGCCAAGGTTATCAGGCACCAGGGCACTTAGTGATTGCCGAAGTTGATTTAACAAACGGTGGTATTATCGGCTCATGGCATCGCGTGACAAAAGGTTTTACCACACGTGGTTGTGCAGAAGCGCCGCAAATTTATAAACGCCAAGATTATTATTATTTATTAATTGCGGCCGGTGGAACAGGTTATGGACATGGAGTCGAAATTGGACGTTCGAAAAATATTTTTGGGCCTTATGAAGCGCATCCTTCTGGTGAACCAATTATTACTTCAGCCCCACAACATTTATTTTCGTTAGGTGATCCCGATGCCGGCCATTTTGAAATGTACAATCCGAATTCACCAATGCAAAAAGCCGGGCACGGTTCTTTAGTTGAAACAACAACTGGGGAATGGTACATCGCGCATTTAATGTCGCGTCCTTTGCCAGGAACATTATTAAATCCACTTGGACGAGAAACTTCTTTACAAAAAATGCGTTGGACAAAAGATGGTTGGTTAGAAATGCATGACGGTTCAAACTTAGCCAAAATGACGACGGAAGCAATGGAAGGCCAAGTGGTTCCAGCTAAAAAATCAGAAGATCATTTGTTTGATTTTGCGACAAACCCGAATTTAGTCGAATTTTTAACCCCTTACCGTAAACAAACAAGCACTTGGTTTAATTTAACCAAACGTCCAGGGTACTTACGAATTCATGGGGAAAATTCTTTCTTTTCTCAAATGAACCCGGCTATTTTAGCCACGCGTGCCACTTCTTTTCATTATCAAGTAACGACCAAACTCGAATTTCAGCCAGATCATTACTCTGAAACAGCGGGACTAGGTCTTTATTATGATTCAAATAATTGGCTGTACTTACATTTAACTTATTCAGAAGAAGCGGCTTGCCCGATGTTGACGGTTTTACAAGCGAAACTTGGTAAACGAGTGGAATACCCACATCACCGTCGCTTGATGCCAACCGGTAAAATTGAACTCAAAGTAATTTATCAAAATGGGGTAGCGAAATTAGCTTATCGCGAAGACCAAAAATGGGAAATACTAATCGAAGACATTGACGTAAGTTACTTATCAGATGAAGGCGTCAATGGCGAACCAGGCGAAATTGGTGGTTTTACCGGTTTATTTAATTTTATCGGATCGGTCGATGCTCACCAACACGATTCTTTTGCAGATTTTAGTTATTACGCAGTTAAAAATGTAACCAACGCTTAGATTAAAAGGGGGAAAATAAAATGGAGTTAAAAAATGAAATGGCTGTAAAACCAACAGAACAAGTCAAGTTATTTGAACGTGTTGCCTATGGATTAGGGGACTTTGGCTGTAATATTATTTATACGGCAATGACGACTTATTTATTGTTTTATTATACGGATTATGCGGGCGTAAATGCGGCAGCCGTAGGGATGATTATGCTGATTTCACGCTTTTTAGATGGCTTAACCGATATTGCCATGGGTGTGATTGTTGACCGAACAAAAACAAAATATGGGAAGGCGCGTCCATGGATTTTGCGCATGGCTATCCCGTTTGCGATTTCAGGTGTGTTACTATTTTCGGTTCCGACTACTTGGGGGACAGCCGCAAAATTAATTTATGTTTTTCTAACGTATAACTTAGTATCAA
The DNA here is from genome assembly GCF_016909125.1 of Enterococcus lemanii. Classification (GTDB taxonomy): domain Bacteria; phylum Bacillota; class Bacilli; order Lactobacillales; family Enterococcaceae; genus Enterococcus_I; species Enterococcus_I lemanii. Next base: position 12,651 of record NZ_JAFBFD010000013.1, on the reverse strand, counting down.
GTGTGATTTATACGGCTATCAATGTGCCTTACTCTGCTTTGAATGCTTTGATGACGCAAGACCCTTATGAAAGAAGTGTTTTGAGTATTTTCAGAAGTTTATTAGCAACTGCAGGGACATTATTGATTAACTCTTATACGTTAACCTTGGTTGCTTATTTTGGAGACAATGCCAGTGCTTGGATGAAAACTTTTTCGGTTTTCGGCGTGTTTGCTGTAATCGCTTTTTTGATTAACTTTTTTGGAACAAAAGAACGCGTCAAACCAGTGAGTGAAAAATCAGAACATATTCCATTTAAAGAAGGGATGGTTGCTTTATTTAAAAATAAATACTGGCTGATGGTAACGGGAATTTTACTAGTGCTCTTTATTAATATGGCTTTAACGACTGGCTCAACGGTTTATTATGCAAAAACTGTTCTTGGAGATAACCAATTAGCCCAAACCATTAACTCAGTGATGAACTTAGCCCAAATTGCTTTTATGTTTTTGATTGCCCCATTTATTAAACGTTTAGGTAAGAAAAATTCAATGGTTGTAGGCTTAATCATCCAATCAGTCGGAACGGTCTTGTTAGTTGTTTTAGGTGGGAGCCTGTTATCTATTTATGTAACGAGTATCATCCGTGGAATTGGTGGCGCGTTCTTTGGTGCTGTGATGTGGGCAATGGTTTCCGATACGGTTGATTATGGTGAATGGAAATCAGGGTTACGCATGGAAGGGTTGACGAATAGTGCAAGTAGCTTTGGTTACAAAGTCGGTAATGGTTTAGGCTCAGCGTTACTAGGGATCGTTTTATCCATTGGCGGTTATGTTGGTAGTCAAAGTGTACAAAGTGCAGCAGCGATTACAAGTATTCATTTGGCATTTTGGGTATTCCCTTTATTGTTGAATGTTTTGATTTTAGTCATTTTACATTTTTACAAATTAGATAAAGAATTTGACCAAGTGATTCGTGATTTACGTCAACGTGAAGCAGAAAATGTAGGTTAAGGAGATATAAACTAAAATGAATGAAAAACTAAAAGGAGTCAATCTCGGTGGTTGGCTCGTACTAGAAAATTGGATGACGCCAAACTTATTTGACGGCGTGGTTGCAGAAGACGAGTATTATTTAGCACAAGATTTAGAAAAAAAGGTTTATGAAGCGCGAATGGAAACACACCGGAATGAATTTATTACGGAAGCTGATTTTATTCGTTTAGCGCAAGCAAAAGTAAACATTGTCCGTATTCCTGTTCCGTATTTTATCTTTGGCGATCGCCCACCATTTATTGGTTGTGTCGCTCATTTAGATCGGGCTTTTAATTGGGCAAAAGCATACGGAATCAAAGTGCTCATTGATTTACATACGGTTCCAAATAGTCAAAATGGCTTTGATAATGGTGGGATTTCTGGCGTTTGTAAATGGGGGCAAGACGAAGCCGAGGTTGAATTTGTCTTAAGTGTCCTAACGCGCTTAGCTCAAAGGTACCGCGACCACGCTGCTCTTTGGGGAATTGAGTTAGTCAATGAACCAATTACCGAAAAAATGTGGGGTGTGATGAAACCACTTGAACGTTATCAAGCACGGGATCCAAAACTTGCCCAAGGTAGCCGCCCCTTAACGATGGCCTTCTTGCAAGATTTCTATTGTAAAGCGTATCAACAGTTACGTGAAATTTTACTGCCAGACACTTGGATTGTCTTTCACGATGCGTTTGAGTTGCATGCTTGGAAAGAATTCTTTGCCAAAAACAATTTCTCCCAAGTCATGTTGGATACACACCAATATTTAATGATCGCCGAAATGGATGGTACAGAACAAAACATTGGTGCTTATCTTGCGTATTTAGACCAATTGGGTAAAGAAATCGCGGAAGTTGCGTGCTATATTCCGGTGTTTGTCGGCGAATGGTCTTTATTTAATTCTTACGCAGCTGGAACGGATACAAAAGGTGGGATTAATCCAACACAAGAAGAATTTACGGCCACCAATCGCTTAAGTTCAGCCGCGTTAATTGAAGTTTATCAAACCCTTTGGCAAAAATCAGTGGCCACTTGGAATATTGGTGAGGGCCATATGTACTGGACCTATAAATTAAATATTGATACGATTAATGATCCAGCTTGGTACGGTTGGGATTCGTGGGATTTCAGTCGCTGTTTAGCAAAAGGATGGATTGATTAGCATAAAAAAAATGAGACAAAGACGCGTATCTTTGTCTCATTTTTTTATTTAAACTAATAAAAGTAACGTGCCTCCTACTAAAAGGATAAGTCCAAGCCACGCTTTTTTTCGTAATTTTTCCCCTAAAATAAAATAACTAAAGAAGATGGTCAAAACGATACTTAATTTATCAATCGGGACAACCACACTCGCTGGGCCATCTTGGAGCGCCCGATAGTAACAAAGCCAAGAAAGACCCGTCGCAAGTCCAGAAAGAAAGAGATAATACCAGTTTCTTTTGGCAATCAAAGGGAGGTCGCGGTGTTTTTTTTGAGCAAAAACAATCACCCAAGCAATGCCTAGAATCACAAGTGTGCGAATCGCGGTGCCAAGATTTGAAGGGACATTTTCAATGCCGATTTTGCCTAAAATAGCCGTTAAACTGGCAAAAAATGCTGAAAAACTCGCGTAAATAAACCAACTGGCCTGTTGATTTTTTTTCGTGTCTGCTTCGTCTGATTTAAAATCAATCATTAAGTAAGTCCCGATTCCAATTGAAAAAAGGGCGAGGACTTTCAATAACGATAATGGTTCACCTAAAAATAAGAAAGATAAAATCATCGTGAGTAAGACACTACTTTTATCAACCGGTGTGACTTGGTTAACACTTCCAAGTTGCAACGCTTTAAAATAACAAAGCCAAGAAGCACCCGTCACCAACCCTGATAAAACTAAAAAGAGTAAACTTTTTGAGTCGATGGTTGCCAGTGTTTGCTCTGCTGGAAAAAGAAAGACGATTCCCCAAGATAAAACGACAACCACAAGCGTACGAATGGCCGTGGCTAAGTTTGAATCCATGTCGCGAATGCCAATCTTGGCTAAAATCGCCATTATCCCCGCAAAAAAAGCCGATAAAAAGGCATAAAGAACCCACATGTCGCTCACTTCCAATCTGATTATAAATAAAACTATTTCTCTAAAAGCTTATTATAACTGAAATCCATCCCAAAAGCGCCTAGTGGGGCCGTAATTAAAATCGCCAAAACTGAAAGTGTCAGCATTAATTCGCCAGAAGCAAGGCCAAGCGCAAAAGGGACGCCACCAATCGCTGCTTGCACCGTGGCTTTTGGTGAGTAGGCAATCAAACAAAAAAGTTTGTCTTTAAAAGATAAGTTTGTTCCAATTAGGCTAACCCACACGCCAATCATCCGGATTAGTAAAGCACCTAAGATGACCAATAGTGGCAAGAAGCCTGCCGCAAAAGCAAATGCAATATTAACGGAAGCCCCCACTAAAATAAACAAAAACATTTCACCAGGAACCCACAATTGATGGTAAAAGTGTGCGATTTTGTCGCTATCCGTTGGCATTTGTCGATAGAGCATGATTGCCATGGCCATAACGGCTAAAATACCGGAAAAAGGAAGCCACGTGAGAACCGCTTCAAGATGAACCAAACTTAAAGAAAGACTAAAAAGAATGAGGAATTGCACCATACTTGAAAAGCGGATTTTTTCAAAGAGTTTTGCCAACAAGTAACCACCTGTGAGTCCAACCAAAAGCCCGCTAAAAATAGAAACGGGGATTTTTAGTAAGGAAAGCATTTGAAATTCACCACTTTGGACTAAAGTTAAAAACGAAGAAAATAAAACTAACGCGTAAATATCATCCACCGAAGCGCCAGCTAAGATCAATTGTGGAATCCCTTTTTTTGTTCCACGTTTTTCCTGAATCAATGTGACCATTCGTGGAACAACGATAGCAGGTGAAACCGCCCCTAAAATGGCTCCTAGTAACGCAGATTCTAGTAAAGACAAACCAAGGAAGATTGGGGCAAAAAACATCGTGCCAATAATCTCAAAAGTGGCCGGGACAAAGCTTAATAAAACAGCCGGTCGGCCCACTTTTTTTAGATCTTTTAAATCTAACGCTAAACCAGCCCGAGTTAAAATAATGACTAAAATGATTTTACGCAAATCTGCCGAAAGGGTTAAAAAATTTGCATCAAGTAAATTGAAAACAGCCGGACCAAGTAAAATACCAGTCAGAATGAACCCAATCAAGCTAGGAATCTTCAGTTTTTTACTGATAAAATCGGTCAAAATGCCCACCAATAAAATTAACGCGATACTCATTAACATAAGCCAACACCCTCACTATTGTTTTTTTAACACAAAAAAGCCTGTTACATACAAGACATTATTTCGCGTCAATTGGCACGACAAATAAACCCTTGTATCTAACAGGCGCCATCAGCCATCACTGGCAGTTATAGGGAGCACCATCCCTGTGTGTTTAGTTTAGCACTTGGTTGAAAGAAAAACAAATATTAAAAAAGATTTATTTTTGGAGCGAAAATTGAAATCACAAGATAGTCTATAAAAAATCGTAAGAACGTTCAAGATTTTTATTTAAAAGCTTGCTAAGATAAGGATGTAAAAATGAAAACGGTTTATCAAAATGAAGCTATTTGTCAAAAAAGTCTCCTGATAATAATTGCGTGGTGACGGCAAGACTGTTGGCTTTTTGATGAATAAATTCTTGTTCTTGAATTTTTTTTCCAAGTTTCTTTTCGGGTTGTTTAAGATCCATTTGCAATTGTTTACGGTAGGCTTTGGGCGAAAAGTGATAAATTTGTTGGAAGGCACGATTTAAATAACGCAAATCAGAAAAACCACAAGTCTCACTAATGTTTAACAAACTCATTTCCGTATTTTTAATTAAAAAATGGGCTTTCTCACACCGAATGTGGTTTAAATAATTTTGAAACGACATCCCGAGATGATTTTGGAAAAAATGCGAAAGGTAGTTGATGGATAAATTTTCTTGCTTGGCCAAATCGGCTAAAAGTAATTTTTCATGAAAATGTTGTTGAATATAATCAATCATACGACGCAAACGTTCTTTTCGTAACAAAAGAGCATTTTGTTCTTTTTCAGAAATGACGTCATAAGGAGCCTGCTCGAGTAAAGCAAATAGCGTGAGTGCCGCATACCCATGACATTCTAATTGGAAGAAGGAATTTTCTTGGAAGTAAACCAAACAAGTTTGTAAAAAAAGTTGCTTAAAGGATCCAAAATTCGTCAAATTCGCGTTCGTTAACACTTGATTTTGAAAAAGAATTTCATTAATTTGTGGGAAAAAAGTTTCGTATTCTTTTGGATTGATTTGCAAAATAAGTAACTTAACTTGTTGAGGTGTCGCAAGTTCATGTAACTGAAACGCGTTAATCACAATAAACTCATTTTTACGCACGTAATAAGTTTTTGAATCCATCGTTAAAGCAAGTGTTCCGCGCAACACGTAAATAATTTCTAAGTCAGAATGTAAATGCGGGCGACGATAATTCATATCAATTAAAAAAGCTTTAATTCCTTGTAGCTTATGGTGTTCAACTAATTCAAATTCCGTAGTAGACATAAGTAAGCTCCTTTCCTACGTTAACTATAAAGGATGGGGAAAAAGGAAGCAAATATAAAAAACAAATATAACTGGAGGAAAGAAACATGGCATATTTTGAAAACATTGGTAAAATTCACTACGAAGGAAAAACAGCGGATAACCCGTTTGCTTTTCGTCATTATAACCCGGAAGAAATCGTCTTAGGCAAAACAATGAAAGAGCACTTGCGTTTTGCAGTGGCTTATTGGCATACAATGACGCAAGATGGTTCGGATCCTTTTGGTAACCCAACGAATATTCGAAATTGGTGGGGAGAAACACCAATGGAGACGGCTAAAAATCGCGTGGAAGCCTTCTTTGAAATTTTAGAAAAATTAGGCGTTGAGTATTTCTGTTTCCATGATATCGATATTGCTCCTGAAGGGGATTCATTAGAAGAATTCTTCGCCAATATCGACACGATTACCGATTTAATTAAAGAAAAAATGGACCAAACCGGTATCAAATTACTATGGAATACCGCTAATATGTTTTCCAATCCACGCTATGTTCATGGTGCAGCTTCTTCAAGCAATGCCGATGTGTTTGCGCATGCCGCCGCACAAGTGAAAAAAGGTTTAGACATTAGTAAAAAATTAGGTGGCGAAAACTACGTCTTTTGGGGTGGCCGTGAAGGGTACGAATCATTATTAAATACAGATATGAAATTTGAGCAAGACAACATTGCCCGTTTATTCAAGATGGCGATTGCTTATGGTGAAAAAATTGGCCACAAACCACAATTTTTAATTGAACCAAAACCAAAAGAACCATCAACGCACCAATATGATTTTGATGCGGCAACTGCGATGGCCTTTATTCAAAAATATGGTTTAGAAGGCGACTTCAAACTAAACTTAGAAGCAAACCACGCAACTTTGGCTGGGCATACCTTTGAACACGAATTAAATGTCGCTCGTTGTTATGATGCTTTAGGTTCGATTGATGCGAATCAAGGCGATCCCTTACTTGGCTGGGATACCGATGAATTCCCAACGAATGTCTTTGATACGACTTTAGCGATGTATGAAATTTTAGAAAATGGTGGGATTGCGCCAGGTGGTATTAACTTTGACTCGAAAGTGCGCCGTTCATCTTTTGAAATGGAAGATTTGTTCTTAGCACATATCGCTGGGATGGATACTTATGCTCGTGGCTTAAAAGCAGCGGCAGCCTTAAAAGAAGATCGCTTCTTTGATGAAATTAAAGAAAAACGTTATGCAAGCTACCAAACAGGGATTGGCGCAAGCATTGTCGCGGGCGATGAAGATTTAGAAAGTTTAACCGATTATGCTTTGAAAAATGAAGAAATCAAAGTCGAATCAAATCACTTAGAATTTGTGAAATCTCGTTTAAATGACTACTTATTTTAAGCCTTAAAGGAGAAAAAAGATGGCATATGTTTTAGGATTAGATTTAGGAACAAGCGCACTGAAAGGTCTTTTATTAAATGAAGCCGGTCACGTGATTTATCGAGCGAGTGCAGAATATCCTTTAATTCATTTACAATCTGGTTATAGCGAACAAGAGCCTAGCGAGTGGTTAAAAGCTTGTGAAAAAGTTTTAGACACCTTGAATGAAGAAGTTGCTGATTTTAGTGAAAAATTAGTCGGTATTAGTTTTTCTGGTCAAATGCATAGTTTAGTCGTTCTTGATGAAAAACAAACCGTTTTACGACCAGCGATTTTATGGAATGACGTCCGAACGACGAAACAATGTCAAAAAATTACCGCTACACTTGGTGAAAAACTCATTCAAGTAACCAAAAACAAAGCACTAGAAGGCTTTACTTTACCTAAAATTTTGTGGCTGCAAGAAAATGAACCGGAAACTTGGCAAAAAGTTCGTCATCTTTTATTGCCAAAAGATTATTTAGGTTTTTGGTTAACCGGCACGCAACACATGGATTATTCGGATGCCGCTGGGACGTTACTTCTTGATGTAGAAAAAAAAGAATGGTCACAAACCATATTAGAAGCATTTGCGATTCCAAGTACTTATTTACCAACCCTCATCGATTCTCAAGGGCAAACCGGGAATTTAAAAGCTAATTTTATTGAAAAATATGGCTTTAAGCAAACGGTTAAAGTTTTTGCTGGTGGTGCGGATAATGCTTGTGGGGCGTTAGGTGCGGGTATTTTAAATACAGAAACCGGGATGGCGAGTATTGGAACTTCGGGAGTATTTTTATCTTTTGAAGACCAAGCGTTACCAGATTATCAAGGCGATTTACACCTCTTTAACCATAGCTTGCCCAATACCCACTATTCAATGGGAGTGACTTTAGCAGCCGGCCATAGTTTGAGTTGGTTTAAAGAAACATTTGCTAAAAACACCAGTTATGATGAATTGTTAAGTGGAATCGATCAAATTGCACCAGGGGCCGATGGGTTGTTATTTACGCCTTATATTGTGGGTGAACGAACACCATATCCGGATAGTCAAATTCGCGGTAGTTTTATTGGTATTGATACAAAACACACACTCCAACACTTTGCTAAAGCGGTGCTTGAAGGAATTACGTTTTCTTTAAAAGATAGCCAAAAATTAATGGAAGAAGTGGCTGGTAAAAAATTCAAACAAATTGTTTCAGTTGGTGGTGGCGCTAAAAATCAAGACTGGCTACAAATTGAAGCCGACGTTTTTAATGCAGAAATTGTTTGTTTAACGGTAGAAGAAGGACCCGGTTTAGGAGCGGCGATGCTTGCAGCAGTGGGCGTTGGTTGGTTTGAAGATTTACCAACTTGTGCCCAAACCTTTGTTTCTTACCAAAAAGCAGCGACACCAATAGCGGAAAATGTTGCAAAATACGAAAAACAGTATGCACTTTATCGTGAAGTTTATCCCGCGACAAGGGAGATTTGTTACGAATTGAAAGCAGCAGACTAAAAATTAACCAAACACTTTTAGTTGACGAATTATAAAAAGAAAGGTAGACTTCATTTAATTTCATTTTATAAAAAATGCAGGGGGACGTCGTGACGTTGAGAAGGCTTGGCCTGACCCTTTGAACCTGTTGGTTAAGACCATCGTAGGGAGCATGTCAAAAGTATTCGTTTTTTTTGAGTAGACACTTTTAGGCATTTCCTCGATTTCAGGGGAGATGCCTTTTTTTGTTTTAGATGGACCAAAAAATAAAGAGAAAGGAAAAAAGTAAATAAAAGTTAAATCAAAAAATGATGCATTGGGGTGCCTGTTTGGCTGAGATGATACCCATTGAACCTGATTCAGTTCGGACTGACGTAGGAAATGTATTCATTCAATGAACGCGATAAATTTTACAACAGCTTTATATGTAAAAGGAGTCGGTTATGAGTGGAAAGGCCTTTCGTCAGCATGTTTGACGGAAGGTCTTTTTTACACAAAAAAACAAAAAAAGGATGGGTTTTTAATGTTAACACATGAAGGGAAAATAAAGAAATTAACCGTTTTAGCAATGATGATTGCCTTGGATTTTGTTCTTTCGCCTTTGTTGCGAATCGAAGGAATGGCGCCGATGTCGAGTGTGGTAAATATTATCGGGGCAGTTTTAATGGGTCCTTTTTACGCAACAGCGATGGCTTTTATTTGTGGCTTATTACGAATGACTTTATTAAGCATTCCGCCACTTGCTTTGACAGGGGCAGTCTTTGGGGCGGCTTTTGCGGGAATGTTTTATCGTATGGGTCAAAAGGTATCGTTTGCGCTATTTGGGGAAATGGTTGGGACGGGGATTGTCGGATCGTTGCTTTCTTATCCGGTCATGGTTTGGTTTACTGGTTCGCACAATCAATTGTTTTGGTTTGTTTATACGCCGCGCTTTATGGGGGCGACCCTCATTGGCGGACTGATGGCGTACGGTTTATTAAATCGTCTGCAAAAAATATCTGTCTTTCAAAAAACGCAACAATTGTTTACTAAAAGAGGGGACTTAATCAATGAACAATTTTAAAAAGGATTGTCAAACGTGTTTTCCTTTGAAAAAAAGGCCACTTGTCCATTGTTTAACGAATGAAGTGACCGCTGAATTACTAGCCAATGCCTTGCTAGCAGTTCATGCTTCCCCCATCATGGCTGACTCGGTAGAAGAAATGACGGATTTATTTCCACAAACAAAGAGTGTTCTGATCAATTTAGGGCATCTTTCATCAGAAAAAAAACAAGCGATGCTTTTGGTGGCTAAAGCTTGTGCCCAAAAACAAAAACCATTTGTTTTAGATTTAGTCGGCATTGGTGCGATTGCCGATCGCAAAGCCTTTGCTCAAAAATTAATGGCTTACCATCCGACTGTGGTGAAGGGGAACTACTCTGAATTAAGAAGTTTTTGTGACTTACCAAATCATGCTTGTGGTGTTGATAGTCATCAAAAAGATAATACGTTAGCCCAGCAACAAGTTTTGGCTCAAGCCCTGCAGAAATTACATAAAAAATACCCGGAAACACTTTTTTTAGCTACTGGGGCAACCGATTTAGTGCGTACGAAGAATGCCGATTGGCAGTTTTATAATGGCGTGCCACAATTAAACGCTTTTACTGGGACGGGTGACATTGTTGGTGCTTTGATTGCTGCTTTACTTGGGGAAGGTTATGCTCCCGAAGTGGCGACGGTCGCAGGTCTGGCTTATTTTAATTGTTGTGGTGAAAAAGCCCAACAATTATTAAAGTCAGAAAACGGAATGGCTTGGTTTCGGCTGACTGTAATGGATCAACTATCTTTACTTTGGCAACAAATAAATTGGACAAAATCCATTAGAGGAGAGAGAACATGAAGAAAAACCTTTATCAACTATATCTTGTTACTGGGCAATTTGATTTGTCAGACGAGCGTTTTTTAGAAGTGATTGAAAGTGCTTGCCAAAACGGCGTCACCTGTGTGCAATTGCGTGAAAAAAATCGCTCCACGCGTAGTTTTTTTGAAGTGGCACAAGCGGTAAAAGAAATAACTGATCGCTATCAAATCCCTTTAATCATCAATGATCGGGTCGATATTTGTTTAGCTGTTGATGCAGCTGGGGTTCATATTGGCGACGAAGAGTTACCCGTTGCTGTCACGCGTCAATTGCTTGGTGCGAATCGTTTACTTGGTGTGACGGCAAAAACGCTTAAACGGGCCCAACAAGCGCAAGAAGAGGGCGCTGATTATGTCGGCACAGGAGCGATTTTTCCAACCAAAACAAAAGCAGGGCCACGAACAAGTCAAGCAACTTTACGTGAAATTGCGGAAAAATTGCAAATCCCTGTCGTAGCAATTGGCGGAATTAACCATCAAAATATGCTTTCTTTAGCCAAGTTGCCCATTGCTGGTGTCGCGATGGTCAGTGAAATCATGTTGGCACAAAACCCAGCACAGAAAGTACAAGCCTTATGTCAGACACTAGAACAATTTGAAATAAAGAAGGTGGAGTAAGTGGAAAAAGAAATGAAAAAAATTAACCAAACGCCTCAAGTAGTTACGATTGCTGGTTCTGATTCAGGTGGTGGTGCGGGTATGCAGGCGGATTTGAAAACCTTTCAAGCAAGAGGTGTTTTTGGAATGAACGTTGTTTTAGCATTAACGGCTCAAAATACGCTTGGTGTGCAACAAAGCATGACCGTCGCACCTGAATTTATTACCGCACAATTTGCTAGTTTAGCCGCAGATTTTCACATTCGTGCTTGTAAGACCGGAATGTTAGCCGATGAAGTCCGGGTTCACAGTGTCGTAGAAAATTTGCAAAAGGTTGATTTTGGACCGTTAGTTGTTGACCCTGTGATGATAGCAAAAGGCGGGCATTCTTTGTTGAACGACACGGCAGTTGCCAGTATCAAAAGGGATTTGCTTCCCCTTGCGACCTTAGTGACGCCTAACATCCCGGAAGCAGAAGTACTGAGCGGACTTTCAATTACGAATGACCTGCAGATGCAAAAAGTAGCCGCGTATTTACAAAGTTTAGGCGTTAAAAATGTTTTGATTAAAGGGGGACACCGAGACTCCGAGCGAGCGAGTGATTTTTTATTATTGGAAAACGAAGAAAGTTACTGGATCCATGCACCAAAAATCAAAACGAAACGCACGCACGGCACCGGCGATACGCTATCGGCCGCGATTGTTGCCGAGCTAGCGAAAGGCGCATCTCTTGTTCAAGCCACTTACTTAGCTAAATGTTTTTTACAAGGCGCCATTTTAAATGAGATTCAAGTCGGACATGGCCATGGTCCGCTCAATCATTGGGCAGATTTAGTTACAGAAGTTCAATTGGAGCAACAATAATTTTTGAAATAGAGGAGAGAAACATGATTGTCGTTGAAAATTTATCGTTTCAATTTCCCCAAAATGCACAGCCGACTTTTTCTGCTCTTGATTTAACGATTCAAGACAATGAATTTTTAACAATCATTGGCAAAAGTGGGTGTGGGAAAAGCACCTTATTACGTGTTTTAGCAGGATTACTTCCAGCGAGTTCAGGTGAGATTAAGCAAAATCAAACAACCTTGACGCGCTTACAAGTAGGCTACATGCCACAAAAAGATACGCTCTTACCTTGGAAAACTGTGCAACAAAATATTCAACTGGGGCAAGCTTTTGATTCAACGCTTCAAATTTCACAAGACGTGTTGAATCAAGGTTTGAAACAAGCCGGTTTGTGGGAATATCGGCATCGTTTGCCGAATGAATTATCTGGTGGGATGAAACAACGAGCGGCCTTTTTACGCACATTAATGACGCAACGGTCGGTTTTAATGTTGGACGAACCTTTTGGCGCACTCGATCGATTTACGAGAAGCCAAATGCAAGCATGGCTGGTTGGCTTATGGGAAGAGCGGAAAAAAACCGTTATTTTAATTTCACATGATCTAGAAGAAGCGCTGTTATTAAGCGACAAAATTGCCTTAATGACAAGTACTGGCTTGGAAATTTTCTCGGTAAATTTGCCGCGTCCTCGCCAGATGAATCAACGCTTTTCCCCCGCCTTTGTTAAGCAAAGAGAAAAGCTAGAAAGGATTTTAATCACTAATGGTGCGTAAATAAAATAAGAATATTCAGATAATTTACTTTTCAAAAAAATGTTAAAAACGAAGAGTGCTCGCGCAGAGGATGACCTT